>CAZDBH010000519.1:0-5581 GCA_964503485.1 uncultured Bradymonadales bacterium | reverse complement strand
TCGCTAAAAGCCAATGGCGGAGCCTGGAGCGCTATGCGCGACAGGCTCCTAGCTACGCTATTGCTTGTCGATGAGGGTGTAGTCAGCGCCCGCACTGGGAGACTATCGCACCATGTACTTGTTGCTTCTGGCGGTTTTTGTGGCCTCAATCGTGGTACTGGTCAGGTTCGACCGGCAAAGACGAAAAAAGGCCACAGCCAATCCAATCTTGTGGAGAGCGCTGAACGACAAGCACGTGGGTCCCCTGCTGCGCGGGGAGACGAGCTGGGACGAGATGGTGAATCAAGTCCGGCCGCCGCTCTCAGTGGAGAGAACGGGTGAGGGACCGTGGCTCTCGAGTGCGCTGGGGACCAACAGCGCCGGTTCCTTTTGGCCGGCGTTCCCCTCGGGCACACCGCTACCGGCGACCTATACGACTCAGTTTATGGACGATCCGCGCAAACCGAATGCGCCGCTGGAGCCTTTTCGAATGACTCTGGTGGCTTCGGATTCGCTCGAAATCGTGACCGAAACCCGCGTCGCGGAGCTCGAGATACCACGCGAGCGGCGCTACTCTCACACCGACGGCATCTCGCTGGTCATTACGATGGACGCTCGCGGCAATCTAGCGTGCACCGCGAGGGATGATGAAGCCGAAAAGGAACTTCCCGTCACGTGCCGTATGGTCGGCGCGGTGCCCGTCGCTTTCACCTAGGCCTCCCCCTTACAGCAGTTTGTTCTCGGCAACGGCCGCAATTCGGACCTAGGTATCAAAATCTCGGGCTGGATCGCTCGACGATGGCCTGCGAAGTGGTGTATCACCTGGACTGAATCGCCGGCCACGCCAGGCGCGTCGCCTGAGCCCAGCTTCGGGAGGAAGTACCCATGACACAGACCACGAGAGCGAAGTTCCTCGGCAGCGCGCGCGAAAGCGGAGCTGCGAAGGCGCTCAACACCGCAATGGGCTTGCCAGTCAAGCTCCTGACACAGTTCGCGGGCTCCGAGACAGCCCGTAAACTCGGACTGCTAGAACCCGCCGAGCGTTGGCTCTACCGAGGCGCGAAAGAGGGATTGCGAACGGCGACGAAGGCGGCGAGTCGGTTCAAGAAGCGGCCAGCCGCCGGGGAACCGGATCGTCTGAAGCCGGCGAAGAAGCGAGCGGTGTTCGACCTGACGCTTTCGGCTGACCAGCAGATGACACGCGAAACCATGCATCGCTTTGCCGAAACGGTGATGCGACCCGCGGCCGAAGAGGCTGATGCGAGCTGTGCGCCACCGGGCGACCTGCTTCAACAGAGCCACGAGTTGGGTCTGACGATGATGGCGGTCCCAGAGAGCGTGGGGGGCTTCGGTGAAGAACGGCTGCCTGCCTCCAACGCAATCATCGCGGAGGATCTCGCGTGGGGAGACATGGATCTGGCCTTC
This sequence comes from uncultured Bradymonadales bacterium, assembly GCA_964503485.1. Classification (GTDB taxonomy): domain Bacteria; phylum Myxococcota_A; class Bradymonadia; order JAFGEP01; family JAFGEP01; genus CAZDBH01. The sequence continues at coordinate 4,177 of CAZDBH010000519.1, read as the reverse complement.
GCCGCGCTCGCACCCCTCGGGGTGGTCAATGCCCTGGTCGATTGGGGCACAGCGGAACAACAGGCCAGGTACTTGCCCAGCTTCGCTGGCGAGGAGTTCGTGCCCGCTGCGCTGGCTCTTCTCGAACCGGAGCCGCTATTCGACCCGGGACAGATGCGGACGGGCGCTGTGAGAAAGGACGGCGGTTACCGTCTCTACGGCACCAAGTGCATGGTCCCGCTTGGCGAGTCGGCTGAGCTCTTCATCGTTGCGGCAAACACCATGGGACTCGGCACGCGTTTGTATATCGTCGAGCAGGGCGTCGATGGTCTTACGGTCGAACGGGAACCGACCATGGGCCTGCGCGGTGCGGGCCTGTGCCGTTTGACGTTTGATGGGGTCGAGGTTTCCAGCGACGCGATGCTGGCGGAACCGGGGCGGGATGGTTTCGACCTCAACGACCTGGTCGACCGAGCTCGCATTGCCTGGTCGGCAATGGCGGTCGGTACGTGTCAGGCTGTGCTGGACTACGTGAAGACCTACTGCAATGAGCGAATGGCCTTCGGTGAACCTATCACCAACCGGCAGGCGGTGGCCTTCTTGATCGCGGACATTGCGATCGAGCTCGAAGGGATGCGGCTGCTGGTTTATCGGGCCGCGAGTCGTGCCGAGCAGGGCCTCTCGTTCCACCGGGAAGCTTACTTGGCTCGAATCCAGTGCTCGGAAAAGGGAATGAAGATAGGCAGCGACGGGGTCCAGCTTCTGGGAGGCCACGGCTTCGTGAAGGACCATCCGGTCGAGCGCTGGTATCGGCAACTGCGAGCAATCGCCATCATGGAAGGCGGACTACTCGTCTGAGGGGGATGATATGCTCAATCTAGAGATTCCGAAGAAACTCAAACCGTTGATTCAACAAGCGCACATGGTCGCCGAGAACATGTTCCGACCGATCTCGCGCAAGTACGATACAGCCGAGCACACCTATCCGAAGGAGCTCGACATGCTGGCTGCCCTCATGGACGGCATGCGCGATAGCGGGGCCGGTCCCGATGCGGGAATTGGAGAGGTGAGCAAGAAGGAGCACGACTCCTCCAAAATCCGCAACGGCAGCAACATGGGCACGGTTCTCAGCATGATCGAGATCTGCTGGGGGGACATCGGGCTGGGCCTCACGATTCCACGCCAAGGTTTGGGCAACGCGGCCATCGCAGCGGTCGCCACGCCTGAACAGAAGAAGCGCTTCGGCAATGTGTGGGCCGCTATGGCGATCACCGAGTCCGACGCAGGTTCGGACTCGGCGGCCATTCGCACCACCGCTGTGCTCGATGGCGACGAGTGGGTGCTCAACGGCGAGAAGATTTTCGTCACAACCGGTGAACGGGCCAACGCCATCGTGGTGTGGGCCACTTTGGACCGGGCCGTGGGCAGGGCAGCGATCAAATCGTTCGTGGTTGAGCGGGGCACCCCTGGGATGGAGGTGGTGCGTCTCGACAAGAAGCTGGGGATCCGAGCGTCGGACACGGCAACGGTTGCTTTCACTGACTGCCGGATACCCAAGGACAACATCTTGGGCTCCCCCGAAATCCAGACCAAAACCGGTTTCGGTGGGGTCATGAAGACCTTCGACAATACTCGGCCCATCGTAGCGGCAATGGCGATTGGGGTAGCCCGCGCCGCCCTCGAATTGACTCAGGAGTTGTTGGCGAAGCGCGACATCCACGCCGACTACGACACCGTCCAGGGCGCCGCACCGGCTGCTGAGGCGGAGCTCTATCGGATGGAGGCAGAACTGGAAGCGGCCAGGTTGCTGACGTTGAAAGCTGCCTGGATGGCCGATAATGGCCGCCCCAATTCGATGGAAGCGTCAATGTCCAAAGCCAAGGCCGCTCGGGTCGGGACAGAGATCACCCTGCGATGTGTCGAACTCTGCGGGGCATCGGGCTATAGTGAGCGTCATCTGCTCGAAAAGTGGGCACGTGACTCCAAGATCCTCGACATCTTCGAAGGCACCCAGCAAATCCAACAGCTCATCGTCGCCCGGCGTCTTCTTGGAAAGTCCTCGGCCGACTTGAGGTAGTTCGCCGACCGAACCCATGGTGGCAGAAATGAGAATCAGCGGCTTTATGGTGTTTATCGCAACGACCAGCACGGTCGCGTTCCTGGCGTGCGGCAGTCCACAGCACGTCGATTCAGATGAAACTCACTACTCGCACGGAGACCATGGCGAATCCGCTGGTCACGTCGAGGGCGGATCTCACGAGGGAATGCGCCACGATTTTAGTGACGCCGAACACTGGTCAGCGGTGTTTGATGCACCCGAGCGCGATGCCTGGCAACGCCCGGACGAAGTCGTGGAGCTGATGGAAATCTCTCCCGGTATGACCGTTGCCGATATTGGCGCGGGAACGGGCTATTTCGAACCCTACTTGAGCACTGCGGTGGGCGCCGATGGACGCGTGCTCGCGATGGATGTCGAAGCCACACTGGTCGACTTTATGCGGGAGCGGGCTGAGCGCGAAGGAACGGACAACGTCGAGGCCGTGCTGATTCCGTATGACGACCCACAACTCGACGCGGCCTCGATTGACCGAGTATTGATCGTCAATACCTGGCACCACATCGGTAATCGGGTCCACTACGCCGGACTGCTCGGCGATTCGCTCGCCCCAGGCGGCGTCGTGTTCGTGGTTGACTTTACGACGGAGAGCGACCACGGGCCACCGCCTGAACACCGGCTTACCGCCGAGGATGTCAGTGAGGAGTTCCAGGATGCGGGGTTTTCGACGTCGACACTCGAAGAGAGTTTGCCCGATCAGTATATTGTTGCTGCTTGGCCGGACCCGGCCCTCAATCCCAACCGCGAGCGACGCGGATCCTGGTGACTGTGAAGTCGAGTTCTCAGAGACGAGATTAATCTACAATCTCGAGTCCGATCTGTGGCGAGCACCCTAGTCGCCGCGCCGATTACCGGCGGACTAATTCACGTGATTCCCAGGATCTGGAGGTAGCCGGCAACGCCTCAGCCCGCTCGAGCACTGCACATGCGGCACAAATCTCGAATACGTTCAGTGAACGGTCCCCAGCGAGTGCGATGCGTGGTAGGCTGCTTGGGGATGGGCAGAGGACACTCGCGGCCAGCTTTGATTGGCGGATGGCTCCCCGTCGCTGATGCAACACGTATTCGATTCTAGGCGACACATGTGCGGGATAGCAGGCTTGATGACTCTTGGCGGCAAGGCCAGCCGAGATGACCTCACCCTCGTGAAGGGCATGACGAGGGTGCTCCACCATCGCGGTCCAGACGGCATAGGCTACTACGGTTCGGACGACTGCATTCTCGGTAACACGAGACTCAACATCATCGACTTGAGCCACAAGGCCGACCTACCCATGAGCAATGCGGATGGGACGGTCTGGATTGCCTACAATGGCGAGGTCACGAACTACCAGGAACTTCGGCGTGAGTATCGGCTGGACGAGAAACACCCGCGTCGAAACGACTCGGATACGGAAGTTCTGATCCAGCTCTACGAAGAGATGGGTATCGAGTTTTGTAAGCTCCTGACCGGTCAGTTCGCCTTTTGCATCTACGATTCAAAAATTCAGAAGGCCTGGATAGTCCGTGACTTCTTCGGGATCCGGCCGCTCTTCTACATGGTCGGCCGCGATCGGCTCTATTTCGCGTCTGAGATCAAATCGTTCATGGAGCTTCCCGAGTTCGAGGCGGACTTGGACCATGATGGGTTCTTTCATTTCTTTTCACTGGCTTACCTGCCCGAGCATCACACCCCATTCGCCAAAGTGCACGAGCTCGAAGGGGCGCATCTGATCGAGGTGGACTGCAAGGCTGGAACTTGGGAAGACCGCAGCTACTACGAGATTCGGTACGACCCCGATCATTCGATTACTGAACGAGACATCGCTCAGCCTCTATATCGTGAGATGCGGGATAGCGTGCGCCGCAATCTGATCGCTGACGTACCCGTCGGCATGACCTACTCGGGCGGATTCGATACGAGCTCGATGTTGGCCTTGGTTCGCGAGGTCACCGGCCATAACAACACCCACACATTCTCGATTGTCGTCGGGGAACCCAGCTTCGACGAGTCCCGTTACCAACACTTAATGAGGAGCCCCGACCACCCGACACACCACGAAATCCATGTGGGTCCGAAAGAGGTCATGGAAAACCTCGTTG
>CAZDBH010000518.1:0-5622 GCA_964503485.1 uncultured Bradymonadales bacterium | reverse complement strand
CGCTAAAAGCTAACGGCTGGAGTCCGGGGCGTTATACGCGACGGGCTCCTAGTAGCCCTGGCCCTATGCGTTGCGGCCTTCGCCTTGATCCTCGTTGCGTACGGTGCCGAAGCGCTGAAGTGGATTGACGGGGTCGAGAGCGACGTCTGGTACGCCTTCCTGGTCTTGCAAACTAGCGCCTTTGGCGCTGCCGCCGCAAGCTGGCGCCAGGGATGGTCAAAGGTGGTGCTCGGCGCCTCGGTCGTGGTTGCGATCGCCATGGCATTGACGCTTGTCAGCGCAGGAGACGGGGACATTCAGCCTGCAACTGAGAGCGTATCCGAAGTTCAACCTGAGTAAAGGTCGGCATGCAGTGGGCTGGGCGTGCTCTAGACGACTCGAACGCGTGCCGCAAACACAATACTCTGCCATTCCCCTACACTGAGTGAACGCCGCCCGCGCCCCGGCCAGGGATCACGAACAACCGCATCCAAGATCTGAGTCTGGACGCCATACGGTGAAGGCACGAATGCGTAGGTCATCGCGGTCAAGACGACTGCGTGGCTGTAGGTCCCGATGATCAGTGGCATGTCATTGGCCAGGTCGTGAGCTGCCGTTTCTGCGGTGGCTGACATCCCATCGGCTTGAACCCGAAAACGAACTCCGCGATCGTCGCTCCACGTCCCGTTGAGGATGCGGAGCAGTTGAGCCCCGCTGACAGGCATGTCAACCAGCCCGCCATAAACCTGACGGACAATAGTCTCTTGTGACAGAGAGTGACCGTAGAAGCGGAAGAGACCTTGAACACAAGCAGCCCAGCACCACTGACTGCTGTACTGGGTCGTGTTCGCGGCTGAGCTGACAATCAGCGACGACCGAATCCCTGCTGTGCAGGTCCGCACGCCGTTATACTGATCATCGCCACAGTGCAGCGCCGCCTCTGCGGGCGCAGCCAAGGCGACCGGCATTGCCGCGGCGCCCGCTGCATACAGGCAACGGTGCAAAAATCTTCGTCTCGAAATGGAACTCATTGTATTGATCCAACACCTGCCCAGGCCACGGGCGTAACTGGTAGAACGCAAAGAATGGCCGCTCCATTCCCGGGGTCAGTCGTGGAAAAGTGACTTGTTCGGGCGAGGCATCCGGATTTAGTGTCGGCGGGGTCAGTCACCAGATCAACAAGAAGACCAAAGCTTCAATTCATCAATTCACCTGTGTCTAGGCCCCCCTTTCGAGCATGCCGGGACGTGCCTGGTAGGGCTCTCTCTGTTTTCGCCAGATTACGTCGTGCGCACGGTGTGGATGACTCATCTTTAGCGCGTCCGCAACCTAAAGAGGGAGCTTTGCCTGTGTATTCTGATCGACTAGTAGCTATCTTATTGGCCCTGAGTCTCATTTCGTGCGGTACGTCCGACCCACCTCCGGAAGAACCTGTCATTGCCAAGCCAACAGAGGAGGCGACAGGAGGCAAAGCTGACGCTTGGGACAACACCAACGATCCCACTCAATTCGCCACCCGGACCGAATTGGTCTTCCGGCTTAGCGAACTGCCAACTGAAGGCCGGTCAGCCAACTCGGTGTGGCCGTCGTCCTATTTCCCGACCTACGAGGACTCAGTGAATGTTCGCTGGGCTGGCCAGGGTGAGATGTCGCCTGCCGAGAAATACGACCGTGCCTTCAACGGCTGGACCCCGAGCGAAGAGTTTGCGAGCCTGCGGCCCTATCGACCTGAGGATTGCGAGGACGGGGAGTGGGACCGGGAGTACTACGAACAACTTGGGCCGTTGGCCGAGTTCGTCAGCTCCCAGATGGGCAATCAGGATTCGCGAGACGGACTCGACAGCGATGGGGATGGACAGACTGACGAGTGTGACGACCGGGATGGAGTCGATACCTGGTGGGGCCTGTGTCACGCTTGGGTGCCCGCGGCCATTCACGAGCCCAGACCGCTCCAACCTGTGAACTACAACGGGGTCACATTCGAGGTGGCCGACCTCGAGGCGCTCCTGATGCTGGCTTATGACGATAACGACGCAGCGGTGATCGGTGGTCGTTGCGACCTGTTCTCGAGCGAGGCCGACATGGCGCGCGTGCACGGATGCCGACTGGCGAGCGAAGAAGCGGCAGACGGCGACAACCGACCTGAGTGCACGGAAGAGCAACTCGAGCAGTATATCGTACGCCGCGATGACCACGGTCGGATCGTAACCAACGACTGCAACGACACCAACGCCGGCAGTTTCCACGTGGTGATGACCAACTTGTTGGGCCTCCAGAAACGCGCCTTCGCCTACGACCAGACTTGGGACCGCGAAGTCTGGAACCAGCCCGTTGTCGCCTTCGAGGTCATCAGTCAGACCGAGCTCGAACCTGCCCAGGCCAACGCGCTATTGGGTGAGGAGGGCCAGACGTATGTACGCAATGTCGACGCGGCTTCACTGTATGAGATGGAAGCCACCACCCTTTACGTGACTGAGTCTTCAGCTTCGGCAACCCCCAGCGAGCAGGGACGCTACGAGAGAAAACTGAACCACCACTACATCCTGGAGGTCGATGCAAAAGGTGACATCATCGGCGGTGAGTGGGTCGGCGACAGTCGCACGAATCATCCGGACTTTCTTTGGGATCCGTGGACTCAGCCATCAAGCTCGGTGGACCACCTCGACTTGGAGACCCTTCGTATGATGGTTCAACTCTCTCGGCAGGGCAGCGTACCCGGCGAGGGAGTCGTGCCAGTCGTGGTCGATGGAGCAGGCGATCTGGCCATTCCGGACAACAGCTCGAGCGGCGCCACCGGCCGGCTCGATGTTGATCCCCACATCACCGTGGCTGGCGTCCAGCTCGAGCTGGATATCGAGCACACCTATATCGGTGACCTCGAGGTTCGGCTCGAACACGGGCTGGTTTCGCGGACTGTACATTCCAATACCGGAGGGAGCCGGAACAACATACGGACAACTCTCAACGTTCCTGGTTTTGCCGGTCTGGATGCCCATGGCGAGTGGCGCCTGGTTGTTGTCGACAACGCCGACGAGGACGCCGGGACACTCCGCAGCTGGCGCCTCACCATTGTTCCTGCGTCGGGGACGGCGGCGGATCAACCCGACCCAGTTCGCGTGAGCAGCGAGCAGCGGCTCGACATACCAGACAACACGCAGGCGAGCGCTTCGCAGACGCTGGAAGTGAGTGACGAGGTCCATATTGGCGACGTGCGAGTCGACGTTGCCTTGCGTCACAGTTACATCGGCGACCTGACCGTCACGCTGAGACACAATGAGACGGCCTACACACTGCACGCCCGCGACGGGGGAGGCAATCAAGACATCGACAAGAGCTATGTCGTGACTGCGTTTGACGGTCACACGGCCAGGGGCGACTGGACGCTCACGATCAGCGACGATGAGGACGGAGACGAGGGGTACCTCGAGTCCTGGGGGCTGACCTTCCTGCCCCGAAACGAAGGCCTGATCGACGGCGGTGACGGAGACGGCCCACTCGTCTTCCCGGGCGAGGGACCGAGGTCCATTCCGGACAACGACGCGGGTGGCGTAGCGGTGAATGCCGAGGTCCCGGCCCGAACGGAGGGTACGGTGAGTGTTCGAGTCAATCTCGGTCACACCTACCGGGGCGATCTGAAATTGGTCTTGTCGCATGGCGATCAGACCTGGCTACTCCACGATCGGCAAGGCGATGACGCCGATGACCTCTCTTTGGTTTCGACACTCGATCCCCAACCCGACAGTGCCGCCGGCACCTGGCGGCTGACTGTGTCTGACAATGAAGCTGAGGACATAGGACGTCTCGAGGGTTGGAGTATCGTGGTCAGCCCGTAGCGACTGAAGCGAGGGCGCCGATCTCGCGTTAGAAGAACGATAGATCGGCCGCTGCGAAGACCAGAACGGCAGCGACCAGATAGGCGATTCGCCAACTTCGCGATTCGGCTTGCGAGTAACCCATCACCGCGAGCAGACATCCAAACCCCGGAACCGGCACTACCACATAGACCGTCGACAAGAACGCGAGCAGGGATACATTCCGCAGGGTTGTTAGGCGGCGATGCGGTACGAGGAATGCCACAGCCACGAGGGCCTCAACCACGATCGTCCACCAGGTGGCGGCCAAAGCCAAGCTGCCGATGGTTCGCGTATCGACCAGATCCACTTGGGTCGTCGCGCCCGTGAGAAGCAACGACATACGGGCCTGGTTGAGACTCCAGTCCGCCTCTGAAAGCCCCCCCAACGATGTCACGAATGGTTGGAAGCGCAAGTCAGTGAGAAATGTAAATCTGAGGAAGTCCCCGCTGACGAAGTCAGGCGACAGCATTGCTTTCCACACCCAGGCAAACAGGAAGGTCAGCCCGATCAACAACCGAGGTGCCACCACCATCTCGGCGACGCCCTCTTCGCGGGTCAGTTGAAGCCCTATCGCCAGGCACCAGTAGGCGGCCAGGAATCCGTGGTTTTCGAGCAGTGGGTAGAGCGTCACCACGCGATAGCCGAGCACGAAGGCAAGGGCAAGCCATGGAATGGAACGCCTCAGCAGTGTCGGTGAGACGAGCATGCCGGCCGCAAGGCCTACCACCGCGAGAAAGGGGCCGACTTGTCCCGGAGGGAAGAGCAGCAAGTAGACGCAGGTCAACCTCAATAGGGCGTCACTGTTGGATCTCGTCGGAGTCTCATTCACTGTGATTCAGATCCGAAGCTGAATAGGGTTGGGCGAGCAACAACCCCCGTCTGATTTGCAGGCCCTCCACCTTGAGCGTCCAAACTGCAACTTGAATGTCCGCGTCGTCAGAGAGCACTGTTTGGCCTGCCATGGCTGCGGTGGCGAGTATCCTCAACGCCTCAGGTGTTGGTCGATTCTCAGTGGCTACGACCAGGCGCTGGGAGATGCCTTGCACTGGGACTTGCTGGTCATCCACCACGACCGTGATAACGCGAGAATCGCTTCCATCCACCGTGGCGAACATCCCGAACCCGCCTCCGATCCATGGACTCTGGTGGTTGCGGCGGGTCTCTGCGACTTGCCAGAGTGCGACAGCGGTGAGGAGTATTGCCGGTGTGAGGATCCGCCAGTCGAACTTCATCGCCAGCTGATGCATCGCGCCTGGCACCACCCAGCGGCGCCGCCGCGCCTACGGACGGCACCGTTGCCGTCGTTGGCGTTGTTACCTGCTCTCAAGATCCACAACCCACCGCTCTCGAAGATCTGACAGAGGCCGTAGTCGTCCTCGTCGTTGTCGTCGATCGCGTAAGTACCGGTCAGGAAACAGACGCTGTCGGTGGCTGAGACCATGACTTGGTCGTGGACAATCGCACGGTTGGCGCCGACCCCTTGTGTGTAGGTGTCGCTGACCTCGAAATTGTAGGGCACGTTTGGGGCTGTGAGGTTGCCGACGAAGGTCGCTCCACCGCCGACCTCAAAGTCGTTGGTGACGTGGACTTCGCCGTCCACAAGCTGCAGTGTCGTCTCTTCGTTCTGAACGAATCGGATGTCGTCGTGTGGGTCATTCGAAACCCCAATCTCGAGCACCGTGTCGCCCTCATCCTCGTCGAGATAGCGGATCCAAGCGGCCTCGCCTTCCACGAGGGGTTCCCACTCGATTCCACCCTCGAGCCTCAAAACCATCTGAACAGACTGTTG
>CAZDBH010000517.1:0-5623 GCA_964503485.1 uncultured Bradymonadales bacterium | reverse complement strand
CCGAAGGTGTGGGTGAACTCGCGATCGACCGGGATGATGACGACGACGACGGTACCGCGAACGATGGACGCATTCGCACGACTCGCCTTGGATTCGTACATACGGAAATAGGCTATGGACCGCTCGGCAACGTATCTGATCAGCTTGTCTGTCGAGGGGCATGCGATGATCTAGACCCGACAATCCTGTGGTCGGTCATCTATACTCGTGACGACTTGGGTCGCATTGAAACTGCTACTGAAACTCAAGGTGTGGACGTCGTCGTTCGACGCTACCAGTACGATGAAGCCGGCCGCCTCGCTCAGGTTACGGAAGACGGCGGCATTCAGTCGCACTCGGTTTACGATGACAGCAACAATCTGATCGGAATCGGCGCAGTTTCACTGCCAAGCAACCCCTCGGAGTGGCCAGACGATGGGGCGTCATGGACGATCCATCCCGATAGCGTGTCCCATGACTTTCAAGACCGCCTTTTGTCTTTCGGGGGATGTGAGTACGACTACACCCTCACTGGTGTTCTCTGGCGTCGGGTCTGCGGGAGCGCTGAGACAAGGTTTCACTACGATGGGTTTGGAAACCTCCGTTGGGTCGATCTACCGTCAGGCGACCGCATCGAGTACGTTATCGACCCCGCAAATCGACGAATTGGTCGCCGGCTCTACACTGATGACGAAGAGGTCACAGAGGAGACGCGTTATTGGCTATATCTCGATGGTCAGAATCCAGTTGCGGAACTCGATTCAGACGGAGACCTCGTCGCCACATTCATGTACGGAACCAATCCCGATGTGCCCGAGTTCGCGATTCGTGATGGTGTCACCTATCGCCTAATCTCGGATCACACTGGAAGTCTTCGACGAGTCTACGACGTGACCACTGGAAACCTCGTCGGGGCAGTCGACTATGACCCTTGGGGCAATATCACAGCGGGCTCGCTATCTGCCTTTGCCCCGTTTGGCCACAGAGGCGGACTCTACGATTCCGCGACCGGCTTGCTGCACTTTGCAAGGGGTGACTACGACCCGTCGATCGCGCGATGGACCACGCCGGATATCACGGTTTTCCAGCGTGAGCCCGGCAGCAACCTGTACGGTGTCAGTGGCACAGATCCGATCAACGGTGCCCGTTTGGGGGCTGAGTTGGGGTGGCTATCCAGCCTTGGGTCTGAATCTGACCTTGGGAGTACGCTGTCCTTCAGCTCATCTGCCATGGGTTTCGAGAGCCCTGACTTTCCGGGCGTCTCAATCAGCGGTGCGTCGGGTTTTCAGGGCCTCTCAGATGTCCTTGCGAGAACAACACCTTCACAGGGTTTCCCCCAGATTCAACCGAGGGAGAGATTCGTGGAACTCGGGGGCTTTCTCGAGAATCCCGCACAGGAGGTCATTCAAACGGCTTCTCGCACTCACACCCTCGCATGGGAAACGGGCTACGGTCCCGATGGCTTCCAAACCGTTGAATTCCAACCAGAAGGAGCCTGCCGACGACCGTCGAACGGCTTTGACGGCGGACTTGGCGGGTGCCCGCCCAATGAGTGTGGTGGCTGTGGTGAGCTTTCGGGCACGCGCGGAGTTGGCTGTGGGACTTGTGGTAGTTGGCAGTGCGGCCTGTCCGGCGACGTCGAGTGCGTCGAGCCAGAAGGCGGGTGTCCCACCATCGGTTGCGGAACACCCTCCGACTGTAACTCAGAGACGCCCTTTTGTGACCAAACGGGCTTTTGTTCGACGACACCGGTTGTGTGCCTGTTGGGCGCAACCAGTTGTGGAGAGTCGTTGACCTGCACGTCAATTGGTTGTGTTGACGTTACGCCGAATCGGACTCCTGGCGACATCGACGAATCCGATCTCTACGAATCGACTCGAGGTTTCTACGAAGGTGAAGGCAGGACGCAGTTCGGTACAATTCCAAACCGGATTGACCCAGCGAGAGTCGCGCTCCTGCGTGGAATCGTCGTCGATCGTCATGAACTGCCTGTGGCGGATGCCATGGTCTCGATTCACGGACACCCCGAGTTTGGGGTGACGATGACGGCGACCGATGGTGAGTTTCACCTCGTCGTTAATGGTGGCGAGGAGTTGGTTGTCGACTACATCCGCCTCGACCTGCTTCGATTGCATCGCCGAGTGGAAGTTGCCCCCAAGTCGGTAGTCGACCTATCACCCGTTGTTCTGTCCGATCGTTCGATGGGCGTCACCAATGTTGTGTTGCAAGAGGCAGACACGTCCGCGGCTCTAGAAGACCACCCACAGACCGATCCGGTCTTGGTCTTGGTCGGAGGTACGACTGCTACTCGCGACGCCGAGGACATCTTAGAAGCGACGGCCAGCCAAAGTGTGTACGAGTTGGACCCATTCGACGTCGACGAGCGAGTGGTCCCCGCCAAGTTGGACGAGGAAATCGATTGGGTGCACTCAGCGGTGTTGGCGGGGGTTCCAGCTGAAGAGCACCCCCAGGCCACAATCGGTTTGACTCTAGAGAATAGCGACGACGAATACCCGATCCGCTACTACATGAATAACCTGTACGCACTGGCTCCCGGGACAAGCGTCCCAACCCGACGCTACGATTGGTACGAAGCCGCTTGGTCGGACGCGGAGGAAGGGATGGTCCTCCGCGTCGTAGGCTTGGAGGGTGACGTCGGTGATCAGGCTGTGATCGTGTACACCGCCGGAGAGGCTCTCGAACTCGAACGATCTGAACGCGTGACGCTCTTCGACGCGGGTTATCGACCGGGCGACGAAATGTGGCGAATCCCGCTCACACAATTCGGAACCTATTCTTTCTCCCCAGCCCTTCCAAACGGGGCCTATCTTTGCGCGATTGGAGGCACCGGATGTGGACTGGCACCACCAACGAACTATTCCTCCCCTCCAAGACCGCGAGCGGCTCGCAACAGTCCCTTCGGCGAGAGACCCGTCACCGAGGTGATATGGCCAGAGAACTTCCCGTTTCCATTTGTCTATGCGGGTACTACGGAACCCGGCGATGCACAGACCTTTCAATTCCCCGTCACGGGGGACTCTGTTTCGCCGACCGTTGAGCGAATCGATTTGACGATTGAGGTGGCGGGACAAATTCACACTTACGCTTGGGGAGACGATGAAGCGCCGGACAACCAGGGTCCAATTGAGACGGGAATCACCCAGGACTTCGTATGGGACAGCCTCGACGCCGGCGGCAGGCAAATTTACAGCCCCACCGACTTGGACGTAGAGGTGGCCTTTCGATACGTGGATCGAGAAGTCTGCGAGGTCATCGCTCATACGGACCACACGCCCGGTGTCCCGGTTTGCTCATTCCCCGTCAGACATTTTCCCTTCGGAGTCCCGGGTGGGCCCGAGTCCCCTGGCCCTGCTAATGAGGATTTTGAACCGGCCTGGTGTGAGTTCCTGGGGGGCGATTGGTCCGAGAGTGACTGTGCCGAGTGCACCATAGGCGAGTGCTCTAACTTCGAGTGTAGTCGTGCGGTTGAGTTGGGTGTCACGGTATTCGGGGACGAGTGTGCGGTGTTGATTTCGCGGGCGGACCTTGCGTTCGCGAGGCAAGCCGACTCGATCGGGATGGGAGATTGGCAGCCGGGAGTTGTCCATGACCTCGACCCTGATCGCCTGACTATCAATCGCGGGTATGACGCTTACAACCTGGCAGAATCAGACATCGTTGTTCGGACGATAGCGACTTCGGCGGACACCAATGCGGACGCCCCCGATGCCGCCGGGCTTGCAATAGGACCCGACGATTCAGTGTATTTCGCCTCCGGCGACGACATTCGAGTTTGGCGACCTGGGCGCGATGTCGTGACTCTTCAGAGTGTAACGGAGTTGCGGTCTATCGATGTGGGTCCAGACGGTACACTGTTCTGGGCAAGCTCGGACACGATTGGCTGGCTGCGGCCCGACGGGGTCGAAGAATCCCTCGAGGTCGATTCCCCGGGAGCCGGCTGGAGTTCGGTCGACGACCGCGCGCTTGTGGATATCGCAAGCTTAGCGGACGGTAGTTTCGCCCTTCTAGACGAGTGGCAACTCGATGAAACCGACTACTTCGTCTTGAGGCGCATCTGGCCTGAGGTGCCAGAGGGTGGGACTCGCTTCGAGGCGATCACAAGCCGACCCTCGTTTACGGGTAGGCCCTCTCTTGTCGAGTCAACCGGTGGCAACCAGCTGCGTCTGTCGTGGGCACCGAGTAGTGGGTTTGGTCTCTCGGACTTCAACTATCAGACGATGAACCTAGCGAACGACTCCGGCGACATGGGAACCGTTCCCGACTCGTTCGACTTTGCTGCGAGTGGCGGGTTCACCTACTTCCTCCGCCCCGAGTGCACGGACAACGCTGCGTCGTGTGAAGCTGCCGGAGAGCCGCAGTTCTGGCACATCTACACCGATGCGAATGGCGGCCAATTGCTGCCGTTGAATCTCGGTGAATCAACTGGCGACCGCATATCCCTTCAAGACGCTGGCTTTGACATCCCCAGTGCAATTGCTGTCGATTCACGCGGCCGCATTGTTATCTCAGACACGGGCAGCAACCAGATTTATCGACTCGAGCCGGATCTCGATTTCTACACGATGAGGGGTACCTCCCATATTGCCGAACCCACCGACCCATCGACCCGAGGTGTGGGAACCAGACTCGATCCGTCGGGTACCGAGTTGCTGATTTTTGACCTCGATACCGGCCGCCACATCGAGACGCGTAACGCCACCTCGCAACAGCTACTGTATCGCTTCGAATACGATGACGACGACGGGCTTCTGAAGGCCATTACCGACAACGCGGACAACTTTGTAACGCTCACGCGATCTGAAGAGTCGATTCGTCTTGCTCGCAGCCGAATGACGTCAACCGGGGAACCGATCGAGTCTGGGTAAGTCGCAATCCTTACGTTGGACAGCGAGGGCAAGGTTATCGGTATTGCTGACGGCTCAGGCTATGCGACAAACATTGATTACGACTCAGACGGCGTTCTCGAAGCAGTCCGAAGAATGACCGGACCTGAAGACGAACAGGTTGAGGCAACGCGTCGGCACGGCCATACCGACCTGGTCCAATCCGGGTTCGACAGTGAGGAAGGCGTTCGGATTCGATGGGACGAGTCAACTGGGGTGAGTGATGATGGCGATGACCTGTTTACCTTGGTCAGCCAAAGAGGTCCGGTTGAGCAGGAAATCGAGAGTGAGATCACCGTAATCCCCGAAGCGACGCGAATTCACCCGATTACACTCGTCGAAGAGATAGCAGAAGTTGCGATTTTCGAGGACCCAGCCGGTGGGCAAACCGAGCTCTGGTTGTTCGAGGATGGTACCAGCAAGTCCATGGACTCGCTCGGAACGACAACAATAACGTCTAGCGAGCCTGATCCCATTTCTAACTATGCGACTGACTATGTCACTCGCGTTGTTCAGGAAGTGGGCTTTTGTCACACTAGGGAATCGACCTGCCCAGAGGAACCAGCTGACGTGGTTACCTCGACCACCGTAGTCGACCGCCAAGCTCACAGCGTTCTAAACCCGGAAACCGGCCGCAACAGGGAGCTCACTGAAACCACTCTGGTAAATGGTCGACTGTATTCGAGAGAGGTCGAGTGAGGGGGGTGCTCAGTTGGGGCGGCAGCCGGCGAGTGTTTGTA
>CAZDBH010000516.1:3783-5635 GCA_964503485.1 uncultured Bradymonadales bacterium | reverse complement strand
TCCTGCGCCAAGGCGTTGGACCGATACCTCGAACCGAGCGCCCGCCTAGTCGCTGTGGCGTATGAGCCAGGTAAGTGGTTCCCCTGACCGCCGCCACCGTAATAGAAGATCGACGCGCCCCCGTGGGCATCGCGGACCGCTCCCAGCCGAGCCGCGACCTCTGTGATGGCTGTGTCCCAACTGATGGCTTCAAACGAACCGTCTGGCCGACGCCGCAGGGGATGGGTCAGCCTGTCTCGACTGTTCTGGTAGTAGTTGAGGCGATGGGGTTTCTCGCAGGCGTAACCTCGCGAAATCGGATGCCGTTTGTCACCCCGAAATCGGACCAGCTCCGTCCCGTCATCACCACCAATCTCGACCTCGATACCGCAGTTGCATTCGCACAAGATACAGGCGGTTGGTTTCCACGTGTTTTTCATGAAGTGAGCCTTGCAGATTTGGTAGCGTTATGCAACCATATTGTTCATGCCGACACTAACCCGCTTTGACGATCAGAATTGTTCGGTTGCCCAGGCCCTCGACGTGCTGGGCGACCGTTGGACACTGCTGATTATCCGCGAGGCCTTTTTTGGCACGCGTCGTTTCGTCGATTTCCAGTCGCGCCTTGGGATCGCCAAGAACATCCTATCGCTCCGACTCGACGCCCTGGTCGAGCAGCAGGTGCTGGAACGTGTCAACCGGGGTCAGCAGGGGACGCGATACGAATATCGCCTGAGCCCGCGGGGGAAGGACCTGGCCACACTGCTCACCGCGTTGCGCCAGTGGGGTGACCGCTGGATTTTTGGCGAAGGAAATGAGCCGATCGTCGTTCACGATCGCCGAACTGGTCGTCCCATTCCCCGCCTGTGTATACGGGGCGAGGACGGGCAGCCGATATCGGGACGCGATCTCGAGGTGTGCCTCGGTCCGGGCGCAAGCCCGGAGACGCGCGAACGCTACTCACAACAATAACTGTGCTTCAGCGCGTTTCAGCTGATGGTTCAGGCCATCCAAGGCGCTCGGCAGTCCAAGTGTGCCGCAACCGCGACCGACGAAGTGACCGCACTTTCGAGTAGCGGAATGCCGAGCTGACAGTAGGAACCCACGAACCAGACCCGACGGCCTTGCTCGTCGTGGAGCGCATCCAAGTCTCGAACAGCGCTCACCGTATCCGCGCTCACCGTTGGTCGCTCGAACTCGGCGCGACCGATGATGGTGTCTTCAGCCGGCGGGGCAATCGGGTTCCACGTCTGGAACGTGGGCGGCTGCGAACGCAGTGCACTCTGCACGGCGTTCATCCAGATGGTTGCCATCGGACGGTCGTCGCCACGTTTCCAGAGGAAGTTCACGGGTGACCAATCGCGACGGCGCGACGGTGCAAGTGAAGTATCCGTGTGAACCACGACCTGGGAGCGTTCGTATGGGAATCGCCCCAGAAGGTCCTTCTCGGCGGCAAAGTCGTCCCCAAGAAAGCGTCGTGCTTGGTTGGCCTGAGTGGCGACGACCACATGATCGAAGACCTCGCTTTCACCACTACCGAAACCAACCCGAACGCCCGCAGCGTCGTGTTCGACTCGGTCAACTGATACTCCCAGGTGCTGCTCCTGGCTCGTGGATGCCAACGCCGCGACGGCAAGCTCTGCGCCACCCACCACACGCTGAACGCCGCGAAAGAAGAGGCTATTCGCGTAGTAACCCAGCACGACGTGAGCCGGGTACTGCTCGACAGCCTGGTAGCTGCAGGTGCCGATGCCGGCCAGAGCAGGCAGCAGGAATTCCTGAACAAAGGTGGTCGAATAACGTTTCTGGTGAAGGTACTCGACCAGCGTGGTGTTGGTCGCCAGCGCTTCGGGATGCCGCCTTCTTGCCGTTG
>CAZDBH010000516.1:0-3773 GCA_964503485.1 uncultured Bradymonadales bacterium | reverse complement strand
AATCGTACAGCCGCCGCGGTCTTCCCAGCTCCCGCGGGCCCACGTACGGCAGAGAAAAACCGCCAACGACACGGTTGCGATATCGAAACGACAGCCCGCCATTCAGCGGACCGAAGGACGCCGAGTAGTCTACTTGCTCGGTCTTCACGGCGAGCCGTTCGTAGAGTGCCGTGAGGTTGGGGTAATAGCCGCTAAAAAAGACGCGGAGGGGGACGTCGATGCGCTCGTCGCAGCCCTGAAGTGCCAGAGAATGGGCATCCATACCAAGGCGAGGGTTTCGCTCGAACAGAACCACATGATGCCGTTGGCTCAACAACCATGCCGCGGACAGGCCCGCGATTCCGCTTCCGACAACAGCGACTCTCATGCCTCCTGCTAACCGGAAGTGAAGCGCACGTCAACTCCGCTGCCGGCCCTGCGTTACCCAACAGCTCCGATGAGCCCGGGCCTGCGAAACGAAAAACCCCCGTGCGGTGTAGAGCCGCACGGGGGTGGACGCGACGTGAATAAACGGAAGGCTTGGGCTACCTGCCTAGTCTCTACTCACAGGCTGCCAGGCACTCGTCGAGACGGACCTCGCACTCATCCACTTCTTCTTCACCGAGTTCGTCGATGCAGCTATCAAACTCCTCGAAACAGACTTCTTCTTCGCCACCACCTTCGTGGTCCTCGAAGCAGTCAGTGAACACCTGCTCAGCGCATTCTTCGTCGAGGTCGCCGTCTTCGGTCGAACACTCTTCGACTGCGATTTCTTCGCAGAGCATACCAAGATCGGGCTCCCCACCGTCTTCGCCGAGGCAGTCAAAAAAGACGTGCTCAGCACATTCTTCGTCGAGGTCGCCCTCTTCGGTGGTGCACTCGCCGAGAGCCAGTTCCTCACAGAAAGCGTCCTCGTCGCCCTCACCACCAGCCTCATCCAGGCAGAACTCGAAGACTTCTTCGAGGCATGCCTCGTCGACGTTGCCATCCTCGTCCACACACTCCTCGGTAGCGATTTCAGCGCAGAAGTCGATGACTTCGCCCTCTTCGTTTCGGCTCTCTTCGTAGTCTTCGACGCATTCGGCACAAGCAATCTCGAGGCATTCCTCGTCTAGATTGCCCTCTTCATCAGTGCAGATCTCGAATGCCAGTTCTTCACACTCACCGACGGCCTCATCGAAGGCTTGCTCTTCTTCTGCTACAAAGGCCACGCATTCGTCGAATACGATCTCGAGGCACTCTTCGTCCTCTTCGCCCTCGCAAGCTTCGACAGCGTGCTCTTCACACATGGCCGCAACTTCCTCTTCGTGGTGAATTTCATCGGCTTCGGCGTGGCAGTCTTCCATGACGACTTCGTAGCACTCGTGGTCGATTTCGTCGTCGTCGCCAAGACAGGCATCGCTGGCGATTTCGTCGCAATAGATGGTGGTTTGGATCTCTAGATCTACATCGTAGGCGCATTCCTCGAACACCACCTCGACGCACGTCTCGAAGTCATCGAGGTCCTCATCGTCACCGTAGTCTTCGTCGCCGTGGTCTTCGTCGTCGTAGTCTTCGTCGTCATAGTCTTCGTCGTCATAGTCTTCGTCGTCATAGTCTTCGTCGTCTTCGTCGTCGTAGTCTTCGTCGTCGAACTCACCGAGTTCTTCTCCGCACACCTCATAGGCGATGACTTCGCAATCTTCGAGGCCCTCTTCGTAGGCGCGATCGATTTCGACTTCCTCGCGACACCCTTGGATGAGTTCTTCGAAGCACTCGTCGTCGAATTCGCCTTCCTCAGCGGTACACTCTTCTGCGGCAATCTCGTCGCAGAATTCCCAGGCGTCTCGGTCCCACTCACTCTCTGCGGCACATATCTCGAGAACTTCCTCGTAGCAGGCGCCGTCGGTCTCGCCGTCTTCGTTACTGCACTCATCGAGGGCGATTTCATCGCATTCGACGAAGGTTTCTTCTTCCCAGATCATATTGCTGAGTTCTTCCTCGCACTCGACGAAAACGGCTTCGGCGCATTCTTCGTCTAGCGCACCCTCGTCGTCAGAGCAGCTCGCGACCGCTTCCTCTTCGCAGAAGGCGCCGATATCGAAGTCGTCCACACAGTCTTCGTGCTCATCTCCTTCACCATCGAGGCCATCGCTCTCTTCGCCGTCCACCGACCCAGATAGTCTGGACGACCGGGTTTGAGCGTCGGAGTCTGTGTCTCCGGCGCAGCCAGCCACCACCAGCATGGCCATCAAAAAAAGCAGTCCTTTCACTCTCAGCAATCCCTTCATCATCTCTCTCCGTTTATTGTCGAAACTCGGTTCGCCGTACTGGAAAGCTATAGAGCACGCATCGTGCCAGGTTTACTGGTCGTGGAAAGTGTAGTCGATTCAAGGGTTTGTGTTTTTAGCCGTGGCTGGAGGGTGACAGGTTAGGGACAGGTTTTACGCTGGTTATCTGTCAACAACCGAGAACATCGGCCGGCCTTGACAGGGCAGTCGGCCAGTCCGACAACTACACTACTGAGATTCCTGTGGAGCGACAGCAATGTGCAAGATAGCGAGCCTTTCTGCTCTGGTTTTCTGTTTCTGTGTGACCCCAAGCCTGCTTGTGGCTCAGGAGACCACCTTCGGGCCTGACACCCTCAATGGCGAGTGGGTCCTTCGAGAGCCCGACGATGAAGACGTGGAAGGGTTCATGACGATCTCGGGCGGGTCACTATCCGTGACCGACGCCACCTCCGGTGAGACTGAAGCTACGCTAGCCTCGGTGTCGAACGACGGCCCGCTCTACTTCTTTTCCGCCACAATCGACGGAAAGACGGTCAACCTTCACGCCTACGCACAGTCCACCAGCCGATTGCTGTTGTGGGTCGAAGAAGACGATGACCTAATGATGGCACGGCGACTGGGGGAGGTACCCGCCCAGTTCTTCGGAGAGTGGCAGGCGGTCATGGCGGACGGTGACGCTGCCGAGTTCCGAAAGGTCGTGGTAGAGCCGGGTTTCGTCACGCTCTACGGAGAGGGTATCTCTGAATGGCGCACGCCATTGTACGCGATGGTGGACGACGGTCGGGAGCTAGAAATCGCTTTTGCGAGAGGACCTGGGGAAGGGCCCCGGGCCTTTCTCGTTCAGCAAGTCACCGAGCACGCCTGCCTGGTGTGGGAGGCAGATGACGACGACGCCATCATTATATACCGAATAGGCCAGCGGCCGGATTGGGCTCCCGAGGTGCCGGTTGGGACCACCGACAGCACCATTCAGGTTGAAGAGTCTCGCTAGGTCGCTCGACGACTCGGCGCCACCCGGATGTTCCGAATGGAAACAATAGAAAACGCCCTAGAGGCCTGGCTGAACGCTCTCAATGCTCGCGGTGTCCCGAACCTACTCCGAAAGGCCGCGTCTGATGACGTCACAGTCGAACGTTTTGGGTTCGGGGCACATCGTGGGGAGCTGCGAGAACGAATCACCGGTATCGAGGCAGTCTCGAAGTGGATGGCGTTAACTCCCAAGGGCACCGTCTTCAGTCTCACCACTTCCGCCACCCCCCTCGGTGAACAGTGGCAGGTCGAGTACAAACTCGAGATTCAAGACTTCGTCGGCGGAGGCAAGTGGCTGCTCGAGCTTGATCCCAATGGGCTTGTCGCGATCCTCGCCCACCACCCAAACGAACTCGAGGACGGGGCCGATGAGTGGGAGGGAGACTGGGCCCAGTGGCGAAAGGACAATCTAGCAAAGAAATGATCTGCGAGGCGTCTGTGGCGGACTAGGAGCCTGTCGCGCATAGCGCTCCAGGCTCCGCCATTGGCTTTTAG
>CAZDBH010000515.1:0-5643 GCA_964503485.1 uncultured Bradymonadales bacterium | reverse complement strand
CTAAAAGCTAACGGCTGGAGTCCGGGGCGTTATACGCGACGGGCTCCTAGTAGGGGTTCGGACTCAGACCGTAGAACTCTTCCGTTCCAAACTCGAGTTCTCCGCTAATCAGCTCGAACAACTCGGTGACCGCTCCGAAACCGGCGTTGTACCCTTCGATACGCTGATGCACGCTTCGGCGGTACTGAGCCAGCGTTTTCTCTTGGCGGGTCACAACTTGAGTCGCGTTGGCTAGGGTCGTCTCTAGGGCCTCGATAAGCTCTGGAACCCAGTCTGCGTCGAGGTCCAAGGCCTTCAGGAACTTGACCATCCGGTAGGCCACCGTCTGAGTTCGTTCCCCATCCATGTAAGAGATAAAATCGTCTGGAAAAGAGTCAACTCCCCATTCGATGCAGTTCTTTCGGGCCCGGTCATAGGCCAGACGCACCGCCTTGTGTGCTTTTAGCGACGCGTTGAACTCAGTCCGCCAGGTCAGGTAACTGGCATCCGTGTTGGCGCGTGCCTCTCGAAAGGTCTGAAGGGCTGCGTCGAGTTGAGCTCGATAGCTGCTCCCCGAAGAAGCGGGGTTCCGAGCGAGGTACTCAGCCCCGTTCAGCAGCAGTCGTTCCAGTTGGACAAGATTTGGTGTGGTACCCATTAGCTCGTGCCATCCACCACTGGGAGAAATAAATGCGAGAGGGGGGAGTCGAACCCCCACGCCCAAACAAGGGCACAGGAACCTGAATCCTGCGTGTCTGCCAATTCCACCACTCTCGCGCGAACGGCGAGATTCGATATACACACGGCCGATGCACGAGTCAATGGAATAGAGCGCGTGAACGCCGAGAGACATGGCCGAGCGTGCGCGGGGATTCGGTACTGCGGTGACTTTCGCGCGGCTAGTAAGGTCAGTGTGGGTTAGCTGTAGCGCGAAGAAGCGGGCTATCTCGTGCAGAAACCGGTGTCGCAAGTGTGCGTGGCGCAGTCCCGATCTTCCCAGCAGGCCAGGGCGCAGTGCCCGTCTACGCACTCTCCCTCTTCACAGTGGGTGTTGCGAGTGCACTCTTGGCCTGGGCGACGATCCGGCTGACATATGCCGTGGTCGCACATTTGTCGGTCGCCGCACTCCGAATGGGTTTCACAATCGGTATGGCAGCGTCCGTTGATACAAACGACGCCGTCCTCGCACTCTTCGTTGAAGACACACTCAGCCGATAGCGGCGGGTCGTCCAGGCATACCATATCAATGCAGCTCTGGCCGTGCGGGCAATCCTCTTGCGCCTCGCATTCGAAGGTACAGAACCCGTTTCTACAGAGCTTATCGATGCCGCAGTCGTCGTCCTGCCGGCAGAAGAACTCGCTGACGGTGCAGACACCGTAGATGCAAGACTCACAAGGCTCGCACTGCTCGCTGCTTCGGCATGCGACATCTTCAGGCTCGGCTATGCAGCGTCCGTCTTCACAGAGTTGCTCACCGCGGCACTCGTCATCGGATTCGCAGAAGGGGCGACACTGTCCGCGACTACAATAGGTTCCGTCGGTGCATTCGGCGTCATCGACGCAGATGTCGATTCCGATACACAGGCCGTTCTCGCAGCGCTCGTTTTCGCTGTCACAGTCGTATAGCGTCTCGCACGCGTTAGGTTCGTCTTCACCCGGATCCTCATCGGGCTCCTCATCCAGCGGGTCAACCGAGGTGTCAACACCATCGGGAACGCAACTACCGTGCACGCAGGCTCCATCAAGGCATTCCGCGTCGAAGTTGCATCTGGGGAGACATTGCCCGTCAGCGCTGCAAGCGGTGTCTTGTCCACACTGTTCTTCGTCAAGTTCGGGGTCGCAATCGCCTACACACACTCCGCTTTCGCACGAGCCGGAAGCACACGGTTCGGTGTCACTACATCCACTATTGGTCGTGCAACCCCCAGCGACACATATTTGCTCGTCGGGGCAGTCGGTGGCGTCTTCGCAAGCGCCTACGCAGGCGCCATCAAGGGTGCAGATCTCGTCGTCAAAACAGTCCACGCTGTTGACGCAAAGGCGGGGAACAACGCAATAGCCGTCATGGCAGTCCCGACTGAGGCACTCGCTGTCGTCGACGCAGCTGGTCGACTCTCCTTCAGGGATTTGGGGATAGCAGTATCCACCCGAGGTACATCGTTCACCGAAAGTGCAGGCTTCATCGTCGTCGCAAGGAACCGTGCAGCGATCCCGCCGGCAGAGCTCACCGGCTCCACAGATTGCTCCCGCGCAGAGATTGTCTGTCCCGGTATCGACTCCGATCGCATCAAACACCTCAGCGCGCGGGGCTTCATTACACCCATCGCAGGCACCTAGCCCAAGAACATGAAGAAGGGCGAAACTACACCCTGCGATTACTTGCGAATACTGACTCAAGCGCATTTCGTCTCCCTCAGACGGATCTGTTCGTACGTACGGTCCAGGTCGGGTGTGAGACGTGCACCGGTCAGAAAAATTCAGTAAGAATCAGAAAAGCCGGTTCGAGTTACCGCCACCTAAGCTATGATGTCGCCATGAAGCCGCTCTCCGCATTTGTTCTTCCGGTTGTTCTCACGATCACGTGCACCGCAAGTGCTGGACCCGAAGACGCCGCTCAGAACCTGGCGCAGTTCGTTCAAATCGCCGGTGTGCTGCAGGGATTCTCGCCACGGGGCGAGATCTGGCGGGGGCAGTTGACTCCTGGCGAATCGACTGTGATCAGCGAGAATCTGATGTTTGGGAACGAGTATCTCATACTCGCTGCCGGTGACGCTGCCGCCTCAGACCTGAATCTCGAGGTGTATGATTCGAGCTTAGCGCTGGTGGATGCCGACCTCGGGGACGACAACACCCCTGTGGTTACGGTTTTGCCGGAGCAAACGGGCGTCTATAATATCAAGGTGACGCTGGCCAGTTCGACGGGACCAGCCGCCTGGTATGCGCTTCAAATCATGTATCGCTGACTCAGTCGGGTAGAGAATCAGCCCACTGAGTGTAGCGAAGATCGTCCGGATGGCGTTCGGCGGCATGACTCAGGAACTCCCGAGCCAACTGAGGATCACCCGCCTGGTAGTAGACAAAAGCTCGCACGGCATCCAAGTCAACACTCGGCTCGTATACGTCAGAAAAGTCGTTGATGAAGCCAAGGCGCTGCGCAAGCGGGAGGCCGAGCGCCGCCTCGACCCGCCAGCGAATGAAGACTGTCCTTTCGTAGGCCGTCATCATCGTGGTCGGTACGGAGAGATCCGAGAACTTAAACCATCGATATCGGAAAATCGCGCTGATGAGATTGTCCGAAAAAAGCGGCTCGTTGTCCTCGCCGAACAGACCGCTTTCCCTAGCAAAATCAACGAATTTACCAATAGTTTCTTGACGCCGCCTAGTTTCTGCGCTGGATCCCGCCAGAATTGAATCCAACGAGTCACCCGACTCTGCAGCAGCTGTGCGAGCGTCCTCTAGAGCCTCGCGAAACTCATCATACACGTGCCAGGACAACGCCCGGTAGGCGCGGGGCCCGTGGGCGCCGACATAGCTGTTCGCGGCGAGCGTAACAATCTCGTTGATCGCAAGTAGCTGACTGGGAGTCATATTCCCTGCGACTGCTTGCCAGTTCGCGTCGTGATACACGTTGATGAGGTATTCCTCGTCCGGACCGATCTCGAGATCGCCCGACTGGTGTCGGTCGTCGATCAACTCGGCCGTGAGCCTCTGTTCGTCAAACTGGAAAGCGCCAAATGAAAACTCGGTACCTGGCGGTGGCTCCCCACTTGCTCCGCTGGCGTCTTCGACCACCCCGGGTGCACTGGGTTCGGACAGAATCCAGTAGGTGAAGCCTCCGACGAGCGCCAAGCCCAAGCCCAGCAGGAAAGTGTTCAGAGCGACATTGGATTTTTCAGCCATAATGACCAGGTTGGGCCTAGAATCGTGCCTGGGTCAAGATCCCAAAGCCGAGAATATCTGCTTCCCGGAAGACTCGGGTCGCATACCCAAACTCGTTGTCCACCAACCGAGTCTGGTTTTCATCTCGAGAATACTGAATTTGGCCAACCACGCTGAGTAGATTGGATAGGTCCCATCGCAGCGAGAACTTCGCGGAGAAGATCGGCAGCGTCTCGCTCCCAGCCGGCAGTGGCTCGTAGTTCTGTGAGTTGCGCACAACCACCGTCTGCTCGCCCACGTCGATATCGCTGGGGTTGGGCAGGGTAGGGGCCAGGCCTCGATATGCCGCGGGAATCTGAAGTCCTACTAAGAGGCCCGGTGTGAGGTGTGATTCCGGCAAGTGAACTTGTCCACTCAACGCCGCCAGAATCTCAGGATCCTGTTTCGAGTCGTCGGGAAAAGCGTTCATCGGGTCTAAACTGGGCACATTGAAGAGAATGAAAGACAGATCTCGGTAGATGAGGTCAAGGGCGACATCCCAATGGTCGACCGCCAAATCTACATTTAGCCCGGCCGCGATAGCCGGCTGCGTAACTGTACCTCCGACCTCGTCCGGATTCCCTAGGGTCTGGCCCAGGTAGCTTCCTTCCAGAGAAACCCGCCAGCTGAACTCATCAACGGCCTCAGGCGGCGTGTTTAGGAACGCGTCCGTGGCTTCTGGTGTGTTGGTGTAGAGTCGAAAGTCGACACTGGTGCTGGGTTGCAGTCCCCGGAACAGAGAGAAACGGGTCGAGACGCCAAACGAATCGATCGACTCCCCGACCACATCGGGTTTTCGGTTGCTACCCGATTGGTAGTACCCGCCGTTGGTTTCCCACATAAAATTGTCGCCGATCTCCAGGCCAAACCCTCCCAAAACGCCATAGAACGCGGCGAGCTCGTTGTTCCCAGCTTCCTCGGCATCGGTGGTCGCCTGCAGCTGCTGTGTGGTCTTGGCACCGGCGAACGCGTAGCCCCAGTTGTCATTCCATTGGAGGCGAACTGCGGGCACCGGGCGATCGTTCAGTTCGGTGAAGATACCCTGTCCACCCCAGGACAGATCGAATTGGTACCCTAAACGAAATCGTTCGGAGGTGTAGGGGAAGAGGGTGAGCGCGATGCTGCGATCTGGGTCGGACGTCGTTTCGCCGTCTTCGGCCTCGCCGTAGTTACCTGCCAGTGCGTAGCTCAGTCGGATAAAAGAGCCATCGTCGTGAAAACTGACGTCCCCGTTGCCGAACAGACCAGCTCGAATCACCAGAGACGCCTCTGTTAGAAATCGGTCCGAAAAACCGGGTAGCGCTTTGTAGAGAACCAGGTGGCTGAGGGTCTCTTGCCCTGAATCGCGTGAGTCGAGATTCTCGAACGGGAAGAAGTTGCCCTCTCTCGGGCCGAAATCAACGCCAGGGCTGTTGACCAGGGTCTCACCCGGATCGGCCAGAACGTTGTCATCCGAGAGTGTAAAAGTCACTCGGCTGTCGACAAAATCGCCAGCGAACGCCACCGAAGAAACGCCCAGGAGGGCGACGACTAGAGCAATAAGAGGTAGACGATTCATACCAATCCAACTAGTTGCAGACACTGTTTTCACAGGTCTGATTTTCAAAACAGTCAGCGTTTGACTCACAGGCGAACTGCAGGTCGCAGGTGAAGCGGGGGACCAACTCCCAGAGTTGAATCCGTGAGGTCAGGCGCACGTGTCGCAGGTTGCCAGTAGCAGAAGCCAGAACACGATCTGGGCAATCG
>CAZDBH010000514.1:0-5667 GCA_964503485.1 uncultured Bradymonadales bacterium | reverse complement strand
CTAGGCTGGGTTTATTGCATCTAATCGACCGACTTTTGCCCGTGCGAGTCGCGGGAGTACACCGATGGAGAATTCGATGCGCCGAGTTGTGCATCTCAGCCTGTTGCTCGCGCTTCTTCTCTTGTGGGTAGCCTGCGGTGGGACCGAGCCGGGTCCTTCCGTGGGCCCCTCAACCGAGGATCCCGGCCGAGATGCAAACGGATCTGGTGAGATCGGCATCGATGTCACAGAAGACAGGGATGTGACCCGCGTCGATTCGAACGGCAGCTTTGATCAAGGGGAAGACGCGACCGACCTGGCCGCCACGGATGTGGAGGAGGATCGCGATGAAACCGCACCAGACGAAGCAGACCTCGCCGCTGACACGACAACACCCGAAGATGGAGATACCGGCGGTGACTCTGTGACGCCCGATGCCAGCGACGCGAGTTCGGACCCTACCTCGATCGACATTACCGACACTACGAGCGACCCAGACACTGCGGAATTGGTCGAAACCGATCATGGGGGCGACGCTGTCGGCGACTCGACCTCCGACAGCAGCGATTCAACGTTGAGTGATTCTGTTGGGGCCGATGTGCTGGATGCCGCGGAGGTAACTGACACCGAAGACGCTCAGTTGGATTTGCGCGAGGAGGTGCCTGACCTTCCTCCCGATGCAGCTGGGGAGGATGTCGCTGTCGAAACGGCACGTGTGGCGATCGAAACGGTGCCTGATCCGGCCCTGGCGCAGCTACCCCAGACAGTGGTGGTCCGTGTAGCCGAACCCATCGAAGGGGAGTCCGTGGAGCTTGCGCTCGCCGCTCCCTCCACCGGAGTTCTTATGGGCAAAACCACTGCGAACGTACACGGCGATCAGGCGGTATTCGACATGATCGGCTTCACCGAGCAGGGTACCTACGACCTGGTAGCCCAACGTGGAATCGAAGAAAGCGAATCGGTCAACGTCGTCGTGCTCAGTCATCCGCGCGACACCGACTTCAATGGCGAACTGAGCCGCGCCGAGCTCGAGGGTGGATATCTGAGCTGCGGCGTGTCGTCGGGAGACGAGGGCTGTCCCACGGTATCTGGGGTGAGTATCCCGTATCGCCTGTTTGTGCCCGACCATGCCGATCTGACGTCGCTTCCCCTGGTGCTGTACCTTCACGGAGCGGGAAAACGTGGCGCCGACAATTACCGACAGCTGCAGCAAGACGGTGCTGTCGTATGGGCCGAACTGGAGCATCAGTTCGACCACCCGGTGTTTGTCGTAGCGCCGCAGTGCCCAAGATATCGTCGCTGGTCGGACATGTGTGATCCACCCGGTGAGTGCTTCGCTACCGACGATGTTCAGTTTCAGCCGGTGCGCCAGGAAATGGTCGACGCCCTTGCGATTCTCGACGCGGTGATCGCCCACTACGAAGTTGATACAGACCGGATCTACATGACCGGAGGATCAATGGGCGGCTACGGCACCTGGGACGCTCTTCTGCGGCGACCCGGGCTGTTCGCGGCTGCGATCCCAGTAGCCGGTGGCGTCGATCCGGACTACGCCGACCAACTGCTCGACGTTGGGCTCTGGGTATCCCACGGTGACGCGGACCCCGCCGTCCTATTCTCAGCGTCAGGCAGCGCTGTCGAAGCGATTGAAACGCTGGGTGGCCGACCGCGCTTCACGCGGTTCGAGGGACGAGCGCACGATATCTGGGCCGACGCCTGGTGGCCGCCATTGCTCGGCCGAGGCCCTGGCGCCGGGCGAGATCTCATCGAGTGGACGTACGCCCACTCGCGAGGCGATGCCTCGGCTCCAACAGCGCCCGCGGAGCTTGCCGGCGAGTTTGACAGCGATGGCGGCTCCGTCGACCTATCTTGGGAGGCCGCCGTAGACGACGAGAGTGGGATTTCTCAATACGTCATCATGCGCGACGGAGTCCACATCGGAACGACGAGAGACCAGGGTTTCCGCGATGACGGAAGCGCGACTTATGCAGAGCATCCTCTAGAAGTGGGGGAACATGAATACGTGGTTCACGCGATGAATGGATCCGTGGTCGTCGGACCGGCCAGCAACCTCGTAACTGTCGAGGTTACCGAATAGCTCGGGTTCGACTCCACAACCCTTACCTCTCTCACCCTTCCACGAAGACCGCGAGAGATTCGACCGCGTCGCTCGCCACTGTTTCCCCGACCGACAGCACCGCAAAAACGTGACCTGAAGCTACTCCTGGAATCACTGGCCCTTTGAGAAGTGGGCCCCAGTAGCCATCCAACCACACGGCGACCCAACCAGTCTCTGAATCGAGTCTGTTTTCGAGGTGCATTTGGATGGGCATTCCCATCCCTGTGTCGTCGATTTTGATTCGAACCCCGTCAGTTGAGGGTTGGCCACCGATTTGGGCGTGCTTCATATACCCCAACTGACCGTCATCCTTCGAGACCACGATGGGGAGCCGTATCAGTCGCCTGTTTTCGCCGCCCGTTTGTTCGAGCCATTCCAGTAGCAGGTCGCCGGGTTGGATGGTTGGACCGGCTACGAATGATCGCGGTGGCTGTTGAACTTTCATCTCATTCAGGTACGCGATTGGACCACAGCGCGTCCAGTGGGTCGCAATCGCCCTGTGTCTCAACAGCGGCGTTGGGGTAAACTGCCGTTAGGCGGCGCGGCGGGATAGAACCTGTGAGAGTGCACGGACCAGTAGTTTGGCTGCGACGAACTCGCTGACCTGTTGTCCAGCGATCGGCGCTAGCTCGACCACGTCGAGGCCGACAACCTCAGACCCTGTCGCTACGAGGTCAATGACATCCAAGGCCTGTTGGTAGGTGAGCCCGCCGGGGACCGGCGTTCCAGTTCCGGGGAGGATACTGGGATCGAGCCCGTCAACGTCGAAGGTGAGGTAGACCGGGCCCTCGATTGAGTCCACACGGTCGCGCAGGCGACCAAACCAATCTGAATCGCATCGAATCTGCTTGGCCCAGAAGGTCGTGATCGCCTCGCTGTCCTCGATCAGCTCGAACTCCTCTCTAGATACGGCTCGAATTCCAACTTGGACCAGCTTGTGGCCAGCATCGAGTGCACGCCTCGCAACGCAGGCATGGGACAGCTTGGTGTCTTGATAGCTGTCGCGCAGATCGGCGTGAGCATCGATCTGGACGACGGTCATCGGGCCTACTCGAGCGCTGAGGAGCTCGAGTAGGGGGAATGTAACAGTGTGCTCTCCCCCGAGTCCTACGAGCAACGCCTCGGGGCTCGACCAGTGTTCAGCGTAGCTACGAATCGAGGCGACCGCCTCCTCGAGGGGCGCTTCGGCCGTGTCCTGCCAAGCTGGCGCCGTAAAAAAACGGGCGGCCGCGATGCTCCGGCCCAATTCGCAATCGAATAGCTCCACCTGTTCGCTGGCAGTCAGTAGTGCCTCCGGGCCCCGGTCAGTTCCAACTCCATAAGAGACGGTTCGCTGATAGGGAATAGGCAGGATCGTGGCCTCAGCCGTGTCTGGCGTGGATTGATCGAGTCCAAGAAACGTGCGTTTCATGAGTTGTCCTCTCCAGGCTTCTCGGTGTCGCGCTCGAGGTATGTATAGCCGCGCAGTCCTTCTGTATAGGTCTTGAGAAAACCCCGCGATTGCTTGATGTCCAGTCGCCCTGAGCGGACGGCCGAGTCGACGCGCTTCCGCATTCGTTTTAGTAGATCAGCCGTCTCGTACTCGACGTGACTCAACACATCACCGACCACCTCTCCCTCAACGACGTCATCAACGACGTAATCGCCGTCGGACACGACAGTGAGGCATACCGAGTTGGTATCACCGAAGAGGTTATGAAGGTCGCCCAAAATCTCCTGGTAAGCGCCGACCATGCAGGTAGCGAGCAGGTAGGGTTCACCGTTGAGCCGATGTAGCGGGATCGTTCGAGCCAGCTCGCCGCGGGTCACGAAGTGCTCGATTTTTCCGTCCGAATCGCAGGTCAAGTCAGCCAGAATCGCGTCTTGAGTGGGACGCTCGTCGAGTCGATGTAGTGGCACGATGGGAAATGCCTGTTCGATGGCCCACACGTCGGGAAGCGATTGAAACAGCGAGAAGTTACCGTAATACACGTCTGCAAAGTCGAATTTGAGGTTCTCCAACTCCGCAGGGTCGCCGAGTTCTCTCCACACGTGCGACATCGCGAGAAGCTGGCGGCAAATGTCGGCGAAAATCTGTTCCGCGACGGAGCGCCATCGCAAGCTCAGCCCACCGTAGCGAAAGAGGTTGAGATACTCACGCCGCAGGTGCTGAGCGTCGTGATAGTCCTCCATCAAGCTCTCTTTCGTGATCTCGCACTGAATTTCGAGCAACTGCTCGATCACTCGCGGTGGGTCAGGGGGAATGGCTTGGACATCGATTGGCTTACCGCGTTCCGTTGTCCCGAGGACGTCGAAGACGAGTAAAGCATGGTGAGCAACGAGCGATCGGCCCGACTCAGTAATCAGGGTGGGGTGGGCCACGCCCAACTCGTCGCACAGGTCGCGCACCCAGTAGACGACGTCGTCGGCGTACTCCTGGGTCGTGTAGTTGAGCGATGAGTTCGAACGCTTCGTCCTCGAGCCCAAGTAGTCGACCCCCAGACCACCTCCGACGTCGAGGTATTGGAGCGGCACACCCATCGATGCCAATTCAGCGTAGACCCTGGCTGCTTCCTTCAGGGCCTGTTTTACATGAGCGATATCGTTGATTTGCGATCCGATATGGAAGTGGAGCAGGACCAACGAGTCGAGCGAACCAGCCGTCCGAAGACGATCGACGACGTCGAGAACTTGAGACAACGTGAGTCCAAACTTCGCCCGCTCGCCTCCGGATTCCCACCATCGCCCCGAACCGATCGTCGCGAGCTTGAAACGCACACCAATTTGAGGCTTCAGGTTGAGTTCCTCGGCCACGCTGAGGATCAAGTCCAATTCTTCGGGTCGATCGAGAACAATGACTACGTTTTCTTGAAGTTGACGAGCGGTTAGCGCCGTCTCGACGTATCGGCGGTCTTTGAATCCATTACAGATGATCGGCGCATCGGGTGTGTCCATGACGGCCACAGCCGCGAGCAGTTCCGGTTTGGAGCCGACCTCGAGCCCCAGTCCAAACTGACTTCCCGCATCGAGCAACTTCTCGACTACGTGGCGCTGCTGATTGACCTTGATGGGGTAAACGCCCCTATAGCTGCCCTTGTAGTCAAACTGTTCGATCGCTCGGGCAAAACAGCCGTTCAGGTGTTCGACACGTACCTCGAGAAGGTCGAGCAGCCGGATGAGAATCGGGGTGTCCAGCCCGCGGTGACTGAGCTCGTCGACTAGGGTCTTGAGATCCAGTGAACCGGAAGGGGTTTGCAGGGTGAGATTGCCGTCGCCATTGATCGAGAAATGGCCTTGCCCCCAAGCGTCGATGCTGTAGAGCTCCGCTGATTGCTGGACAGTCCAGTCTGCCACGGTGTCTTTGCCTCCGGTCGAGTTGACCACTCAGCAACGGCCTGCTGCGGCAACTTGGTACCGGATTTTATGGTGGCGCGCAACCGACGATTCAGGTCGACGATGCCCTTTTCCCCTTGCACTTGTATATCCCGCCGCAGATGCCCCCTGCGCAGGGGGCGGAACCTTCACACGCTCGGAGCTAGCCCAGGCTAGGAGCCTGTCGCGCATAGCGCTCCAGGCTCCGCCATTGGCTT
>CAZDBH010000513.1:0-5690 GCA_964503485.1 uncultured Bradymonadales bacterium | reverse complement strand
CTACCTGGTCGACGGCGCAACACAGTCATTGCTCGGCTTTGACCCCGAAACGGGGCAGTTTCACACGGTCTCGAGTCTGACGTGTCCGAGCTCATTCTATACTCCTCACTCGATGGCCGTGTCTCGCGACGCTGAGGCCTACATCCTGTACCAGGACAGCAGCATCTACCGTGTGAATACGCAGACGGGGCAGTGTGCTCTCACCTCGTTTTCACCGGGTTTCGACTTTGACTGGGCCCTTTTTGGTATGGGCTACGCAATGAACTCACGCGATGCGGCCGAAGACACTCTGTTCATCGCGAACGCGAGCCAGCTGGGTGCAATCGACCTGACCAACTTCTCGATTCGGCCTATTGGTTACCTCGAAGAGGGTATGCCCGAGTTGTCGGGCACGGCCTGGGGAGACCTGTGGGGTTTCTTCCCTCAGGCGCAGCCGCCGATCATCGCTCAGATCGACAAGACAAATGGCGAGTTCCTAATTGAGTACGAGCTGTCGCTGTCTTCAGACGCGAATGCGTGGGCCTTCGCCTTCTGGGGCGGCCATTTCTATCTGTTCTACAAGACGACTTTCCAGGATTCGACCAACGTCTATCGCATGCCAGTCGAGGGTGGCGAACTCGAGCTCATCGCGGAGAACACGGGCTACTATATTGTTGGTGCTGGCGTGTCGACCTGCGCTCCGGTCAAATGGCCCGAAGACGAATGAGCTCTAGTATCCTTCGATGACGATCGAGCCTTCTGGTTGGGCAAAATCGACGTCGCCGACAATCGCGTCGCACCCGAAAGTCAGTCATTTGGCCGTCGGTCACTAACTCCCCAACCCCCTGAGGCTGCGAATGTGAACGGACTTACCAACCTCGTTCCCCCTAATCGGGAGCTTTGTTAGGCTAGCAAAACATGTCGAGCCGCCTAGAAGACCGATACGACTTAGGAGACCCTCTGACCCACGGCGGGATGGCGGAGGTTTATCACGCGACTGACAAGTCGACAGGTGAGCCGTGTATCGTCAAAACGATGTCCTTTGCGACCGCGAAGGATCTCAAATCAATCGAGCTCTTCGAGCGTGAGTCCAAAACCCTGCAGTCGCTCGATCATCCCGCGATCCCGGCTTACATCGACGGCTTTGTCGAGGACAGGGAGGGCGATGTTCGGTTCGTGCTCGTCCAGCAGGTGATTCAAGGGCAGAGTCTTCAGGAAGCGATCGAGGCCGGGCGGACCTTCAGCGAAAAAGAGATCGCGGCAATGGCTCGCAGTCTCACCGACACCCTTCGCTACCTTCATGGTCGCAAGCCTCCGGTTATTCACAGAGATATCAAGCCTTCGAACATTGTTCTGGGCACTGACGACAGGGTCTATCTCATCGATTTTGGTGCCGTCGGCGGTCTCGCCAAGGGTTCGGAGGGTTCGACTGTGGTCGGCACCTTCGGCTACATGGCTCCGGAGCAGTTCCAGGGTCAGGCCTTCCCAGAGACAGATTATTACTCACTGGGGGCCACGCTATTGCATGCTGTGAGTGGTCGAGACCCATCTGAGTTTCCCCACAAGGAGCTGGCGATCGATTTCACGGGTCAAGTCGAGGCCAGCCCTCACTTGGCAGCGCTGCTTACGGGTCTGCTCAACCCGTTTCGGGAAAAACGGGCGGCCTTCGTCAACCGCCTTGATAGCGCTCTGCTCGCTGTCGAGACGGGTAAGAGCCCTCAGACGAAGAAGAAGAAAGACAAGCAGCTTGCACCGATCGAATACCCACACATCGTCAAGAGTCCGAAGCTGAGCCAGCGAATCAAACGATGGGGGATGGGCGCTAGCGCCGCTCTCATGGCCTTCGCGATCACGATCGGCTTCACCGGATACCCCTGGAATGGGTCCATTCCACGGCCCGGCGAAATGCGGACCTGGGTCATGCTATCTGCGCTGATGGCTTTTGTCTCGCTCGGCTTGGGCCTGCGCGGCCGCCCAAAGAGGCGATGGTTGTGGGCTTGGTTTGTGACGATGCACGTCCTGTGGGGTTCACTGATAACGACCTTGCTCGCAGGATTCCCGACTGGCCACTCACTTAGCCCATGGGATTTCATGGGCGCACTCGGCCTAACCGCTGCCGGAACACTGCCGTGGTTCATCTCCTTCAAGAAGGAAGATGCCCTGATCGAGGCTTCTAACGAGACGCTCGAGGCCTCGCCAGAGAACCCAACGCTGGCTGAACAGAAGAACCCGAACGAACTGGACGATCTAGATCACGCCCCCGAAGAGCGCGATTTGCTAGCGGAAGATCCCATCTGGCAGGAACTGGCCGAGCAAGTCGGTGAGGACGCATAGGTCGGACGCGGGTTTGGAGCACGTTTCATGGACCAGCAACAACTAACCCAGATCACCAAAGCGAGTGGCACCGCTATCTATCGGCGCGGCCACCAACTCCTGATCGCCGATTTGCGGACTGGGTCGAGCTACACAGCTGTTTTCGTCGTCGGCCTGCTCACTGGGATCTTTGCCATCAACGGTGTGGCGCAGATAGTCCTCGCAGCAACGGGCTCCGGTGGGCTCCTCGTCGCTGGTTTGATCATGCTCGCACTGACTGCCGTAGCGGCATTCGTCCTCAAGAGGCTGTTGGGTTCGTTGCGGGCTCGAAACGAGGCCCAAGGCGACGACTTGAGGATACTCGCCGTCCTCGATCGGCGGGCTGGTACCGTTTCAGACGCTGCGGGCAACGTTTTCGCGAAGCTGGCCGAGTTCCGACTGGTCAAACGATTTCAAGCAACCTCGAGTTCTCGTGCCTTGGCAGCAGAGTGGCCGGGCGGATCATTCGTTATCGCTAAGGGCAACCCCTTCGCGGGCGGACTCGGGAACCTCGAGTCCGAAATTCGAAACTACCTGGCATAGTTCGTATGGAGATTTCCGAGCTTGCAGAACGACTCCTGTTTGCCAAGACCTTGGAGGACAAGCTCTTCAAGCCGCAGACTTTGGAGGACCGCCGCCCCGGGCAGGCGTTCGCACGCCCAAAATGGCCGGGGCGTCCGAGCGAGTTGCGGCTCGATATTCCCGGAACGCCCTATAAGTTTCCCGGACTGACCGACGATTCGGACTTTCAAACGCGCGGTCGCGTTCTTCACTTTTTCGCGAACCACGAGCTGCTTGCAATCGAGCTGATGGCGCTCTTTCTCTTGCGCTATCCGACGGCGCCACCGCGTTTCCGTCTGGCTGTGGTCCAGACGATTTACGAGGAACAGGACCATATGCGTCTCTATCGAGAGCGTATGGCGCAGTTCGGAGTGCAGTTCGGTGAGGTGCCGGTCAGCAGTTTCTTCTGGGACTGTCTCGCAGACATGAATGGGCCTATGGACTATCTCACCGGCTTGAGTCTGACCCTGGAGCAAGCAAACCTCGACTACGCAGCCCACTACCTTCGCCGCTTCGAGAGCATGGGTGATCAGGACACCGCAGCGGTCATGCGCCGCATTTACGAGGATGAAATCGGGCACGTGAAGCTTGGGGTGACCTGGCTTCAGAGACTGCGAGATCCGGAGGACAAACGGTCTCTGTGGGATTTCTACCGGAGCTCCCTCAAGGAACCGCTCACGCCCGCACGGGCGAGAGGCCCGGCTTTTGACCGAGATGGGAGAGTCGCAGCCGGTCTCGACCAGCACTTCATCGACGAAGTCTCGGTCTTCAGTCACTCGAAGGGCAAGCCACCGGCCGTTCATCTATACAACCCGCTGGCAGAGGAGAGCTTCGTCGATCTTCGTAAGGCAGCGCAGCCGAAGAAACCCATCGCGGCGATGATCAACGACCTTCAGACCTTGCCCATGTTCCTGTGCTCGGCTGACGACCTCGTACTCGTCACCGAGCAGCCTAGAACCGCTTTTCTCGCAACCCTGAAGGACGCAGGCTTCGCTTTGCCACAGTTCTACCCGGGGCCGATCAACGCTCTAGCAAAGAGACGGCTCGGCGCCGGTTCGCCATGGGCTTGGAGCCCAGACAGCCTTCGCCGCCTCGAACCACTTCTCGAACACTTCAACCCGCCGATCTCTCGACACTCGGACCGCAGACTCTTCGACAAGTGCTGGTCGGTCGATTTGGCCCGGGAATTGGCTCAGGAGAAGCAGGAACCCTGGCTCGCACCTCTCGACGTCATCGGAGCCAGTTTTTCGACGATCAGCGCCGCCAGGAGCGTATTCGAGGCTCACGCTGCCGACGCCAGGCCGGTGGTCGTCAAAGCGCCATTGGCCACAGCCGGCCGCGGGTTGGTCATCCTGGGTGGTGACGACGACTGGGCGCGGTCTCACCGCTGGATTGAAAAGACAATCGCGAACCAGGGCGCAGTGGTTGTCGAGCCCTGGCTAGACAAGGTGCTCGATTTTAGCATCCAGTTCACCGTCAGAGGTGACGGTGAGATCACCACCAACGGAGTCACTCGCTTTCTCACCGACAGCAGGGGCCAATACACTGGCACCATGCTAAATCGCACCCTTGATCAACTCGATCCGGAGCTCATCCGATTTGTGGTTGGACCGGGTTCGGGACCGTGGCGCACGATTACCTATCTGAAGGGAGTAGCCCGTTCGGTTGGACGTGCGCTCAGCGAACTCGGCCACGTGGGCCCAGCGGGAATCGATGCCTTGGTCTATCGCGATCAATCCGGATCCTACAGGCTAAAACCGATCGTCGAAATCAACCCCCGTTTCACGATGGGGCACGTCGCGCTCGGGGTGAGGCGGGCGATTGCCCACGGTCGAAGTGGTGTGATGTTAGTCGTATCGCTGAAGACAGCGATGAGCCGTGGTTATCCCTCTCTATCGGCTTTTGTGCGGGACTTGCCGAGACCGGTCCTGACCGGCGGCCAGAAGAAAACAATTCGTTCAGGGGTGCTTGCCCTGACCGACCCCGAACGGGCTGAGCAAGCCGTAGCCCTGCTGGCCGTCGACACCGAGCTCGGCTCACTACTTGTCAGCGAAGGGGCGCTGGCGCGATTGAACGTCTAGTTCGCCTGACGCGTGTGGCTCGAAGTACCGATCTCATTCCAGGAACCGTCCTCTGCCCCATGGTAGAGCACAGAATTGAGGGTGTCTCCGTCGCGGGTCATGACAATCCGCCCTGGGCCTTCGACCGGATCATCCCACTCGGCCGTGAAGGTGCTGCCCTCTAGTACGCCGGTGAAGGTGTCGGTAGAGCCCATGCTGTCGAACATATGACCTGTCCATGTACCGTCAGCACCGGGCTGTTGGTAGTAGTCACACGAATAGTCGAGGGTCCCGTCAGGCATGGCGAAGCTGCTGTTCGCGGTGACTTTGACCCACCGATGTCCCAACACCCATTCCCAGGTGATCGTCTCGGTGTAGCTCATGCCCATGACGGTGCCTGAGCCCTGCCAGGTTCCTACCATGGCATCTACTTCCGGGATATCGGGGGCTGGCGGCAGCTCCGGAACTTCAGCGGAAGCTATAGACGGAAGGGAAACGACGAGCGCGAGCGCCAAAGCGCGAATGACCAATCTCATGAGAACCTCGCTGTTGCTGTTGCTGTTGAAGGGCCGAAAAATGCCCAAATTCTGCAGTTAGGTCAACACCTACTCCGGTGCAGCAAGTGGCAGACAGTTGGTTGATTGCAGGTCTCAGGAACAAGGCGATTCGAGGCTACTCCCGCTTGTGGCACGATGTCGCGGATTTGCTATTGCTCTCGTCGCTGAGTCTCCAGAAGGT
>CAZDBH010000512.1:0-5729 GCA_964503485.1 uncultured Bradymonadales bacterium | reverse complement strand
GATGCCTTTCGTTTCGTAGCGGTAGTACCAACTCATCGGACACTCCTTTCGAGCCTTTCTGTCAGTATGATTGACTGTTGGTGATCTGAACCCCGAGTTCCTGCGCAGAGCGTTGTACTGGGCGCAGCGAGTTCCCTGAGGCGACTCGCGGCCAGTCTGGGTCGTGTTGACGGTATCAACACGACAGACCGTGGCGTTGGATACGAAGCCCCGGTCCTTCTTTTTCTCGATGCCAAAGTAGCTCGCGTGGTGTGAATCGCTATCAAGCAGGACTCCGTCTAGAAGGGCAGGGGTATGCGGGCCCAAAACTAGGATAACCCAACCCAACTGTCCACTGTCTCCATACGACCAAACCCTCAGTTGCGCCCTACGCCCTGCACTACAAGCCCGGGGACAACTGATAGCCCCCGCACCCATTAAAGAGGACCCGAGTTCTAGATTTCTGACACTTCGGGACTTCGGGCGCTTCCCCGAGTCCTCGCAGACATCAGACCGGACTATGATCCACGACACATTCGGATGACAGCACTGAAAATACGTTCAGAACGGGGGTTGTCTGACCCTCGGGGTGTCGGTCACTAGATGGATAGCGCAGAAACGCTCGGACGCCCCCCTGATGGATCGAGGGCGTCGGTGGGGCTCGTGAGTCATGTTTCGATCCCCTGACTCTAGAGCGGGGTGGTCTATGCAACCCACTGGCTGAAGCCAACAAGGAGACATACTGTCTCATCCCGGTGAACACTCCCAGCTGAGCACGGTTTAGTCCCAGTTTTCGACAAGGCCATCCCAACGAGCGATACCGGTTGTCGTGACTGGGACGGTGGCGGTGGAACTGCTTCGGCAGTGGGCAGCGAGGAGCCTGTTTGCGTCGGCGGAGGTGTACCGAAGTCGTGCGAACGGTGAGCTTCAGTATGACGGTGTTCGCCCCGATCTGGGTTGGCACGCGCACGGCTATTTCCGCGTTGTGCTGTGGATGGTGGTCGAAGGATCGCCACAGAGGTTGGGGGTATGGAAGCGGAGATGGCTGGAAGTGGCTACGGGCCGCACAGTTCATAGTCAGCCGCCAGACGATCTTCTCCGTGTCTCGTCGTGCACGCTGATCGTGGTGTTGACCTTGTGGTCGTGGCTCGACGGCGATGCCGGAGTCGAAGGCTATCGCCATGCACTGCCCGGCCTGGAACAGCACGGCTCGAGACGAACCGTACAGCGATGGCTTCGACGGGCGCTTCCCCAGTCACTCGATATTCAGCAAGCGATCCGCAGAGCGGTGATCGAAAGATGCGAGCCTCGGCCGGTAGAGCATTTGTTTCCAAGCGGTTTGTCGCCGCCTGAGGGGTTGGTGCAACGTCGATGGCGCACCCCGTCCGAAGTTTACCGGCTCTGGCGGGGCCTTGCGCTATTGATGCTCGCTGCGACCACACTGGAACTACCCATCCCCGTGCTATTGGCCGAGGCTCGCGGGAGGTGCCCATAGCCGAAAGAAACAACGATAAACGCCGCTCTCCCAAGACGCCTCCTGGGTGAGCAAGCTACCCGTACGCGCGCCGGTCAGCCAGCTTTTCGCGCAAGTCGATCCCACAGAGCATGTCGTCGTCGATGCCTCCGAACTGGTGCAGAGTCGCCCCAGAACCGGAGGAGAGCATGTCCGACAACGACAAAGCGCTCGCGATAGCCCTGGCGCGCTATCAGGTGATCAGCGCGTACGTCGCGATGGACCCACCCAGAGGACGGCGCCGCCAGCTTTTGGAGGAACTCGCCAACAAGAGCTGGGCTGGGCCCGATGGCGAGCCGTGGCAGGTGGCAGCCGAGACCATCCGGACCTGGGTGCGCCGCTACCGACGAGAAGGTCTGGATGGCCTGCGGAACAAGACGCGCCCGTGCCGCGGTACCAGCGCGATGAGCGAGGAGCTGGTCGAGTACGCCTGTGCCCTCAAGCGCGAGGTGCCCGAGCGTACCCTCGACCGGTTGATCGTGATCATGGAGGGGATGGGCAAGGTCGAACCCGGCGAAGTCAGCCGAAGCACACTACATCGGAGGTTGCAGGCTCACGGCCTTAGTCGTGGACCCAACCGCATCCCCGATGCACAGGATCTGGACCGGTTCGAGGCCGACTACCCCAACGAGTTGTGGCAGTCTGACCTGCTGGTGGGCCCCTGGTTGCCCGACCCGGTGCAGCCGAGCAAGATGCGCCGCGCCCATCTGTACGCCTTCATTGACGACCACAGCCGGTTGATGCTGCACGGCCGTTTCAGCTTCAAAGGCGAGCTACCCGCCCTGGAGCTCGTGTTCCGCCGCAGTCTTCAGAAGTACGGCGTGCCCTCGAGGGTCTACTACGACAACGGTCAGGTCTATAAAGCCCGCCACATGAAGCTGATCGTGGCTGAGCTCGGTATCCACCGGATCATCCACACGCAAGCCTACCGCCCGATGGGCCACGGCAAGATCGAAGCCTTCAACCG
The DNA here is from genome assembly GCA_964503485.1 of uncultured Bradymonadales bacterium. Taxonomy (GTDB): domain Bacteria; phylum Myxococcota_A; class Bradymonadia; order JAFGEP01; family JAFGEP01; genus CAZDBH01. The sequence goes on along the minus strand of CAZDBH010000512.1, from coordinate 3,270 downwards.
CTTTGTGCGCCGCAACTTCCTGGCTGAGCTGAAGGCATCATCGATCAAGGACCTCGACAGCCTGAACGAGGCGTTCGTCGCCTGGGTCGACCTCTACTACAACCGCCGACCGCACAGCGAGACCGGCCAAGTTCCCATCGACCGATGGCGGGCTGGGCTGCAGCGGATACGCTGGGCGGACGAAGAGGCGTTGCGTAAGGCCTTCTTGTGGCACGAGAAGCGCTCCACCGATAAGTCGGGCCTCTTCTCTCTCTTCGGTACCCGCTATCAGGTCGGCCCCGAACTCGCCAAGCGCCGCATCGACGTGCGCTACGACCCCGAGCGGCTGGAGCTGATCGAGGTGCACCATCAGGGGCGGTTCGTCGAACGAGTCAGTCCCTTCGGGGTCCAACGACACCGCCGACCAACAGCGAAGGCGGAGCCTACGGACGTGACAGACCAGGCCAAGCCAACTGCCGACTGGCTTGGGCACCTTGTGGCCCAACGCAAGCGCGACGGCTTCATCGAGCCGACCCCGAAGCAGCTTGCCCAGAAGGCCGCTGCCAGGCGGCGCGCAGCCGACGATGCGGTAGTGGACGAGTTGGCTCGCACCCTCGACGAGGCCGCTTTTGACGAACCCGCTGTTCGAGAGCATCTCGAGCGCTACGGCCCCTACGACGCTGACCGTGTCGCGGCGGTACTGCAAGACCTGCTGCGGCTCGACGACCGCATCGATCGCCATGTCACTTTCTATCTCGACGCCATCCGGCAACGCTTCCAAGGAGAGCAACAATGACCACACCCAACCAACGTACCAAGAGACGACTGCGCAGCCACTACGGCTTCTCGAAGATGCCCTTTGTCAAGGGCATATGGGCCCGCGAGATGTTCGACTCCGAGAGCCAGCGCGAGCTACGCCAGGGGCTCCATCTGTGGACCGAGCTGCGCGGCCTGGCCCTCGTCATCGGTCCCAGCGGGGTGGGCAAGAGCATCACCTTGCGCCGCTTCGTCGAGGACCTCGACGACGCGCGCTTCCGCGTGGTCTCGTTCACCTATCTGCCCACAACGGTCAATGGCTTCCTGCGTTCCCTGGCCAGGCGGCTCGGTCTGCGCACCCGCATGCACACCTCCGACCTCTTCGACGATGTGCAGAAACACCTCATTACCTACGAGCAGGAGCAGGGACCCCATCCCATCCTGTTGGTCGATGACGGCGAGGGGCTCACGCCCAGCGTCATCGACTTGCTCAGGCGCCTGACCTGCTATGAGTTGGACGCCGAGGACCGGTTCAGCGTCCTGCTGTCCGGCACCGAGGAGCTACTCCACGCTCTCCGCCACCACAGCCTCGATACCCTCCGATCCCGCATAGCCTACGCCCATACCCTCAAGCCCTTTGGGCTCGACGACACCCGCAACTACGTTCGCTTCCACCTCAAGCGCAGCGACGCCAACCAGAAGCTCGTCAATGACACCGCCCTCAAACGCATCTTCCAGGCCTCAAAGGGCCGACCCCGAAACGTCAACCAGCTCACCATGCAGGCCCTCATCTATGGTGTCGTCCACGGCCTCGAGGCCGTCGACACCAAGGCCATCGATGCCGCCATCGCCGACAACCCGCTCTACGCCTCCCGCGGAATCGACTCGTGAAGCCGTTCGCCGTGCCCGAGCACTGGAGCCCCGAGGAGGCGCTTCGCATCGTCGCTCTGCTCGAAGAGCTTATCGGCGCAATCTGGGACGTTCATGGTTACGCCATGGGCACCCGACTCCAGCAACACTACGAGGCTCTCGACGCCGCCGAAGACGCCCTCTGCTCTGACGACGTCCGCGACCGCTCTTCCTGAGCGCACAACGCGGGATGGGACGCAGAAGACAACCGTGTCCCAACTACCCTTCAGCCCCGCAAAGCCTCGGTCAGTGGTGCCGCATGAGCCACCCATGGGACTCAAGCCGTCACTGGGTCCCATCCCAGAACCTCAACCGGGAAACCGCTGTGAGATGGGACACGAACAACGCAATCATCTCAGCTCAACTGCCGGGAAGATGCCGTGGGATGGAACTGGGCGATAAAGCTGAGACAAGACACTCGGTCGTTGATACCCGAACGAGGGTATGGACGTGGTAGTAACGCTGGTAGACGTTGCTGCGTTCTTCCTGCAGATCAACCCAGTGGATATAGGCACAATGGCGAAAACGGCGCTTAAGGAACCGCTTCTTCAGATGCCGATTGACCAGCCTCCGCGCCATCGCTGGCGATGTTGGCTTGTTGAAGGTCGTGGTAATCCACAAAGTCGGGCTTAGATGTTCGTTCATGAACGATCGCCATTCGGTTTTTCCTCGCATACAACCTTAATTAGTTTTGCGACGAGTCAAACGGACAATTATTTGATAAGCGCTTGATAAGGCGGGAGATTCCGCCGAGATTCGGAGTTAGGCAGTATTTTGCCATCCGGATTTAAATAGTCAGGCCGTGAAGATTCTTGGCAAACAATTTCAACGGGCTGACAGCGCTATGGAACTTCGTTATTCGGTTTTTGAGGCTCTCAGTTGACGTGAAACGCTCTCAGTTTTCGGCGCAGGCTCAAGTCGCTGGCTTCAAGAAGGGGCGTGTATGGGCCAGTTGGGTGGGTTCATGGGCGTGTGTTGAGGGCTTGACCCTAGTGCAGTTCGCGGGGACTCCTCTTCCCAATCGGCAACCAAAAGAGATAGTTTCATCCTGAATTGCACACTGCGTCATCTCAGGGGGCCGCAATGATTAGTCACAACAACCATTCTTCCGGCGGGCTCGTTCGCCCAGTGCAGCGCGTCGCCATTGCTTTCTGCGGGTTGCTCTTCCTGTGGTCCTGCGCTCACTCGTCAACAGCCCGGGGCAGTGGATCAAGCGCTCCTCATTACTATCACGGCGATGTGAGCACGTTGTTCAGCTGCGTGGTCCAAGCCGTAACCGCATCTGAGTGGCAAATTCAATTTGCCGATGAAGGAACGGGGGTTGTGTCGGCATCAACTCCAACTAGCTTGCTAACCTGGGGAGATAACGTTTCCGTGACTGTCACGGTGGTAGACACATTTGTTTATCGTGTAGATATCTCGTCTTCGTCGGAGCAACTAGTGGACTGGGGCCGGAATTCAGGGAATATCAGCACATTTTACCGGCACCTAGATCGGCTCGTAGGTCAATATGACCTGGTTCGCCGAACTTATCACACCCCAGCTCCCGACACTCAGACGAACGGTGATGGTCCCGCTAGGAGCCTGTCGCGCATAGCGCTCCAGGCTCCGCCATTGGCTTTTAGC
>CAZDBH010000511.1:0-5733 GCA_964503485.1 uncultured Bradymonadales bacterium | reverse complement strand
ATGAAGACTGTGAGGGCCGAGCGGAAATCTGGCGGCTTGGGTTAGACGACGGCCTTCCATCGGGAATTGCTGGCGACGCTGTGCTCTCAGTGGATGAGGTCGATGACGCGGTGCTGGTTTGTAGTGAGGCTGAAGCCAGCGCTGAGGCCGGCCGTCTCTTCGACAGCGAGATTGAGCCACCGGGTGCCAATTGCGAAGCCGGGGGCACCAGAATTCGATCGGGAACTGACGGCGGGGACGAGCCCAACAATGAGCTCGATGATGATGAGGTCTCTGAGACCGCCTACATTTGCGACGATCCGACCGAGGACGTGGGAGACGCGGATGGCGGTGGTGACGCAAGCGAGGGCCGTGACGCGGATGATGGCCGTGACGCGGGCGACTTCGAGGACGTTGCCGAACAGCCAGCCGACGTCTCTGTGGAGCCGGACGCTGAGTCCTCAGAGGTGGTTGATGGCGGTGGCGACGAGACCGCGGAGCCCGATGGTGAGGTTGACGGCGACACAACGAGCGAGAACGATGATGGCTCGGTAGCCGATGGCGAAGTTACGAACGAGGCGGAGGGGAGCGGCGATTCGTCTGGTTGCTCATGTCGCCAGATCGGTGCACAAACCGACGGGTTCTGGCTTGTGATGTTGTGCGGCTTCGCGTGGTTGGTTAGCCGGGGCCTGCGAGACAGAACAGAATACACCTAGACAACTCTATTCGCTGTATTCAACTCGAATACAGATATGCATCACCACATCTTTACACATTCACAGAATACACTTATACACTACAATGTAACGACTTTGGAGAGCTGAAATGAACTTGACTCACACAACTGCGACTATTGGACTCCTTCTCATTCTTGGCGGCTGCACCGTTTCTGACTCCGACGGATCGGGCATTGGCGACGACGAGGGTGACGCCACATCTGAGACAGGCGGTGACGTGACTTGGCAAGGTGAGGTGGGTACCTCAGATCCGACTGATCTCGTCGACGCCGGCTCTGAGCTGTGCGCTCCGCTCGAGGACGGTAGTTGCTGTGACGGCGACGCCTGGTACGGAGAACCGAGCTGCGTTGGAGACAGGTGGGTATGCGAGGAAGGCGAGCTGTTCGGGTCTGGTTGCCCCGACTTGCCCTGGGATGTGGAAGACGACCGGGACGTGGATGAGGACGACTGGGATGGGGACGACGGCGGCAGCTGCGAGTCCGATCCACTTCCACCAAGCGAGGCATCAGCCCAGAGGGTGACGTTTGTGGTAACCAATAGCAGCGATGAGACTCGGTACGTTGCCACGTCCGGTATGGACTGCGACGCCTTCGCCATCACCGGCATCGAGGGCGGTGCCAGCGGTCGGTTGGCGCGCTCAGTTGGTTTCACCTGCCCATGTGAATGTCCTGCTCCCCAGGAACCTCACGTCGAGAGGTACGTGCTGGTCGGACCCGGAGAGAGCACTGAGTTGATCTGGGATGCGCGCTCGATGCGAGTGGTTTCACGGGCGGTCGACTGCGGCGAGATGGGTTGGCCGGGGATGGAGTGCCAATCTGAGCCAGCGGGTGTTTGGTCGCCGGTCGCAGCCGGACGATACCGAGTGAGTCTGGTCAGTGAAGTGGACGTACCCGAGAACTGTTGGGAGGACGATACCGGTCTGTGGTGCGATATCTCTTATGGAGAACCCGACCTGAGCTTCAGCAGCACCCAGGACTTCTGCGGCAACGAGGAGAGCGAGTCAGTTGTTACAGCCGAATTCGAGCTGCCCTCGACAGGGGATCTGGAAGTGGAAGTGATACTCGACTGAAACCGCTCGTCAGACGAGCTGGGGGCGGAAACTCAGGAACCAGCCCGGGCCGTCCTGGCGCATATCAAATCGCACCAACACGTTGGCGATGTGCTCTCCGCTCTCTTCTTCGAATAGGCGGCCCGGAAGGGTCGTGAAGCTGCGTAGCAGGTTCAGGCCGCCCTTGATTCGCTTGGCACCTTCGTACAGGTAGGTTTTGCCGTCGTCTCCCTTGAACGAAAACGCATAGCCGATTTTCCGCTTCCATATGGGTGACAGACTGAAGTAACCGTCTGCGATTTCGGCGTTGTCAGCCAGGCCGTAGAAGCTGACGGTCCCCGCCAGGGTACCTTTGATATCGCGTACCGGGTGGCGCATGTCGTTGCAGTCGACGTCGAGATAGAAGTCGGCGCTGCCGCCCTTGAGGTCACCGTTTAGGGCGGTGAACGTTCCGCCCATATGTTCCGAAAAACGCATTCCCAGTTTTGAATGTAAAGCCATATCAATCTCCCAAGCAGTGGTGAGGCGAGCTTATCCTTTTCGGCCGACAGAATCCAAGCCTTCCACTAGTATTTCGGTGAGTCCCTTTGGGTTGTCGACGTGCAACCAATGACCTGCGTCCGGTAGGATTCGAAGTGTGAGGCTCCCCACCTGATCCAAGTCTCCGGCCCGTTGTCTGCAGTCGGGGGTCCAACTATTGCTGCTCTCAGCGACCACCAACGTGACGTCGGGCCTGCCGTCCGATTCGAGGAACGGCCACATGTCGGTGCGACGGTAGTCCGCGAGCATCTCTTTGACGTTGGATAGATCGAAGCGCCAATCCAGTCCGCCCTCGGCAGGTCGCAGGTTGGTGGTCATCCATAGAGCCAAGGTGTGGCTCAATCCACTGGTCGTGAGGGTATCCACCAGTGTCTGTCTAGACGCTACCGGTATCTCGACTTGTTCGAGAGCCGCAATGACGGCCTCGACCTCCCCGGCCGGGCCGCCCTCTGAAAGGCCCATGTCGGAGTCTAGAACCCACACACCCGCCAGGCTCGGCTGCGAAGCGGCGTAGGTCAAGGCCACTTTACCGCCGAAGGAATGACCGATCACTGCTGCGGGACGGGCCTCGATAAACTCAACAAGTTGTTCGAGGTCTGCGGCACACGCGTCGAGCGTATTCGGTGAGGGTGCCCGACCCGAGTCGCCATGATTTCTCAGGTCGACGAGCACAAAGCGCCAATTCGGCAGCCGGGCAGTCAACCGCTCGGCGAACCGGCGCCAATTCTCCTTCGACCCCAAGATGCCGTGCAGGATGAAGGCGGTATGGGGCGCACCGTCTGCACCAACTGATAGGTGGGCCAGCAGCATACGAAGTCAGGTCACTTGTGCAGGTTCGAATAGGCCGCGCTGGGCAAGTGTCCTAACCAACGAACAGGCGATCAACAGGACAATCGCAGCCACGTAAACCCATAGAACAAGACCCATGATCGCGCCCAAGCCGCCGTAGAGGTCGCGCAGGCGCCAGAGGCGGGCGAAGTAGACCTCTAAACCGATTCGGGCCAACTGGCTCAGGATCACGAACACCAGCCCGCCCGCCCAATAGTAGCGCTTGCGATAGCGGACCTTGGCAACCAGTCGTACGATTACGAAGAAACCCACCGTAAAAATGGCCGTCTCGATACCCCACCGCATTCCGACGTTGTTCAACCAGCCGGGTAGCGGACCGTCGCCACCGACCCATTTTGTGACCGAACTCTGTAAGAGTTGCCACAGGAAAGCGCTGGCTGCCACGCCGACGATTAGGACTGCCGACAGCAAGCGCACGACCAACATTCGCGGTCGCCTTTCGGTTCCCATCACGGCGTTGATGCCACGGTTTAGGGCGGTGAAAACACTCGACGCCGAGAAGAGTAGCAGCACCACGCTCAACAGGCCGATCTCAGCGCCGGCGGTAGCAATTTCTACGAGTTGCTCCCGCACGGCTTCGCTGACAAAGGGCACGCCGGAGGAGACACCAGCTGCTACGTCCGCGCCCGAGGCTTCCAGGCCGAGACCGGCTAAGAGGCTGGCGGATACAGCCACGAGGAAAACAGCAAATGGGATTACAGAGAGCAGACCAAAGTAGGCAATGGCACCGGCGTGCTGCGGCCCATGGGCGTCACGAAAGTTCTTCCATACCTCGACGCAGAACAGAACGATACGGATAACCAACGGGGGATTCGGCTCCGCTGGAGTGGACTCGCTCAAAACGACTCGAGAGCGGGCCGGACGTCGATTTCGAGTGTCCAGGCGGTGGGGTGCTGACTGTGCAGCTGCCAGTAGGTCTCGGCGATGGCGTCTGGGGCCAGCAGCGTGTTTGCGTCCCGGTCCGGTTGCCATGCCCGCACAGTCGGCGTGTCGATCATCCCGTCGACGATGACGTGAGAGACGTGAATCCCTTGGGGTCCAAACTCTCGAGCGAGGCTTTGCGCCAGAGCTCGCAGGCCGAACTTTCCGACCGCGAGTCCCGCGAAGCGCGCCGAGCCTCGCAACGAGGCCGTGGCTCCGGTCAGAATCACGGTTCCGTTCTTCTTGTGCTGCATGGCTGGCAGCACCTCGCGAACACTGAGAAAGGCGCCCATACAGTTCGCTTTCCAGAGGTTCTCGAAATCAGTGGGGTCCAGGTCAAGTATACCGGCCATCTTGAACGCGCCGGCGTTGTAGACGAAGACGTCTGGGTCGCCCAACTCCTCACGGATCTTTGCGAAGGAGTCGGCAACCGATGCGCTGTCGCTGGCGTCGGTCACAAACGAACGGGCGATTCCGCCGGCGTTCATGATTTCACTTTCAACGACCGCTAGTTTGTCTGGCGAACGAGCCAGAAGAGCGAGGGCGTATCCTTCGCGGGCAAATCTGTGCGCAACTGCGGCACCCAATCCCGGTCCGATACCCAGAACTGCCGCGACTTTTTCAAGAGCCATTGTGTTTTCCTCAGGCGTTTGAACCGAGTGAGAGAGCGTCGTCGAGACGAGGATGACTGTCTTTGAAGTCATCGGCGTTGACACCTTTGCCGCCATTCATGGAGTTCATGTGGTCGCACAGGTGGTATAGGCCGTGGATCGCCGCAAGCACATCGCCTGTATGGCCCGTCTCAGAGATGGTGTGCATGTTGCGAATCGGAAAGCCGATCGACGTGGCTGCGCAGTCGATATTGGCAAAGACCGCTGCCATGGCATCGGTGCCGGTGTCTCGGCCGACCAGGTCTCGCTGCCAGGGAATTCCCTGCGCCTTCGAGGTCTTCTCGAGGAGCGAATTGAGAAAAGCATTCGTGATCGAGCCGACCGCGAGCGTGTAACCGCCGCCCATCGAAATGGGACCGAAGCGTTTGTCTTTGTAGCTGGGTGCAGCGACGTAGTCGTGGGCCACGTCTGCAGCGATCAGGACGTCTGGCTGGAACTTCCCGGCAAGGACACGGCTTCCAAATCGACCGATCTCCTCGAAAGCCGCAAAGGCTCCCAGCACGCGGACGTTGTCGAAGCCACCGTTCTCAGCCACCAAACGAACCAGCTCGGCGGTTGCGAAACAGCCCAAACCGTTGTCGAGGTAGGCGCCGTAGAAGGTGTCGGGACTGAATGCACGCTGGATTTTACGGTTGAGAATGAGACTGTCGCCCGATCGGATACCGAGTGATTCGACCTGCTTCTTCTTGTCTTTCCCGTGAATCTGCAACTCGAGATAGAGCTGGCCGGCTTTGATGCCCTTTTCGCCGGAGCGAGTCGCTGCGTTGGCGAAGTGGATCGCACCGATCGCCTCGACGGTACCGCCATTGATGACTCGGAAGGAGCCCGGGCTGTCGGGGTCTTCAGTAAAAAGCAGCACTTCGTGGCCGATCAACGTCCCGGGGATAAAGGAGTCGCTGTTGATGTAGATCTTGCCGTCTTCACCAATGCTGCGAACCTGCAGGCGGATTTTGTCGGCATGACCGACAACCATCACCGAGAACATGTC
>CAZDBH010000510.1:0-5742 GCA_964503485.1 uncultured Bradymonadales bacterium | reverse complement strand
CTTCGTTCGCCGCTGGACGGGGGTCAAGTCTCATTTATACGGAAACTGTCGGCGGAGCCGCAGAAGGCGCCTACATCGGAGCGCGACGCTGCCGCCACGGCATGGCCTCTTCAAGCTGTTTCGCCAGAGTGAGCAAGCGATGGTCGTCGCCGACCCGCCCGCCCAACTGAACGCCGATCGGGAGTCCCGCCGTCGAGACACCTGCTGGGAAAGTTGCAGCCGGTCCGGTCGTGATATTGAACGGCGCAGTGAATTCGCCTAGTCGCGCCACAGCTGAGAAATACTCGTCGGGCGGCAGGTGTTTGTGCTCACCCACCTTGGGCGCGAATATGGGAGTAGACGGGGTCAGAAGGAAGTCGTTGTCACCCAGGATCCCCTCGATTCGGCCCGCTAACTCCCTCTGTCGACGTTTTGCGTCCACCAGAGCGACTTGTCGGCCCGCCTCGCGCAACCACTGTGTGACCGGCTCCAGCCGACGCTCGCTCGGCGCCGGGACCGAGGCCAGGAGCGTTTGCCAGAGCGGCAGAAACTCAGACACCTCTGTTTTCGTCATCTCGACTGGTTCGACCCGATGTCCGAGGGATTCTAGGAGTCGCGCCGTCTTCTCGGTTGCCGCGGCAATCTCGGGTTCGACCGGACCGACAGGAGACTCGAGCGAAACACCGATACGCAGCGTCGCAGGATCACGTTGGCAGGCATGCAGGCACGAGCCCATCGACACGATCCCACCGCGGTGGGTCTCGCCTTTGAGGGCGTCGAGCAGTGCTGCGGCGTCCTCTACAGTGTGCGAAAGGGGGCCCATTACGCTCATACCGAGCACGTTCACCCTGCCGTGCATATTGCCCAGCAGCGAAAGGGACGGTTTGAAGCCGAATAGGTGACACAGCGACGCGGGGATTCGCACGGAACCGCCACCATCGGAGCCATGGGCCAACGGCGCGAAGCCCGCGGCAACGGCCGTGCCCGAGCCACCGCTCGATCCACCTGAGGTGTGGCCTGGTTTCCACGGGTTTCGAGTGGGCGGGTGGATGTCTGGTTCGGTGACCGGCAGCACCCCAAATTCGGAGGTTGCGAGCTTGCCCAGGATGACTAGACCGGCGCCCTTCATCCGCCGAGCCGCGAGCGCATCAAACGGTGAGACAAAGTACCGATAGGCACGGGAGCCCATCTTGCTCGGCGTCCCGAACATGGGCACCAGATCTTTGATCGCCGTGGGTACCCCCCACAAGAGCGGCAGACCATCCCGTCTCTTTCGGCGATCGCATCGCCGAGCGGCGATCAGAGCACGACGTTTGAGCACGGTGACAAACGCATTGAGGTGGCCGTCGTGTTCAGCGATTCGGTCGACAAAGAAGCGCGTCGCCTCAACCGAGGAGAGGTCGCCACGCCGCATCGCTGCAGCAATCTCGAGTCCGGAATATTGGTGTAATCCTGCCATTCGCCGTGGCGAATTGTAGTGCCTGTGGGGAAGGGCGTCCACATCGACTGATGACGGCCGAGCCCAGAGCTGAAAATGCGCCGTGGAAGCTAGGGCCGAGGGCCTCTGGGTTCTGGCGAAAGTCCGCCGCTGCATGTAAGTTTCAGGCTTCGAAGCGAGAAGGTCGAGAGTGTGTTTGATACCCAACAACTGTCCGGCTGAGCGACCCCAACCGATGCCTCGGAGCGGTGTGTGAGCCTGGACCGCGGCACAAAGATGGTGGTCGGGTGTGCGGTGGCGATTGCTGTGCTGATCAATCTGCCCACGCTCGGTTTCGAGTTCATTCACTGGGACGACCTCACATTCATCGTCTACAACCCGGTCATCAACCCAGCAGGCGAGGGGTTGATCAATCAGCAGCCCCACAATGCGACTTTCGTGCGCCGCTATCTGCTAACTTGGGAGCTGGGCTATCCCATCCCTGTGACGCAGGCGGTCTGGTTCGGCTGGTCGCGCACGCTCGGCTTCAACTCAGCGGCCTTTCACGCGCTCTGTATCCTGCTTCACGCGATAAACGTCGCTCTCTTGATGTACTTGGGTCGACTCTTGGGCGTTCGTTCTCGGTTCGCCATGGCAACGGGAGCGCTCTTGGTGGTCGTTCATCCGATGATGGCAGAATCACTCGGCAGCGTAACGGTCTCCAAGGATCTGCTCGCGATCCTGTTCTTTCAGTTTGGGCTGGTCGCACTCATCTCGCCGCGACAGAAACCGCCGTCGAGACCGGCTCGAACCTGGCTGATTGTGACGGGCTGCTTCTTGTTGTCCGTGTTGTGCAAACCGATGGTGGTTGCCGCTTGGGTGCTCTACTTCTACCTGCCCAACGAACCAGCGACTGACTCCCGTTGGCCGAGGCGCCTCGCAGCGCTCTTCATGGTTGCCGTCAGCGGCGCAATTGCTGCACTCACTACCGCGGCGCAGCGAGATTGGGGGGCGCTTCGTACCCAAGATTGGTCGTCGCTGGGGCCAGCCCTACAGGATTGGTTGGCCTATTGGACGGGCCAGGCGTTGCTGACGGTTCAACTCATCTTGGGCTTGCGAGAACAAACGGTCTACTACGCCTACGAACCCGCCACCGGTTGGGCGCTCGCCCTTCAAACTGCGGCTGTTGTCGCGCTTGTTTCTCTATTGTTGGTTGTTGCCTGGCGGGGGCGACGTAAGCCAATCATTGGTTTCGCTGCGCTTTGGATTGTCCTATTCTACGCACCGTCCAGTGGACTTTTCGGCCAGATCCACCGGTTCGTCGCCAACAGCTACGCTTACGCACCACTCTTCGGTCTGGCGCTAGTCGCCATGACCTACACAGAGCGCCTTCAGACGCGCCTGTCTGCCTATGCGCGAAAGCTGAAGGTACGTCCCGCATTGGCGGGAGCTCTGTTGCTAGTTGGAATCCTGTCAACCGTGTATGGGCTAGCTTATGGTCCCGCACTGATGCGGTGGCAATCTACGGAGAGTTTGTTCACACCGGTGAACCAAGCCGACCCGGGCGATCCGCGCGCCGCACTCGCACTGGCCAAGGCCGCGCTGCTCCGTACTGATGGTACATTCGAGGACGACGCCCGTGGCGAGGCACGCCTGCTGCTCGTCGAGCCCGACTATCAACGTGCACATGACCTGCTGCTGCCCGCGCTCAACGAGCGCTCCTACGGGGCGGTAACCTGGTACCTTTTCGCGATCTACGAACGCCTGGGATACGTCCACGAGGCAGAGTGCATGCACGCTTTTTATGAATCGCTTGGTCCGGACGTCCGCCAAGTAGACGCTCGACCGGCCAGAAAGTGCCTTGTCACACCAAACTGAGCGGAAAACCCGTCGGCTGTGGGCCTACAGTCGTTTTGGAGTTCGCGGACGCGCAAAGCGCGACCTTCCCGCGGTCAGCGCAAGAAGTCCAAATGCCGCAAGGATCCCCCAGAAGGGGGTCGGTTTTCCGGTCTCGATGGTGCAGCCGCATCCCGATTCGGCCGGTGGCCCGGGGGTAGACGACCCATTTGCGAGCCCAGCGTCAGCGATGGTCCCGTCCGCGAGCAGGTCGCTTTCGATTGCATCCTCTGGGACACTGGTGTCTTCGACGATGTCCGCATCGAAAGCGTCAGCTTCGTAGGCGTCGTTTTCGACGATATCGGGCTCTGATTCCCCGGCGGGACAGCCATCCTCCTCGTCGCCAAACTCCAATGGGCATAGGTCGCAGGCGTCCCCGATGTGGTCACCATCCTCATCTTCTTGATCGGGGTTGGCGAGTCCAGGGCAATTGTCATCACAGTCATCAATCGCGCCTTGAGAGCAAGACCCGTCTCCAGCCTCACCAGAGTCGTCTCCATCTTCGAGTACGCCGTCGCCATCTGCGTCTGGGTCGCAGGCGTCGCCAAGATCGTCCTCGTCGAAATCAGTCTGGTCGGCATTCGACAGCCCTGGACAGTTATCGTCGCCGGCGAATACACCGTCGCCATCGAGGTCCTGGGGGACCGCCGTGACCGTGATGAGAATGGGGGCGGGCTCGGACGTGGCGAGGCCGTCGGACACAGTGAAACTGAAGAGGTCGCTGCCAACGAACCCAAAGTCTGGGCTGTAGGTCAGAACGCCTGTCGCCTCACCCAGAAGCGCAACTCCGTATCGAGGCTCCTGCTCGAGGCTGAAACGAAGCGGTTGCCCTTCGACATCCTCGGCCGACAGTGTCACGGTTACCGCCCCGCCCTGGTCGATTGTCGACGAGCTCGCAAGGGCAACTGGTGCGTCGTTGATCGCTGTGACGTCGATCAGGACGTCGATTTCATCCTCGAGTTCACCGCCTGTGCCAGAGTTGCCGTTGTCATCCAGTATGGCGACAAGCGAGGCTTCACCCGCGAAGTTCGGTGTGGGACGAAAGACGATGGGGTCTACCGCATTTCGCAGTGCCTCCAATGGCCCGCGCATACTGATTTCGGCGTCGTTCTCACCAGTGCCTACGTCCAGAGTGACCTCTCTTACGGAGTTGAGGGTCATTGTTCCAGCCTCGCCTCTGAGAACGAGGCTCATTTCGTCGGTTTGGGCATCAGCGTCCTCGATGGTCAGAGTCAAAGCGAGGGGTGTATCTTCCTCGGTAGTCTGGGGATCAGCACTGACGACGGGGGCATCGTTGATGGCTTCGACCGACAGGTCGCGGACCACCGCCTCGCTTCTCAAACTCTCGTCATCGACCTCGATAGAAATCGTCCTGGTTTCCTCTGACGGTGCGCTGCTCGTGTTCCAGTACCGTACCTCTCGCAAGGCCCATGTATAGTCGTCTGCCGAGCCAGCCCCAGTTAGCCTCAGCTCGCCGGTTTCGGAATTCCAGTCGGATGAGATGGGGTCATCGTCGCCACCGCTTTCGTAGGAAAGGACGTCCTCGCCGGCAAGGTAGCCTTCAGTAATCGACACGGCTGCGACCGAAAGCTGGGATGAGTCGACGTCACTCACCGTGATTGTCTCGGCGACTGGCACTGCCTCGCTATTCTCTACATAGATCAGGGGCTCAGTTCCCAGGTTCCCAACAATCGGAGCGCTGGGGACGTTCGCGACGATGAGGTCTCGCTGCACAGCCTGGGAGTCGAACTCCCCATCGTTCACCACAAAGCTCAGAGTCCGGGTGGATGGTATCGGTCTCTCGCCGAGAACGCGGTAGCGAAGGCCCGACAGTAAGAGCCGGTAGTTCCCGAGGTAGGCGTTCCCGCTGATCGTGAACACACCACTTGCAGAGTCATAGCGGGTCGACACCCCTGATGGAACAAACACTCCCTCGGTGAGGAAGAGTTCGTCCTGCCCTACCACGTTCCCCGTCAAGGCGACCTCGAGTCGGCTCATTTGCACGGAATCCACGTCCATCAATACGGCGGTCTCTGTCAGGGGAACAGCGATTCCGTTGTCGGACGCCGACAGAGGGGTCTGTTCGAGGTCGGTGATGTGAGGTGCCGAGTTAACTACCTCGACCTCCACGTCCATCTGGGCCGAATTGCTCAGAGTGACCCCGCTATCAACCTGGAAACTCATCGTGCGAACGAAGTCGCGAGGCGCGACGCCAGTGTTCCAGAATCGGGTCGTTCGCAGTGTGGACTGGTAGTCTTCGAGGCTGGCCGAACCAGACAGGTTGAGCGTTCGGGTGCTCGACTCGTAGACAACGGTGATGTCACCGAAGCTGTCGGCTGTGAGACGATCGTCGACGTGTCCACCCGCCGAGATCCGCACCGAAGCGCCAACCAGAGTGGAGCCGTCTCCATCAGTCACAACGAGGCCAGGAGCCAGGGTGACCGGGCTGC
>CAZDBH010000509.1:0-5757 GCA_964503485.1 uncultured Bradymonadales bacterium | reverse complement strand
CTAGGACCGTAAACGCCCAGCCCCGAGGTAGCGACTCCTGCGGTCACCTGGGTTTGGCAGGTGCTCTAGCTTCGCGCGTGTGATCGCACTTGACTCCGTCAAGCGCCCGGGGGTGGGGGGGGGGCGGCGCTTCGGGCTTCGGGAGGGTCAGACTTAAGAAACTCAGTAACTCGGCCAAAGACAAGGTCTGGGGTTGGCCTTCCCCCCTCGCTGCGCTCGTCCCCCCAGCGAGGGGACAATAAATCCCTCGTTTCGTCGGTGGTCGGTTTGCGGGTCAAGACGAGGCCTTCAGTTTGCCATTCGCGGTCACCTGGCTTTCCCAGGTGCTCTGGCTTTGCGTGTGTGAACGCTCCCCCCGCTTTGCCGGGGCTTCGGGGGTTGAATCGATTCGAATCACCGCGCCCTGCGCAGTCCACAACGCATTGCGAAAGGCATTCTGTCGCGGTAGGTTCAACGCCGTTTTGCTACCAAGCCAACCGACACGGAGTCGTGCGAACGTGAATCCATACAAACTGCCAGTTCGGAAACCCGAGTTACTACCCGACTTTGTCGGGTCGATGCCTGAGGACGGTACAGGCCAACTCTGTATCTTCGACGCCGATGGCACCCTGTGGCGTGATGACGTGGCCGATGATTTCTGCAGTTGGACGATCGACCAGGGACATGTCGACACGGGCCATCTTTGGCCTGAATACCTGCGCATTTATCGGGACGACCATGCGGCCGGCTGCGAGTTCATGCTCCGGTTCTATGGCGGTCTCGAGCTCGAAGTCTTCCACGAACTCAACGCCGCCTGGTGGCTGCAGGCCGATCGGAACTGGGTGCCAGAGGTTCTCGAAGCGGTTCATACCTTGGCCGAACGCGGCTACGCACTGTGGATTGTTACCGGCTCGCCGACAGACACAATGCTGCCTGTGCTCGACTTTCTACCCTTCGAGCGGGTGGTTGGGATGGACTTCGAGGTCGAGGAAGGTGTCATCACCGGCCGCCTGAGCGGCATCGCCTGCACCGACCAGGGCAAGGCCGATGCCGTCATCCACCACTGGGGAAGTGATGAGTCGATCGCGTTGGCAGCCGGGAACGGTTCCCTGGACGCGGCCATGATCGGCCTGGGCGACGTTCGATGGAGCGTCTTTCCCAACCCCAAATTTGAAAAGTACTCGCGGGAGCAGGGATGGCACATCCTACCGAGGCCGGCGGATTTCGAGGAAGAGGCCAAGTTGGCGTAGCCGCCCCAGGCTGGTCCGAGCCCCGAAGTTCCCGAATCGACAATTCTGTATCGTACAAATGGCCCCGGAGACGAAAGTAGCTTCTTCCAGTGGCCCAGACAGGGATGACTCGTGTTCACAGGCAAAGTGCTATCAATTCACATCGCGGCAGAGAAAAACGCTCCAGTCCAATCGGTGAACTCAGTACAGGTCGATGCCGACTCGGGCATTGTCGGCGACCGCTACTATGACTGGCACGTGGCCCATCCAGAGAGTACTCGGGCAAAGCGGGATGTCACGCTGATCGAAGTCGAGGCCATTGACGCGATCCGAAAGGAATCGGGCATCGACCTAAAGCCCGAGGAAATGCGTCGCAACATCCTGGTGACCGGTGTTCCTCTGAACCACCTGGTGGGCCGGGAATTCTTGGTGGGTCAGGTTCGGATGATCGGGTCGGAACTGTGCGAGCCATGCGCAAAAATCGAGAAACTGACAGGCCAACCGGTGATTCAAGCCCTCCTTCACAGGGCAGGCCTGCGTGCCAAAGTGCTCACTTCGGGTCCGATCGAGGTTGGCGACGAGCTGATCCCCGTCTCGCCAAGCGAGTAAGCCGTGCATGACCGCGTTCAGTCGCAGATGGCGTCCTGACAGGTCAGCCCGGCACCACATTCCGAACCATTAGACAGCGGGACGTGCAGACAGCCAATGGCGTCGTCACAGCTGTCTGTGGTGCACGGGTTGTCGTCTTCGCACTCTCGCGGGCAATCGAAATAGGTGGTTGTTTCGCATATGCCCAAGACACAGTCGCTTCCATCTGTGTGAAAGCGCCGTGCGTAAACAGCAGTCAGTTCACTCTCTTGCTGAGCTCCGGTCCAAACGGCCACGTGGGCGCCCGGTTGAAAGCGCGACACATCCGCCTGGGATTGGTGACCCACCGTGTAGGCGTTGAGTTGGAGCTCCGATTCAAACACGATCTCGAGCCCGTGAGTGAACCGCCTAGAGAAGACCCCCAAACCATCGCCATCCTGACCTCGACTCGTCCATACGCCAACCAATGCCCCGCCACTGTTTCCAGCAACCCGCGGGTCACTTTGGTCGCCCGTGGTGGTTTCGGAAAGCGTGAGGTGCTCCGTTCTCGGAGCGCCAGTGCTGCCGTAGATGCGAAGAAACACACCAGAGCCGTCCCCATCTGCGTCGTCGTCGCTCTGCCAGACGGCGGCGAAGTTGCTCTCTGAGCGAAGGCCGAGCCTTGGGGCATGTGTCGACACCCACTCGGGAGGGGCGACCGCGGCTGCGTCCGCTACTGAGACCCCGGTGTTGCTATACGGCTTCACCCAACCTGCCGTGCCCGCGGGACCACCAGTTGGACCCTGCCAACCGAGAACGATTCGGCCGTCTTCCAGGTAGGCTGCCGATGGCGGGCCGATTGGATCGTTTGTGCCCGGGAGCTGGATTTCGTCTGTGACAGGAGAGCCGAACTTGTCGTAGCGGCGCATGAAGTAGTCGCTGTCGCCACTCTCGGGGTCGGGTCCGCGCCAGACCATGACAAAGCCCCCATAGAAATAGGGTGACACTTGCGGATCCGACTGATCCCCCGCTGTCGTGGTATTCACCAGGACCTCGTCCCGCATTACCGCGCCACTGGCGTCGTACCGCGAGAAGAACACACCTTGGCTGTCGCCCAGGCCGGCACCGTCCCAGACGACCACGAATGTGTTGTCATTCAGCCCAGCTACTCTCGGTCGAGTCTGTGTGCCCGCCGCCGTGCTGTTGACGGAAATCGACGATCCCACAACTGCACCATGACGGTCTCGGATTTGGGCACGAATTTCCGATCCGTTTGGATCATCTTCGGTGACCCAAGCGGTGGCCCAGCCTCCTTGGTGGAATGTGGCCACAGCGGGCAGATGCTGGGTGTGATCGGGATCGGGGTCGAGCAAGAACTCGGTGACGTATCCATCGGTGCAGCCGTCCCAATCAGCGGCGTTGCCGTCATCGCATACTTCACCCGCCTCAGAGCAAGCTCCCCCGATACAAACTAGGTCTCCGCCACAGGGGCCGCACTGCCCGCCGCAGCCATCGCCGCCACACGACGCAGCGCCACAGCTCGGAACGCAAGCTGCCGCAGTGCAGGTCGAAAACTCGGAGGTTCCAGCGAAAGTGAGTTCGCCCTCGACATCGGCGTAGGGTGTCGCTGTCGCTGTCACGTAGCCATCGGCGGTCGCCGAGGCCGAGACGTTCGTCTCGAATGTCGCCTCCCCACCCCCGGGCACCAAAACGTTGATGGACGTGATATACGCCGAGCCTTCGCCGCTACCGGATGAATCGCAGGACCTGTTTCCGAAGAGCTCCACCCGATAGTTGCCGGGCGCCGTCGTCAATGTGCCGGAAATCGTACTCTCGGCGTCGACGGTCACGATGGGGTCCAGCACAGGATGGTTCTGCAAACCATTCGGGCCACTGTCCAAATCGCCCGCGCCATCGTTCGCGGTCACTCCAACGATCCCGAGATCAATGCCAAGGCCGCCATTCGAGTCGATTTCGTTGCCCAGGATAGCGTTGTTCGCAGCGTCCGTTCCCTCGATCAAGACGCCGAAACCCCCATTTTCGGAAATGACGTTTCCTGCTTCTGAGCTGGTAGTACCGGTCGTGCTGTCGCTGGCGTCCGAGATGCGAATCCCTCCAGCGCCGTTTCCCACACCTTCTGTACCGACCGAGTCGGTGCCGATGAAGTTGCCCTGAATGGTGGCGCCGGAGCCAAATGCCAAGTTGAGCCCAAAGTTGGTGTTGGCAGAAACGGTGTTGCCTTCGCCTTCTTCAACTCCTCCCACCAACGTATTGGTCGATGAGAAGACTTGGATTCCGTCATAGTTGCCGTTCGCGGCGCCCAGATGGTCCACGCCGATGAGATTCCCCTGGATTTGGGTTCTCTGTGCGTTCAGTAGGAAGACGCCAGCAGAATCATTGCCGGCGATGACGTTGCGGAGCGAGTCGGCTGCACCCCCAATCACAACATCACTGGTGTCGGCGATCGACAGTCCAAACTGTCCATTCCCTGCCGCCTCAGTGGTTGGAAAGGCACCAAAGAAACAGCCTTCGACCCGCGACCCATCAGCCCCTTCTGCAAGCGTCAGCCCATCGCTCGAGAACGTTGCCACGGCGATACCGCGCACCACGCTGTTGGGACCGCTCAGACTCAAACCCGACACTCTGGCTCCGGCTTCGGCCCCGCTCAAGTAAACCACCGGCACGTCCACCCAACCCGACTGGGTGGTGCCATCGATCACGACGGTGTTGGTAATCTCGGGCAGCCTGGACGCGGGCGTGATGGTGTGTGGCCCATCACCTTCGATGTTGAAGCTGATATAGGCAGGGCTGAGCGCGGCGTTCCCAACGGTGATGGCCTCTCTGAGAGTGCATTCTTCTACCGTACATTCACCGTCTCCGCTATCGGACGTACTGTTGACCAACAACTCAACGGCGCACTGATTGTTGGAACAGACGAACCCATCGTTGCACGCGCCACAGTCTCCGCCGCAGGTCGGCTCGATTCCGCAGCCCAGTGCGTCGCAGCCGTGGAACACACATTCCCCACCGTCGCAGGTTTCACCGCAACCACATGTCTCGATGCAACCTCGCTCGGCGCAAGCCGACATCTCTGAGGTGGGCCCGTATTCGGGTTCAGCGCCACCCACTTCGACTCGGGTCAATGTTGAAGAGAAAAACGTCGAGACCGGAAAGGCGCCACTGATGGCCGTCTCTACCTCGAATGTGCCATCTTCGAGTGTAGTCACCGTGACATAGCCTATGTACTGCTCGGCCTCACCGTAGCCCGACGAATCGCATTCCTGGTTCGCGAAAAATTCCACCCGATAGTCCGTCGCCGGCTCTGCGTCGAGATTGACCCGCAACCTCACCCTGGTCTCTCCCAAGTCGACCACCGTGAGGGTCGCGAAATTCAGTAGGTCGTTCGGCCCGGCGTCGGAGTCACCGGCGCCATCGTTAGGGGTCACCCCGTCATCGTCCAGATCGATCGCGAGGCCGCCGTTCGAATGAATACTGTTGCCGAGGATGTGATTGTCGACGGCGAAACTCTCCGACGGGAGATGGCCCGGCCATGGCAAGAATATTCCGTCGCCACCGTTGAAGGCGATGACGTTGCCCTGGCCCGCACCCGAGCCTCCGATCCGTGCTGCATCTGCTCCGGTGTTTTCGATACCGTGTCCGCCGTTGCCGAGTGGCGAAACACCATCCGCGTCGGTTCCGATCAGGTTTCCTTCGATCACCACATCGGTGGCCGACCCCGTGTTGAACCGGAGGCCGTTGCCGGCGTTCCCTGAGATGAGATTCCCGCCTGCTGCGCCACCTGCCCCGACGCGCACACCCGATACATCGAAGAGTATGAGCTCGATACCATCTCCAAAATAGTCCTCTGGGGCGTCGTCGCCGTTTCCGACGATCCGGTTCCCACCGATCGAGACCGTCCCGCCGAACGACTGGACGTAGATGCCGCCCATCCCGTTGCCCGCGATATCATTGCCGCAGGAAA
>CAZDBH010000508.1:0-5783 GCA_964503485.1 uncultured Bradymonadales bacterium | reverse complement strand
GATTTCAGGCAAGCCTACCCTGTGCGACCTACACGGCAGTCATCTCGCAGCCCCAAAAGGGTGACTCGCTTCGCCCGTTTCTAGACGACTGGGCGTTGCCCACACCAGTCTCACTCTTGACCAACAGCGACGCAGGTCTTTCCGTACCCGTCGTCGAGTTGTCAGGAGAGATCACGGCCGCCGGTAGCGGTGGCGTCGATGGAGCGCGGGTAACCGCACTCGCTTTGATTGATGGGGCTCGCGTGGAAGGTACGGCGATCACGGCCGACGGCGGTGGTTACGCCCTAAAGCTGCCGCCCAGCTCAACTGCCTATTCGGTGACAGTGTCTGTGCCCGCCGGCCAGGGCTTGATACCGCCAGATCCGACCGATCTCACGATAGGGACCGATGTGGAGCACGATGTCGAAGTTGCTACTACTGACGTGTGTACGCTTGCTGGGGGCGTGGTCGACACTCTGGCCAACCCGGTCGCCGAACTGGGTCTTCAGTTCGAGGGTGAAACCGACTCCGCATTTGTCGAAACGGATTCCGAGGGCGAGTATGAGCTGGATCTCAACTGTGGCCTCTACTCGCTTCGTGTCTTTAGCGAGCCCAGCTCGTCGCGACCTGGCTTCGATGGCTTCCTGCTGGCGGCGGAAATCGACCTCTCGGAAAGCGACACCGTCGGCACTATCTTGCCGATCGTCGAAGTACAGGGGGTGATTCGGGATGAGGCCGAGAACCTCGTCGGCGGTGTCGAAGTGACGGCCACTGCAGATACTGAGGCCGGTTTGATCGTTGGCGTCGGTGTTTCGGACAGCGATGGCGAATATCAGTTGGCGGTGATCGCCGGAGACACGTTTCAATACGCCTTCGACGTCGTCCCAGCGAGTGATTCCGGATATGCCGTGCAGCGCGGCAGCCTGGCGACGATTTCGGAGGATACGACAAGGGACGTTGTCTTGGAGGCCCTTCCTACCTGCTCCTTATCAGGAACGGTCGAGACCTCGGACGGTGTATCGGTTCCAGATGCACAACTGCGTTTCTCGGGTGAGCGAGTTGGCGACGACGAGGACGTGACCTTTGATGTGACCGCCGACGAGACGGGCGTCTTCGAGGCGGCGGTGAGCTGTGGCGAGTTCGACGTGGCGTTGGCTTTTGTTCGAGGACCCGGCGCAGGCCCTGACTACCCCCTCGAGTCGACGATTCCGAGCGCCAACAACTGGCCATTGGGTCGAACCGTCGACCTAGAAGGCGAGGTGGTCGAGACCTTCGTGGTTCCGGTGGCGACGGTATCGGGAACCGCGACCACGATTCGCGGCGAGGCTGTCGCCGACGCCGAAATCGAGCTCATAGCCGAAGAAACGTCGGGCGGGACGGCCTGGAATCGAGTTCGCAGCGACAGCGCGGGAGACTTCCAGCTCGTTGTGATCAGTGCTGCGGCATCGGACTACCAAATCAACATCACACCACCAGCAGGGTCCGATCTCCTCCCACAATCGATCTCAGAACGGATCGTGGAAGACCTCGAGATCGACTTCGTCTGGTAATCCTTTTGCTTGACGGGGTTGGGTTGATCCGCTAAATAGCCCCGGCCTACTTTAACGGCGGTTGGTTTGCCCATGCCGATGAAGTGGAGCGTAAAGATACGTTAAGAGCGAAGTGATTAGTAATGAAGCGTATGTCAAAAGGACGCCGGAAGGTCTGTCCGTTCCTAGAAGATTCCGAGTTGGAAATTAACTACAAAGACGTGCAACTTCTGCGTCGGTTCATCTCGCCCCGCGGCAAGATCCTTCCGACACGGTTGACCGGCGTATCGGCTAAGTACCAGCGGAAGCTGGCGCTGGCTATCCGTCGAGCTCGTCACCTCGCTTTGCTTCCCTACGAAGCAAAGGATTGATCTAACTCTGCATTCACTCCAGTCCCCTTCAGTGTGGGCTAC
Organism: uncultured Bradymonadales bacterium; assembly: GCA_964503485.1. Classification (GTDB taxonomy): domain Bacteria; phylum Myxococcota_A; class Bradymonadia; order JAFGEP01; family JAFGEP01; genus CAZDBH01. The sequence goes on along the minus strand of CAZDBH010000508.1, from coordinate 3,862 downwards.
ACGCGGCCTTTCCCCCTGAAACGCTGCGTACCGGAGTGTTCCTGGGGCAAAAAGTGATGGGGAAATGGCTTCGCCTTCACGCCCTACTCGTCAGCATCGCACTGATTGGGTGCAGCGCACCTTCAGCGAACACACCCCAGACTCGTCTACGAACCGGACCGACACAGTTTACGAGCCTTCCATCACTGGGCCAGGCCACTGTTGATCTAACCGAGGATGAACCACTCGAGAGTGCATTCGAGCGAGTTCGTCAGGCCTATCACAGCCAAAACATCGAGACCTTCGACGCCCGTCGTGCGTACGCTACGAGCGCATCAGGTTCGTTCCTCTGGTACTTCACAATCAATGACGCCACCGATCCCTTCGGGCGTACCAACCACGTGTTCTTTGTGACGACATCGGAGTGGACAGACGAGGTGACCCGGGCGTTTCTGATCAGCTATCTGGTCATGCCTGGTGCGCCACTTAGCGAGACGGGACGTCCCTGGTTTCACTTCTACTCAGCTTATGATGTACCGCCGGCAGTCGAGTTCATCTTCTCGAACACCGCCGCAGGCGCTTTGGAAGCGGCTGTCCTCTCGGAGTTGGGCACAGATGTCTGGCAACCTGAGAACGCCACGTTCATCGCGCAGCGAGCGATGGAGATCATCGACCGCTTCAACTACGGCACTCCCGAACAGCTTTCGGCCCGATGCCCCGAACAATTGGATACGATTTACAGTGCGCTAGGACCGCGTATCGAAGCCGAGCGGCCTGGCGTGTTCTGGGGTGGCTACCTGCCAGAGGGCACCTTGGCCGCAGTCGGGCTTTTGGTGGGCGAGTCCATTCGCGCCCAGCTTCCCGGCGCCGCTCACTGGGAAGTCGACGACGCTTCGGACGTTTATCCTCGCTTGCGCATTACCGAGGTCGCCGAAGGGATATTGAGACCGATAAGCTTGATGATCGAGTTCTACGCAGCCCAAGCGGACGTGTTACCAACGACCTACTGCGAGCGCATGATAGAAAGCTTGGTGTCTGGAGTCAGTGAGGAATGAAGGATCCAATGTCCGAAGAAGAAAAGGACCAGCAGCCAGACACAGCTGACAAGAGCGCCGACGGGGAAGCACCTAAGAAGCCGAATCCCTTCAAGCGCCTGACCACAGACGGCTGGGACATTCCCGACCTCATGGGCGAAGGCACCGACGATGCTGCTCCGGAAGCGCCCGCTCCCCTGACTTTCGATTCAGAGCCAGAGGAAGCCGAGCAATCAGAATCGTCGGCCGAGGTACCTGTTGCGCAGGTCCCTGATTCGGAGCCAGAAGACAACGCCGAACCTGCAGACGTTGCGGATCTCGTAGCCGACCAAACAACCGGCGATAGGCCCGACGAGGAAGCTGACGACGCCGAGGACGCATTGGCTGAGAGTCTCACGGACGCTGAAGAAGGCCCACAAGACGAGGTTGCTGAGGGCGAGGATGAGGTCGCAGAAGAGACCGCAGAACGGTCGTCCGAAGCCCCGTCGGCGGAACCAATCGCCGACTCGGACGGAGCGCACCGCTGGTTTCTCGCAGCGTGTTTGGCAACCGCTGTGGTCGTTATCCTCTTCATTTCACTCAGCGGAAGCTGGCAGCCCTACTACTGCAAAACGACCTACGGACCAATGGTCGAACTTCTCGAAGAGCAACCGGCAGACATGCCCCGCTGGCTCCCATCAGAGGATTGTCGTGGCCTAAAAGAGTGCATAAATGGGTTCTGTCGCTCCCCAGAAGTCTGGAATAGAACCAGTCTGGTTGGCCGCTTCCGCACAATCATCCTTGATCTGGATCCAATCTGACCCCCTGATCCCAGTTTCCAGTTCCCCGATCTGTGATCCCCGATCCCTGATCCCTGTGCTACCCTGCGCGGCCTATGGATTTCCTTGTCCTCGCACCACCTGTCTGTACGCCCTCTGAGCCGCCCTCCGGCGCATTCATGCTTACGGCTGGGTTGGCCGGCCATGGCTACGATGCGGGCCTGCTCGACCTGTCGCTCGAGTTCTACCACCGAGTTCTCACGGCCGAGCCGTTTGAACGACGGGTACAAACGGCGGTGAACAGCCTTTTGGATGCACCGAACGGCTATGATCCACATGCTCACCGCACGGCGGCGGGCAATCTGCATCACGCTTTGAAGCGTTATGGCGAGCAGTATCCGGGTTGGACGCTGACACTGATGGATATCTCGCCACCGTGCAGCCTGTGGAGTCCTGTCGCCCTAGCGGCGGAGTTGGAGGCGCATCCGAGTCCGTTCGAGGATCTGTGGCAAGAGTGTCTGGTGCCCGAATTGGAGCGCAGCAGGCCGAACAAGGTGCTCATTTCCTTGGCTTATCTGAGCCAGCTTCCGGCGGCGATCGACCTGGCTCGCTTCCTCGAGAGTCAGGGCGTCGAGCCGATCGTAGGAGGGTCATTACCCTCGAGTCTGGCAAACACTGGCCTCGGGCTCGAGGCGCTCCAACAGATCTTCTCTCGGGTCGAGCTGGGCGATGGCAGTTCTCTGTTGAAGGGCGGGGGGGAGGGCCACAGTCTGTTGACTAGACTGGCCTGGCCGAAGCTGTTGTCGAATCGGCCGTACCTGAGCGCACGACCGATCGTACCGCTTCCACTTTCGACCGGCTGCTACTGGAACCGGTGTCTCTTTTGCCCGGATCGCGAGAAGCCGTTTGTGCCGGTACCTGAGGCCGCAATCGCCAACATGCTCGGTGGAATGCCAGACGAAATCAGCTCCCGCAGGCCCGTCGTCCACTTGCTCGATTCCGCGATAGCACCAGCCCACCTCAAACGGTTTTTACCCCTTGCCCGGACCCATTCGGTCGCCTTCTACGGATTCGCCAGGCCCACCCGCCACCTGCTGCGCGATGACTTGATCGGCCGAGCTGCAGATAGCGGTTGCCTCATGTTGCAGCTGGGTGTCGAAGGTGCCAGTGGTCCGCTGCTGGATCGATACGATAAAGGTCTGGATCCGGCCGAAGCGGAGCGAGTGTTGTGCGCCGCTGCCGAGGCGGGGGTGCGCACCTACCTCTACCTCTTGTTTGGCTTGCCGGGCGAAACCGAGGCCGACAGGGAGAGTACCCTCGAGATGATCGCCCGCTGTGAGGGCAAGGTGGACTTTCTCAATCTATCAATTTTCAACCTGCCCAGGTACTCCGAGTTAACCGAGCGGGCGGTGGAGTTTGGACTCGAGTTGGGGGAGTTCCCCGAGGACGCACAACTCCAGCTTTACCGGCCGTTTACCGTAAACGGGGAGGTTCCCCGCGGGGCGGCCCGACGATTCCTGAGCCGTCGCTTCAAAAACCACCCTCAAATTCGCCCAGCTCTGCTGCGGACGCCGAGATGGCTGCGGGCCGCTCACCTTGCTCTGATGAACATCGAGGGGCGTAGGTCGTAGCCCGCCGGCCTGCCGAGCGAGACCGCCGCCTTTGCTGCGTGCTAGTATCCAACTGCCTTCGGCGAGCACTGTTCAGCCAGGTGAGCAAGAATGACGGCGCCACTACTTCCTAGCCAGTTCCCAACAGAGCCTTTCGAGGACGCGATGCATCTCCTCGGGGACGCGGAGGCGCTGAGGCAAAGCATCGCGCACCGCTCTAAGCGCGCCAGGGTCCACGTCCATCTCATAGCCCGGTCTGTCTTTTAATTCAATGCCAGCGTGCAGCAACTCAGCCCTCGTGTTTGGGTCGGTACCATGCAGGTAAATACTAGCAAGCTCCATCATAGTGAGGTTATGCGTCATTGCGGGGCGCTTGCCTGTCTCAGACGCAGGGAACAGGACTGAGATGAGGTTGGCTTTCTCACCACCCACCGCCTTACTCCACGCCTCCATCTCGCCCTTCTGGAGATTCAGTTTCTTG
>CAZDBH010000507.1:0-5836 GCA_964503485.1 uncultured Bradymonadales bacterium | reverse complement strand
CGGTGTAGTTTAGCTCGTATGTCGGCCAAACCTGGTCTGGCATGGGATTGCCGGACATTTCCATGCGGTCGGTCAGTGAGGGGCCGCCGTCTGGGTCGTAGATGAAGTGTGGGAAGACCCGGGCCTCTAGAGCAAGGCGAGCCGCCTTTCGGGCCTCGTCGTCGCTGATCCCGTGTTCGGGCATGCAGGGCGAATGGAGGAGGAAAATGGCCGGTCTGCGCGAACTCAGTCCGCGAAGGACTCCACCCAGGAGATGGGCGGAAGAAGCCTGTGAGGACTGCAATACGTAGCTTGTTCGGTGAGCTACCGCGATCAGCGCCAACTCTTTGCGTGTCTCTTCTTTTCCGTGTTGAGCGGCACCGTATGGCGCCATGTCGGCCGCCTGCCCCAAGAAGCCGGAGGTACAGGCTTGTCCGCCGGTATTCGAGTAAACCTGAGTGTCTAAGACAATGACCCGGAGCGGCTTGCCTGACGCCAGAAGCCGAGACAGGTTCTGGAAACCAATGTCGAACATGGCACCGTCGCCCCCGACGGCAAGGACTGGGGGACACAGCAAGAACTCCTCGTCAGTGAAGTCCCGATAGTCGAAACCGACGAATGCCTCATCGTCTGCCCTGGCGTTCCATGTACCAGCGATGTGCATCTCCGCTCGGCGAACGGCGGCGAAGCCATCGGCCATCTTCCGCATGTGGCCTTCGAAGATACCGATCGCGATTGATGGCGCGTCCTGGAAGAGATGATTGGTCCAGGGATATGGATAGGGGTTGTACGGGTAGGTACCGCCCCAGACCGACGAACAGCCGGTCGCGTTCGTCATTACCGCGCCCGCCCTACCCCGTGCGCTGGGTCCCTCAATGTAACGCCATTTGAGGTCTTTGAGACTCTCGAGAACGTCACGGATGTGAGCGAGTTCTTCGCGGGCCTGCTCGCTGACTGTCACGTTGGCGCTTCCACCGGCAGCTAGGGCGTCCAAGTCAGCCTCAGACGTGAGCAGGAGACGCGCCTTGGTTTGGAGCTTCTCGATAGTGAGGTCGAGCTTGTCGACAAACTCCGCAACTAGGGGCTGCATCGAAGCCTCTATGGCGGACACCACCAAGTGGAGGACGGTCTTTTCGCCGCACCCCATGCAGGCCCCATCGCCACCGACCATTGCGTGGTAGGTGTCCTTCTTCAGCAAAATACTGTGCAGAACGCCGATTCCTCGGGCCATGTCTCGGACCTGGACGAACCGGTCAGGGGTGTCTGGCAATCTCTGCCATAGGTCCCAGTTGTTGCGCAGCTTCTCGATCACGGCCTCGTCTTGAGGTATGGCGACGAGCGCGTCGTCGTCACAGACCTCGACGCACAGCATGCATCCCTTGCAGGTGTTTGGATTGATCGTGATCGAGAGCAACCCACCGCTACCGGCCTGCCGGTGCTCGGGTGCGTCGAAGTAGGGCGTCACCTTTGTGAGAGGAAAGTCTCTGAGTCGATCGAGAACCGGTTTGAATTCTTCGTCGAGCAGTTTCTTGCGACTGGCACTGAGTTCGAGCCGAGCCAAGAGGGTCTCGTAGGCGCCGGCCAATACGGCGGCGAAGGTCGTGAAGGACTCGCTCTTGAGGGTCGAGCGCACTTCGTCTGCCAACGTATCCAGTACTGGGGGCAACTCGACCAGTACGCTGCCGTTTGCGACCGCCGCTGCGGTGGTATGCAGCAAGTCACCGATCTCGGTAACGAGACCGGGAATTGCGACGTCTGGACACTGGGTCCAGCAATCGCCGCAACCGGTACATTTGTCCGGGTAGAATTCGGGGACGTCGAACCGGATGTTCGTCATATCACGGAAGACGCCGGTCGCCGCTGGAACGGCGCTGACAGCCGTGAACGGATCGGTGATCGGTTCCTGGCCGGCCAGGTACAGTGCACTGGTCTGTTCAAAGAAGCGTTGCTGATCGCCGATGCTATTGTCACTGGGGTTTGGTTTGAGAAACCAAGCGATCGATTTTGTGGTCGAGGCAGCCTCCGTCAGTTCGCCCGGTGTGACAGCGATGACCTCGTCGTAGCCTCGGCGGATGACCCTGAAATTGTCTTCGACAATCCGTTCGCCGCGGTGGCCGAAGGTCTTGCGCAGCTGCTTCCGGATGGCGTCAAAGAGCGAGTTTTCGTCGACCTTTTCGCGCTCCATCAGCGGAGAGGTTTTGAAGAAGGCCCCTTGAAAGGCGTTACCCTGCATGCGGAACTGAAGCTCGGAGTCCGTTGCCTCTTCGCGGGCAATCTTGAATGCGTCGATGACGTAGACTTTCAGATTGCGTTTGATGATGGCTTCTTGGGCCGAGCGCGGCAGGTCTTTCCAGAGTGCTTCGGGCCCGTCGGAGCCCTGAATGATGAACACACCGCCATCGACCAGTCCCGCAAGCGGGTTGGAGTGGCCGAAAACGTTGGCGTCGGGCGAGAGGACGACGTCGACCTTCTTCAGATCGCAGTTCATCCGGATCTTCTCGTGGGCAAACGCTGCGAAGAAGGTCGTCGGCATGCCCTTCTTTTCGGAGCCGTACTTGGGATTGGATTTGACGTGCAGACCGAGCAAATCGAAGAGCATCTTGGTGATGTTCTTGCCCATCGTGATGGCGCCCCATCCACCGATCGAATGAATCCGGGTTGCGAGTGAGCCCTTAGGGCTGATCACCACGTCATCTTTCGCTTTGAGTGCTCTGCCGCCAATGGCGGGATAGGCGTCAACAATTCGTTTCTGCCAGGTATCCAAGGCCGGCGTCGCGTTCTCTCTGACGAACTCGATGCCCAGATAGAATTGGCGCTGCTGGGGACCGTCGGCCAACATGTTGTCGACCGCGGCGATCAGATCACCTGCTTGCAGGTCGCGGCTACCGAGGCCGGAACAGCCCGACAGCAGCAGTGGAACCTCGTTGGGCTTCAGCGCAGCGAGCCCTTCGTAGGGCAAGTCGTTGCCACTGGCACGACCGTTTTCTAGGCCTTTGGTGAAGGCGGCGCGAATCTCTCTGAGCATTGGCGGATCACCAGCCAGCGGTTGGTCGACTCGCTCGAGTACCGTCACAGCGCGCTTCCCGCGCAACATCTCGAGAATCAGGTCGTCGGGGAAGGGTCGGAACATCACCATGTCGACCACACCGATTTTCAGCCCCCGAGAGTCGCGGAGGTAGTCACAGACCGCCTCGGCGTTCGACACGAGTGAGCCCTGGGCGACAATTAGGTATTCGGCGTCCTCCACCCGATGACCGAGCACTCTGGCATAGTTGCGTCCAGTCAGGGCGCCATACTCAGCCATGGCTTGCTCGGTGAGTTCTTTGACGTGCTCAAAGAAGAAGGGCCGTTGGGCCGCCACGCCTTGGGCGTAGCTGTCCTGATTCTGGACCGTCCCGATTTGGGCCGGATTGTCGTAATCGAATAGCTCAGGAATCCGGCGTCGTGTCTCGCCGAACATGAGCCTCTGTGCCGGTGTCGGGCAGTCGATCGTATCGGAGGGCCTCCCCAGGTACTGGGCCACCAGTTCTCGCTCGGGCAGGTTGAGGGTTTCGATTACGTGGCTAGTGAGGAATCCATCTTGAGCACAGATACCCGGGGTGAGCGATAACTCGGCAATCCGGTGTGCAATCAAGTTGAGGTCGGCGCAACTCTGCACGTCTTTCGCGAAGAGCTGGAAGAAACCGACATCGTCGACGGCGTGATAGTCATCGTGGGCGCAATGGATGTTCAAGGACTGTTTTGTCATCGCGCGACAGGCCACGTTCAGAACGTAGGTGAGTCGCTTTCCAACAGCTGCGTAGAGCGATTCGTGCATGTAGGCGATGCCCTGGCTCGCCGAGAAGTTGGCGGCGCGCAGTCCGGTCATACTCATACCAGCGGTAACGCCGGCTGCGGCGTGCTCACCCTCGGGTTCGAAGAAGAGCAGCCTTTTGCCAAACACGTTGCGCTCGCCGCGTGCGACGGCAAGTGCCCAGCCCTCGCCCATGTTCGAGGCGGGAGTAATCGGATATGCGCCGGCGGCCTCGCCGCCAGCGGTTTCCATTGCGACAATCGCGCCCGTGCCATCCATCGCTTGTGGGACGCCCGGATAGGCTACGTCAGTCTTCTTTGCCGCGTCTTTTGGAGTACTTTTCGATTTCATCACACAATCTCGCGAACGTGCGGGCGAATCCCGCGGTTCTCTAGAGTCGAAACTCAGTAGAGCAATTCTCGCCACCTGTTGGCTGAAACTAGGCCGTCTTTGGTGGACGCCCAGCTTTCGGGTGAACCAGCCATTTCTGCGAACGCTCGGTCGAGCTGAGCGTTCATCTGGCGCAGGCCCGCTACATAGACATAGGTATTGGGACTCTCCAGTAGCGCCCAGATATCGGCAGCGTTGTCTGTTAGGGCCTGGTCCATCGCGGCAGGCTCTCCGAAATGCGGTTTCGGACTCAGTGCCTGAATTGCCTTGAAGGTCTTGTGCTGCATGTAAAGACCGAGGTCGGCGTTTTCATCGTTGTTGTAGAGCAGCTCTAGCCCGGTCTTTGCGCCGTGAAAGAGACGGATCTCTCCGGTCCAACTCTCGGGGTTCTCGTACAGCCTCTGGACGAGAGTACGGAACGGCGCAATACCGGTGCCCTGACCGATGAGGATCAGGTTGGCGTCCGGATTTTCGGGGATTGGGAACGCGTTGCCAAAGGGCCCGGTTAGATCGACTGTTTCGCCTTCTCTCAGGTCGCACAACCAGCTCGACACGGTCCCCGGATAGCGTTCTCCGCTGAAGTCGTCCACATAGAAACAGCGGCGGACGCACAACTCGATGGTTGGGTTTCCGCCCGGCTCCTCTTTGGTGTAGCCGGCAACCGCATACAAGCGGAGCAGAAGGGGGCGACCGAGTTCGTTTGGACCGAGGACAACCACCCCGACCGTCTCGAACTCGCTGAAGTCGAGTCCCGATAGGTTGACCCGCAGCGTGATGTGCCGGACTTCCTCTTCCGCATTTTCTGGAGTGATTCGGACCGTCTCGACGACGGTTCCTTTGAATCGACGACTGGTATCAAAGTCCCCAATATTGGACATCTTTTCGAGCCTCGCTGCGCGTCGGGCCCGTCAAAGGCCCTCGAGCACGCCAAATCGCTTCGTAGCCCCCCATACCCCCCAGGGGCGTTGGGCTGGAGTCTATCACCCGGGTTGTCGATTTCAAGGCCCACTTGCCCTTAAGTGCACTCTTTTTGCTCTCCTCTCAGCACCGGATGAACGGCAGGTCCAGCAAACATCGCTGATTTCGTCATTCTGATGAGTTTTCACTGAGTTCGCGGGCCGGGTCCGATGCAATCTTCATCTTGTCTCCCTCGGCGCCGACTGAGCTATGGCGCCTATTCCTCTTTGTGTCCTCGCGTCAACCCGCCCCCGTTCGCGCCAGTAGAGTCTGAAAACCACGCACTTGGTCCCGTTGCCGGCGCAGTCCAAGGTTGCTACCATGCGGCATTGTTTCGTCACGGGGTGTCGATGGGTCAGGGCGGCGAAAAAACCGCATTAGAGGGGCGTCTGCTAGGCGGACGCTACGAACTGGTGGAGCGTATAGGCGCCGGGGGTATGGGTGCAGTCTATCTGGGAAAACAGGTGGACCTGGACCGGCGGGTGGCGATCAAGATTCTTCACCCAAACCTCGAGCCGAATCCCGGCTTGATCGGCCGCTTCCGGCAAGAAGCCGAGGCTGCAAAGCGATTGACCCATCCGAACACGGTTCGGCTCTACGACTTCGGCGAGGCCGAGGATGGCCAACTGTTTTTAGTTCTGGAATACCTCGAGGGTGTGGCCTTAGACAGGCTGCTGCGGCAGAAGGGACGCCTTCCTCTACCGTTGGTCGCGACAA
>CAZDBH010000506.1:0-5845 GCA_964503485.1 uncultured Bradymonadales bacterium | reverse complement strand
CGGTGCCAACAAGTTTGGCCTGGATTCGGCCTTGGTCCTCTCAGGTAACACCCAGAAAGAGCACGCCGAGCTGCTCATCGATGGGTCCGGTATCATCCCCGATTTCGTTTTTGAGTCGATTCTGACGTGAAGCCGAAGCTGAAAGTCCCCGAGATCATTCAGACCGCTTGGCGGGAGTTCGGCGATCCGCGTCACTTCGTCGGGATTCGAGACACCAGTGCGAATGTGTCGACCAACTCCGTCTACAGGCTACAGCTGAGCGACGGGACCACAATTTTCGCCAAGGTCTCGTCTTATGGCTCCTTCGCTCAGTTCCGCGAGGACCACGAGCGAATCCACGCCTGCAATCTGCTCTTCAGCTCGACGCCCTATGCGGGTTTGCTCGCCGACGCGCTGACCCACAACCACAAGGCATTTACCTACCACAACGGCGAGGAGTGGGTGATCTTCTACGACGCGGTCGAAATCCGCGAGCCCCTGCCCAAGATCCTGTCACTGGATCAGGTCGCCAACCTCGCCCAGGAAATCGCGCGCTTTCACCTGGCTTCGTTAGAAATCAGCACCGAGATCGCTCAGACCACAAAATGCCTTCGATCCGATGTGTACAACCTGCTCGACCTGCTTCACGCGAACCAATGGCATGGGCACATTTCGCTGTCGAAAACCGAGAAGCACTTCCTGATCGACGAGTGCGAGATCCTCCTCGATAACCTGACCGAGCTGGGCTACGACTCCAAGCGGAAGATACCGGTCATGATCGACTGGAACATCGGCAACTTTTCGGTTGAGAGCGAAGGCGGACCGTTCAAGTTGTACAGCCGCTGGGACTACGATTGGTTCCGAATCGAGCCGAGGGTCTTCGACTTCTATTTCTGCAGCCGTGTGACCAGCGCAGTCGGCGACAAAACGAACTTCGTCTACGGTGCGGATACGCTCGTACAAGATCGCTTCAAGGTCTTTCTCAGGGCGTACCACGAGATATTCCCCCTGGCCGAGAGCGACATCCTGTTCTTGAAGGATGTGTACCGGTTCTTCATCCTGAACTACGTCATCCGAGACGGTGAGCACTTCTTTAGGCCGAAGATCTGCAAACGTCTGCAGCGTCAATCGGTCTCGACTTACCTCCCACAATTGCGCACGTTCGATTTCAGCCCACTGCTGAAGACAATCGAATAGGGCGGTCGCCTCCGCCGACAGTTGACAACGCCCTCGGACTGACCATAGGGTTCGCATGCACACGAAACAGAAGCACGGCGTCCTTTCGAGCGATTGAACGCTGGCTGCGAAACAAGACGGTGACCGATGACTGTGAAGATTTCACTCTGGATGCTGTTGGCTGGGTTCTTGGCCCTTGCGACCACGAGCTGCGACGTGATCGAAGAGATCACCGAAGAAGTGATCGACGACGAGGCCAGCGCCCTGCAAGAGGACGATTTGCCCAATTGTTCTCGGGCAATCAACTGCTGTACGGCCCTCGAAAGCGGGACGATCAGCGCTGCAATCCCGGACTCGGTGAGCGAGATGTGCAACACCACAGTATCGGTTGCGGCCGACTCAGCCATCACTGAATACCAGCGCGAGCTGGCCGCCATCGACGCCCAATCGGGAATATCTGACGAGCAGCGGGCGAGCCTAACCTCGGACCTCGTGGATGAATGGCAAGGCCGCGTCGAGCCGGGCTGCAAGTGCTTCATGACCGATACGGTGGGCACGCTGCCCGATCTCGCCTTGCCCCAAGACTGCGAGCCGATCACTTCGACGGGAGATTTGGAAGGTGAGACTTGCAGTGAGGCACTCGAAGCCCTCACCACCGTGTCTACCGACTAGACTTCTCGGGAGCCCACCGACGCAAGGTCCGGTTCAATTCCTCGAAATCAGCACTAGATAAGCGAATCACCGAATCGTAGTCCTGCCCACGCAGCGGCTTGGGACCGGATGAACTATCGATCTCGACGCCTACTCGGTTGACGAACCAAATGGTTGTGGCACGTTTTGCCGGGGTCTCAGTGACGCCCAGGCACGCTTTGCCCTGGAACTGTCGCTCTTCGAAACGGTGCGAGGACTTGTTCAACAATACGCGGCGCCAGGTTCGCCCCTCGCTGATGACGGCGACTCGCCGCGCGTCGTAAACGACGTCGACGGCCTCGCTGCTCTCTGTATCCCGCACCACCTCTCGACTCTTGAGCTGGGCGATTTTTCCGCGCTTCCAGTTGCCCGAAACCGGAAAGAAGAGTACCGACGCGAATAGAACGCCGCCGAAAACGGCCCACTCATATTCGTTGCCGACAGTAGCCAAGAGAAGACCGATTCCTGCCAAGACGAGTCGAACCTGTTTTGCGTTCGCTCGACCCCGTTCATTGTCTTTGTGGGCCGGCAAGCGTCGTACGATCCAGATGAGGAGTCGTTTGCTTCGACTCAGCGTACGAGTCCGCTTCCAACTCACCCGTTTGCCCGATAGGACGAGCGGGTTCTCTTTGTCGTACGGGTTGCTCTCTTTTTTGCGCCTCTTGCCCATTCGACCCTCTTTATACTGTCTGGGCCGCGTCGTGAAGGGGCCGAGTGCCGGATCGGTCGCTCTTCTGTAGGTTTCAAGCACTCGGACAGTCCGAGACCGGTTTCGTCGTCCAGTTTCGGCTGAGGAATCATCGGTTGTGAAGGAGGGGAGGAACTCTGTATTCCAGAGGTCTGACGGTGGTTTAGGCCCTTGGAGGGCAATAGTCTTCGGGCTAATCAAGATCAGCTATTCGTTTTGATCTAGCATTCTGACCCTGAACAGTGGTAAAGGTCTCGTGCGATTTTCCAACAGTGGATTACCGTGACGAGATCGTCCCAAGCGTTTGGGGCGATGGTTTTGTAATGCGCCTTCAAAGAAGAAGAAGGCGACTCGGCTGCGGCCGAGGTTCACAGAGAGTTAGAGAGTCATGTCGAAGAAGCTTTTTGTAGGTGGTTTGAGCTGGGGAACAGACGACGACAGCTTGCGCGATGCGTTTGCTGGGTTCGGAGAAGTGACGGACGCCAAGGTCATCACTGATCGTGAAACCGGTCGTAGCCGAGGATTCGGTTTTGTCACATTCGAGGATGCCTCGGCAGCCGATTCCGCGATTGAAGGAATGAACGGCGCCCAGCTTGACGGTCGCACCCTCAACGTCAACGAAGCCCATGACCGACGCGGCGGCGGCGGTGGCGGTCGAGGTGGAAACCGTGGCGGTGGTGGAAACCGCTGGTAAGTCACCTAAGTCTATAGACTTACGGACTCCGCTCCTTCACGGGAGCGGAGTTTTTTTTTGCCTTCTGAATAGCCACGTCCTACTTCATCGCGGCGCTGCGGAAATACGGTGCGACCTTTTAGGGCTCAACTCTCGGGGTCTGCGTCAGCATCGCTGTTATCGTCGTCTGACGTCTGTTGCTCCGGAGCGACATCGACGTCCAGGACAAGGGTCTGTCCTGCCCAGTCGATGGTCAGCTGAGCGCTACCGACCGCAAGAGGCTCCACGAAGAAGGCGCGACCATTGGCCAGAATGCGGTTGAAGTCCTCTTCTTCCTGCGTGGTGGGCGACAGACTGACCCGCAGCACGGCACTGTCTTCGTCCGCAATCGATGTCTCGAATGTCTCGCTACCTGCACCGATCACGTAGGCACCCTCGGCTGTGAAGGCAGCGACGTGGAGCAGGACGCTATGACCAGAGGTGAGCTCGAGCGTCTCGCCCTCGGCGACTGGGCCAACTGAATCGGTTTGATTGTAAATGCTCAGGGTAGTGACCGTGGTTTCTTCGACCGTATCGAGAGCGAACTCGCCACCGAGGCTCGTGGTCACGCTGAACGTCTCGCCTGCTTCGGCGCTTCGCAGAGTCACAAAGTCGCTGCTTTCCTCTGGGGTGAGGGTAGCGGCGACGCCCTCGGTCAACTCCCAGTCCGCCGCTCCAAAACCGGTGAGGATCGTATCGTCGGCGTTGGTGTGCAATGCGAAAAGGTCGACACTCGACTCAGGAAGCATCACTGCGCCATCCGCCCAGAGTGAATCGGGGAGAGCCAGCCACGCGCTCCAGGGGAGAAGCAGGACCTCGGTATTGGCGATCTCGCTCACTGACAGCGCAATTGAATCCGTCAGGCCGCCGCCGGTTTCCACTTGTAGGAGGGCGCTCCCGGCGCCGGTTGCCTCGACGACCACGCGTCCCAACGAGCTGCTGTCGATGTCGAACACGGCCGAATCGTTAGACAACGCACTGACGACATCAGCGTCTGTGTTGTCACTCTCGACCTTGATTGACAGTGTCAGTCTTGCCCCAAGGGCGATAGGTTGATCGATGTGCCCGGTGAGATCGGGCGGGACCGTGCTGGTCAGATCCCTGAATTGCAGGTTGCCCTGACTGCCAGTACTTCCAAATTCGCAACCTGAGAGGGAGAGAGACACGATGACAAAGAGAAATGACAGATATTTGATGTGTTTCATATTCCAGGTCTCCAAATGCATCTAGGTAGTCGACGCGGTTTCGTTGACGGATATTCAGGATTGCACCATGCGTACCAATGTCTGGACAGAGGCATGCGGCGTACTTCGTGTTTTCACTGACTGCCGGACTGGTGTAACAGCACTCCACAATTCCGCCAACTACGTCGCGGTCCCGACTTGTCGAATCGGCAGATCGGGCCAAACAGTTTCACTTCATGTCGAGGGCCGACAATGCCCGAGCCGTGCTGGTTGGGACAAGATCGATGACGGCAGGCGATTCCTCCACGCTGGCTGACGAACCTCCGTCGGAATGGTAGGATGCCGGTCTAGCCAGATTTTTGTGGCAGGGCGCGTAGCGAAGCACGACGACTGAGTCGAGAGAGGAGATCTGTACCCTATGAAGCGATTTATCATCAGTTCACTGGTTGCACTTGCCGCAACCCTCATTCTTGTCCCTTACAGCCATTCCGCCTCATGCGTTGACGTCGAGTTGCCGGACAGCGTTACCGTAGATGGTACGGACCTCGTGTTGAACGGGTTAGGTCTTCGCGAGGCAACTGTTGCTAACGTCGATGTCTATGTCGCAGGACTCTACCTCGAAAGCCAGACCAGCAGCGCCAGTCGAATCATCTCTAGCGATGGCGCACGGCGGCTCATACTGCACTTTGTTCGCAGCGTCGACAAAGACGACATTACCGACGCATGGGTCGAGGGGTTCCAAGAGAATGTGGGCCATAACTGGCTGATCCATCAAGCGAAAATCCGCGAGCTCAACGAGTGGATGCGAGACATGAGAGACGGGCAAACGATGGTCTTTACATACACTCCGAGCGGTGGTCTCGAGGTCGAGGTCAACGGGAGTTCCCGTGGTTCGATCGAGGGCGCAGATTTCGCCTCAGCATTCTTCTCGATCTGGCTGGGCGAGAACCCGCCCAACCGCGGCTTGAAGCGCGGCTTGCTAGGCGGCGAGTGCGACTAGGAGCAGCCTCGTGAACTTGGGTGCGATCAAAGCGATCGTGTTCGATTGGGCCGGTACCATCGTCGACTACGGCTCATGTGCCCCCGCCGGTGTCTTCCTCGAGGTGTTCGCCAAACACCAAGTCATCATTTCACAAGCCGAAGCCCGCGAACCGATGGGTATTCACAAGCGGGACCACATCAGTGCGGTGCTGAACATGCCAGCGGTCGTTGCCCGGTGGCGCGAAGCACACGGGCGAGAGCCGTCAGAAGCCGACGTAGACCAACTGTACTCGGAAGCGATTCCTCTCCAAGTCGCATGTCTTCCAAACTTCGCAGCGCCGATACCGGGTGTATTGGACGTGCTCGAGACGTTGCGCGGCCAAAACATCAAACTGGGAAGTACCACCGGCTACAATAGGGAGATGTTGGACACAC
>CAZDBH010000505.1:0-5848 GCA_964503485.1 uncultured Bradymonadales bacterium | reverse complement strand
CCTGGAGGAGGCGCGTTCCCCGGGGGTGGATACTGACTCATCTTCATCTCCTTATGGGCGGCGCAGTCGCCGCTAAGGTTCCGGATTTCACTGAACAGGCGCGATGATACGGTTCAAGATAGGTTCGTGTAAAGAAGGACGAGAACCCTGGTCTTAGTCGGCAAGTCGGTGGCGCAAGTCATCGAGAGTGGATGGGAATCCCGGAACGGTCTCCACCAGTCCCGCCTCCGTGACCAGAATCACGTCTGACAAGTTTCGGGAAAGCGCCTCGAATTCGATGTGGAAGATCCCCTGACACTGTCCAGTTGTGACCAAGAAGTTCTCTTCGGGTACTCCGTGCAAGAAGAGCACGAGCTCATCGCCAGGTGCGAACGTCCGCAAACCCGCCACCCCCATTGTCAGGTCGCCGACCTGGCCTCCAACCTGCCGAACAACGTGGGTCGTTCCACACGAGCCAGAGAGGCATTCGTCCACCACGATTGTGGTCTCGGTGACAATGAGGCGGCCGTCCCAGAACGATTCCGTTTGCTCCACATGGCCTCGAACGACCAGTTCCGAGCGCTGCTCGAGCTGATCGAATTCGAGGACCATGAGAGTGGTTGCCTGAGCAGGGGACGCCAGCAACAGAGAAATCAAAACGATCGTAAGCACTTGTCTCATCGGAGTCTCCTCCGGCCAAATAGCAGCCCGCCTATGAGCGCGACCATCCACCCCAGCCCCTGCGCGGACGATCCGCTCTGAGCGCAGTTGAAGCCCAGTTCCACCCGCTCGAGTGTCACCGACGAGGACGTACTTTGTTCGGTTTCGGCAGTACTCGAACCCGGTCCCGACGGGTTGTGGCTGGGCAGCCTGGTTGGCCCTGGGTCGGAACCCGGCGCCCGGGTTCCGTCGTCCAAGACCGGATAGAGGAAACTGATGCCATCCTTGTCGTTTTCACTCAGGGTACGTTTGGCTGTTTCGGCGGGTGGGGCCACCGGATACATCGTGGAGGCTTCGTCGTCGCCCGTATGGGCCAGCCCCACAAAGTGGCCAACCTCGTGAGCAATCGTGTTCTGAATGTCGTGTTGATTCGAACCGGGCTGGGGATCGACCGTGAAATCATAGCCTGCGGAGTTCACCACGATATCGGCGTCCAGGAGGATCCCGCTTTCGGATTCGTAGGTCAGGAGAGTGACCGCCAAAACCGAGTCGTCGTACAGGAAAGCACCGTCCTCGAACCGAACGACGTTGGTGTTGGCTTCGGACTGACTAAAACCCTCCATCTCGCCCAAGACGACCCCTTCGTAGACCAGCGACAGGTACGACGTAGAGACCGCGGTCCAAACGGTGAACCCGGCGTTTACCGCTCCCTTGACGACCCCAGGCTCGATGCCTCTCACGGTCGGGTCGATGACGTAGCTTACGGAACGTTCGCTCCACTGGATCGTCTCGCCGGAAGCGGTGTATTTGACCTCGAAAGCGCTAGCTTGACTCGAAACCGCGAGGCCCAGGGCCAGGGCGCAGATCGCGAGCCCCACTCGAGTCGCTCTGTGTTGGTCTATCGTATGCCACTTCAACTTGAAGCCCTGCAATTCGTAATCTGTGGGCCGAATCCGCTTTCACTGGGAACATCGGCGTTTATCGACGTGAGCTAAAACGATAGGGCAGTTTCGGAGGGTGAAAATGAGCCGCCCGGCGCTGATTCGACTATTTGTTGCCGGCCGACAACGTACACACCAGTTCACAGGCGGTCTGGATGTCCGCCGCGGTCGTCTGGGTCGAAAGACTAAAGCGGAGTGTTCCATGCGCTTCTTCGGCTGCTGCTCCCATGGCGGTTAGCACATGGCTGGGCTTTCCAGTGCCGCACGCTGCTCCAGTTCCCACGCACAAGCCGTGCTGGTCCAGAGTGATCATCAAGGCTGGCCCATCAACTCCAGGGAAGGTCACAAGGGCCGAGTTGGGTAGTCGAGCGACGTCGCCGCCCTGCAGTTTTGCCCCAGGAAACGAACTGCGCAGTTGGGAAACGAGCTCGTCGCGAAGACGGGCGACCCTGTCGGCCATTTCCCCCAGCTCGTCCACTGCATCGCCGAGCGCGGTGGCCATGGCGTGTGCCAAGGCGAAGGCCTGGGTGCCGCTCCTCCAACCATGTTCTTGTCCACCGCCCGTGAGTATGGGTGACAGTTGGGTGCCCTTTTTCACAAAGAGCGCGCCAATCCCGATCGGCCCACCAAACTTGTGGGCGGTCAGGCTGGCTGTTTGTACTCCAAGGCCGTTTGCATCCACTGCGATCTTTCCCACGGCCTGGACCGCGTCGGTGTGCACGGGAACCCCGAAGCGAGAAGCCAGATTTGCAATCTTGGCGATGTCTTGAACCACTCCGGTTTCGTTGTTGGCCAACATTACGGCGACGAGGGCGACACGCTCATCCAGATGCCGCTCCAGAAAATCGAAATTCAGGATTCCGTTGTGGTCTACCGGCAGTACGACAACCTCAGCCCCGCCCTCTGAGAGCGCCTTTGCCGTGTCGATCACGGAATGGTGATCGGTAGCCGCTACCAAGATGCGATTGAGAGGAGCTCGGTGGGCCAGAAGGCCGCGCAGCGCTGTGTTGTTCGACTCGGTCCCCCCAGAAGTGAACGCAATTTCTGAAGGCCGCACGCCGATGCCCGCAGCGACTACCCGACGGGCGTTCTCGAGGAATCTTCGGGCTCGCAGCCCCCTACTATGAGAGCTGCTGGGGTTGCCGGCTCCAGAGGACAAGGCCTCGTCAAGCGCACGCCTGGCTGTGTCCCGTATCGGGTAGTTTGCGTTGAAATCCAGGTAGATATTCGACATGTCGCTCACGAACTAACGCCGATTGCGCCTCAACGGTTGGGGTTGGGCAGTTCCGAGCGGGCCCGACAGGGACATCGCGCACTGATTACCCGTACAGGACTGTCGAAGGAGTGGAATGTTCCGCATAATGCCCGAGAAGTCGTTCTGCTCAACCCATTCGTCCTGCATTTCCAGGGCGATCACGAGTCGCGAGATGCTCTCGCCGAATGGCCTGCGCAACTGAAGACGTCCGTCGATGTTTAGATCGATGTCGGGTTGGCCGGCAGCACCCTCGAGCATTCCGAGAATATCGGTGTCTTCGGGTGGGCCATTAGATAGCGTTAGATTGAGAGTTTGGTCTTCAATAGGTGCCGATAACCAAAGGTTCCCGAGGCGGGTCGGTGTGACCAGCGTCGCAAACATGCCGCCCTTGAGTGGTTGGAGTCCGGGACCGCGCGCCAGTCCGGAAATGGCCACTTTGATTACCGCTTCCGAGATCGTCATGTCCGAAAGCAGATTGAGCTCCACGAATCCGGTCACGCTACCGGCTAGCGGAGCTTGAATCATATTTTGAATCAGGCCCAGGGCGCTCACGGGGATGTCTCGCACATTGAGCGTCAGAATGTGGCTCCCCTCGGTATCCTCGTCAGGCTTCCAGGTCCCATCGATTTGTCCGTCTCCCATGATCGCCTCGAACGACCCAACGGGGTCCCCGAGCAGGGAAAACAGCCTGACCGTCAGGTTCAGTTCGTCGATGACCGTCGGAAGGGCGATTCGAGGAGGTCCGCCACCGCCCTCTAGGTCGGCATCTTCGGGTGGAGCCTCCACCGCGATGGGAGTGATCCGAATCCCCTCCAGGCTCAGACCGGTGAGGCCCGCCAGCGAGACATCTTCGATCTCGATTTGATACTTGAATCCCAGGGCCGCTTCACCTTGCGCCTGGATCATGGAACCTAAGGTGTCGGTCGGGAACGTCAGATAGACAAAGATGAGCAGGCTCACCAGGCCGAAAATGACGTAGCTGAAGATCTTGAGGACCTTGTTCATTATGAGTCCGTTGCCAAGCGATATGTCGAAACCGTGAGCCGCACTTCGTAACGACCGCCGCCACCCCGCCTCGCGGGTCGAATATCGATTGCCTTGATAAGAATCAGGTGTTCCGAATTCGCGATGCGATGGAGCAGCCGACTGAGATTGACGGGCTCGACTGAGGGTATCGTTGCGACAGTTTCATACTCCACATAACTCGCCTCACCCGAATTGGGATCGCGCTGCGGGATAACACTATCGTTGTAGTTCGAGGGGACCGCAACATTGGTGGCGCCGCATTCTTGTTCCAAAAACGTACGCAGTTGGAGCTCGTTGTTTTCGAGTTGAGCTTGCAGTTCTTCGCGCTCCCTGACGTTCTCGATAAAATCGTCTTGCCGCAAAGACAGCAGCTCGAGCGCGTTCTCGTACTGCTCGAGCTGGGCCTCGGCGTCGCCCGATCCACTCAGGAACTTTTTGCCGAAGATGAACAGAAACATGGATCCGAAGATCAGAACCATCAAAAGAAGCAGCAGCTTCTCTCGCGAATTCAGGCGGGACAAAACGCCCGGACCTCGGTTGTATTGACTCATCCCTCCCTCCCTACTGGCATCCGTTTTCGCCGCGGAGGTTGAACTCGAAGTCCTCCGAACCACGTGCTCGTCGCGTTTCGCCACTCTCCAGCGATACCAAGCACTCGAGCGCGTCCAATTCTTCGACAATCAAATCGACGGAGGCCGCCGTGTTGGTGCGCCCCTCGACTTGAACCACATCTCGTTGCACATCGACTACCAGCTTGTCCAACTGAATGGGCGTTTCGTACACCTCACGAACATCAACCAGTGCCACCGAGATATCGCGGAAAATCTCATATGCCGAGACTTCCGGGAGCAGTGACCCGATATCAGAGCCACCGCCGAGGCGCGAGAGCACCGTGTTCGGGTTCCGAATGCACTCCTCGAACACCTGCTCGGTGGCAATGCACAGCGCATCGGCGTATTCGGCAACCCGCGCCTCTGTAACCTTCTTATTGGTGATGAGGACACCGACCAGGGAAATGATGCAGCAGAGCGCAGCGATTCCGAATGAAAGCGCCCTGGCTCGAAGGAACTCGAAGTCTCCCCTGAAGGCCAAGCCACCCGAGCGCAGGTTGAACTGGCTCGCCGGTCTCTGTCCCATTCCGCGCGCTGCCAGGCCAAGTGCCGGCACAGAGCGGTAGCCTCCGCCCCGAAACGCCTGTTCGCTTTCTTCGTGCCACAGTGGCCGAACCTCGATTCCCAATCCGGCTGCCAGCAGCTCGGGCAACCCCTTGAGATTTGCCCCACCGCCGCACACGTACATCGCGGTTATCGGGTTGCCCCCACCTGTGGCGTAGCCATGGAAGGTGCGACCCAGCTCGCGAGCGAGGTCCGAGGCAACGCCATAGCACAGCGCTTGAACGCGATCCTCATCGCTCTGCGGCGACTCTCCCGGCGGGCGAGTGTGATCCACCGCCCCGTAGTGGTGCTTGGCTTGCTCGGCGTTTTCGGCTGTCGCGCCCATCCCGCTTGCTATGCGTTCGGTGAACGTGGACCCCGCAACCCGAAGGCTGCGCATCAGAACGATTTCACCGTTCTCGACTAAGCAGACGTCGGTTGTGGAATGACCGATGTCGACCAGAGCGACGGTTCCAACACTGGCCCCTGGGTTCAGCAGCTCTGCAGCGGCCAGAAGTCCTGCTGGTCCAACTTCGACAATTCGAGGGTCTACGCCGGTTGCGTTTAGCCCAGTTATGTAACTTCGAATGGTCTCGTTGGGTGTGCCGATCACCTGCACCCGATGATGCATGGCGTCGTTGGCGGCCGAAACCTGGAAGTCGGTGGTCAAATCCTCGATATCGATCGGGAAGTGGTCCTCGACCTGTACCGGGAGCACAGCTTCGATCTTGCGCCTATCACCGAACGGCAGGCTCAAGTGGGCCTGAACGCACCGACCGAGGCTGTAGCCAACGACCACGACGTCACCCTCGAGCGCGCCTCTGTGTTTGAGG
>CAZDBH010000504.1:0-5871 GCA_964503485.1 uncultured Bradymonadales bacterium | reverse complement strand
AACGCACGACCCGGATGACACGGACGACCCGGATGACACGGACGACCCGGACGACACCGATGATCCTGAATGCGACGATGAGACGCCCTGTGACGACCCGCTCGTTTGTGCTGAAGGCGTCTGTGTCGAGCCCACACCTGAGTGCGAAACCAGCGAAAGCTGCGACGGTGATCTCGAGTGTATCGATGGCTCCTGCACTGCGGTGGCCACCACCTGTGAACGAAACATCGACTGTGGCGACAATGGTATCTGTGTAGACGGAACCTGCAGGATGACTTGCGACGACGAGAACCTGTGTCCCGATGACCAGGTGTGTCGAGCTGGACTGTGCAGCGCACCCCCAGAACCTGAATGCGCCACCGGCCTCGACTGCGGCGAAGAGGGTGACTTCTACTGTGTCAACGGCATGTGCAAAGGCAGCTGCGAGAGCAGCGAGGACTGCGACTTCGGTTACCTCTGTCGCGGATTCTATTGTGACGTCGACCCGGCAGTCGAATGCCGGACCACCCTCGAGTGTGGCCTGGACGAGCAATGCGTCGAGGGAGACTGTGTGACCGAGTGTGCAGCAAGCTGCAACTGCCCGACTGGTCTGTCCTGCGACGAGGAAGCTGGGCTTTGCGCCGACCTCCCGATGCCCGAGTCGTGCGAGACTGATTGCGACTGCCCAGGCGGCTTTGAGTGCACCGGTGACAACACATGTGCTGAATCCGAGTAGCTCCTCCTAGAGCCCCCTCACCGCCCAAGTCCTCATCACTAATCAAAAAAACTGCCGCGATCTTCCTCTGAGTCATACTCGAAGTAGTTGTGAAACTCAGTCGAGTGACAACAACGGAAGCCAACATCAGTGTAGGCGGGGTAGTCTTCGCCCTCGTCGTCAGAGCGCGCGATAACCCGATGGTCTAACTCTTCACAGTTCGGGGTGGTGCTTTCTGCCGACCATCCAAAGACAGGCATGAGCGATTCATTGCCCGATTCGGCCTGAGATCCGTCGACCCATTCGGCGACGTTGCCGAGCAGGTCGTGGACACCCAGATCGCCCGTAACGCACTCGGAGAATTGCCCGGTTTCGGCTAGCTCGCCACTGAAGTTGCACTGATCGACATCAGGAGCGAACTCGCATCGCCGGAGCATGGTGTGCTCGTCACATAGGTGGCCGCCGCCCCGCAGACATGAGCTGTGAGCATCCCAGTAGGCGATGTTTGCTCGCGGCGGAGCGAACGGCAGGCTTACAGCCTGCGAATCGCCCCCTAAAGGCAGCAACTCGCCGCCATCGCGTCCGCGCAGCGCCTCTCGAGCAGCGGATGCCTCGTAGATACTGATACACTCCGAGCCGTCATTGCCGGACTCGAGCGGAACCGAGCCGTAGGGGCAGTCTTCGCCATATTCGAGCTCTGGAAACTCATAGACTTCCGTTGCGAAACTGCCCTGTCCAGCGGAGGGCGAGAGGTCGAATCCGCGGCCGCCAGCGCCGCCTTCGCCCAGCCTGAGCTGCACGTTGTCGGGCCAATACGCTGAACCGCCGAGCATCACGACACCGACCGAAACGCCTCCTCCTCCGCCTCCGCCGTGTCCACCTGGGTTGCCGCTTCCGCCGTTGCCGCCTGAGCCGGCGCGCTCCGTGATGATCGCGCCGATTCCGCCGTCACCTCCGCTGCCGCCTTCACCGCCCTGGCCACCTGGGCCTCCATCGCCCCCGGCACCGCCGTCCCCTGTGACCAATTGTGAATCCGACACGTGAAGTGCCGAGGCTTCGAGGTAGACGGCAAGACTCCCGCCCCCGCCGGCTCCGCCGCCATCGGGTAGACCGCCACAGCCGCCCGAGCCGCCTCCACCACCGCCGCCACCGATTCGTCGTTCCGCTCTGAAGCCATTGCTTCCGCCAGTTCCGCCAGCCCCCGGGCCACCCCAGCCCCCGCTTTGGCCGAAGACGGGATGCCATTGCCCACCGCGGAGGTAGCCGTATCCGCCGCCGCCAACCCCGTCGTTGGTCGGATAACCCTCTCGACCGGTTGAGCCGTCCTCCGGATCGCCCTCGCTCGAGGTCGTTTCGCCCTCACCGCCCACCGCTTCATCCATGCCTTCGATATGGAACACGCTCTGGTCGATTCCCGGCCAGCATGCTTCGGGGAACTCGCCGCCCGCCGCTTCAGGACAGGTGCTTGCGCCACACAGGGCACCGCGGGCGCCCGCTCCACCGGGATTTCCGTCAGCCCCGTTCAATCCAGCACGGCCCTGGCCCCCGTTGCCCCCGTCGCCCGCTTCGATACGACAGCTCTGAAGGAACACAGTGGATTCGTATGCGACGATTCCCACGCTATTCTCACCGGCGCGAGCCTCCCAGATCCCGGCCTCAACCGCTTCTTCGTCGTAGTCCAGACTGGTCGGGAAGCCGTCCAATCCGTCGCTGCCTACCGGCCCGATGATCTCAACTTGAGAGAAGAAGCCAGTCTCGACCTGGAGCAGGGTAACCGCCGGATTCTGTGAGCTGTCGATCTGCGAGCGTGCGCCCGCGGTACGAGTCCAATTCGACGGATCGTAGCCACCTCCGATCTCGATACAGGGTAACGCCTCGAGCGCGAGTGAATCGATATCGTGTCCCCCCTCTGCCAGGAGAATGGTGGGGCGATCACCGTTCAACAGCTCCACCGCTCGATGCAGAGACGCGATCGGGTCGGTCGGACCTCCGCTGTTTTCGTCATCGCCGAGGTCGGGGTCGACGTAGACGCTGCGAATGACAACACCCTCATACCCGTCGCCATCCTGGTCCCCACCGGAATCGAGCGGATCGGCCACGTTGCAAGTGCGGTCGACAGGAATGTCGTTCACATCACTGGAGTCGGTGGCAACGTCGTCGACGATCGCCGGCGGCGGCGAACCGTCATTGAAAATGAAGCAGCTGGAAAGGGCAACGGACACGACGAGCGTGCCCAACCCGCGGTAGAAATAGCCCAAGGTCGTTGTCTCCGGCCTCAATGTTAGGAGCAGTCACAACTGTAGCGTCGGGTGGCTCGACTTCCAAGTTCTGCGGCCGTCCAGTTTGTGCACGCGAGGCAGGACGCACCCGGTCAGAAACAGTCTACCTCGGCCCATTCAGCCCAGTTGTTATCCTCTTCACACTCCGAGTTCATACTCGAGTCGTCACTACTGCGGCCGTCAATCTCAGCGCGAAGTGACGAGGGACCACTGTGTTCGCCTGCCGGAACACGGCATTCGAAAGTGGCAACTTCCCCTGGCCAGAGGTTGGTGGTGGTTTCTGTCTCACAAACAACTGTGTCGTTCACCAGTACCCGCACGGGCACACCCATACCCACCGGATAGGAGCCGCGGTTGGCCGCCTTCAGGTTGACGGTCATGGCCGAAGGACACGCGTCTTCGTCTATCGAGACGATCCGAATCGTGAGATCCGGAGCCGCCAGGTCCTTTCCTTCGACCTGGGCGTTCCTCCGATAGGAATTGAAGGCATCCCAGCTGTCGGCTTCCTCGGTTGGAACAGTACCGTCGTCCTCGATATTGGTGATGTGGTAGGCGTGCTGGTTCCAGATCGCTCGACTGTTGACCCACAGGTCATCGTAGCTGTGCAATACGGTGATGCCGAAGCCCGGCACGGGAAGAAGGTCGCATGAGGGGTCACCTTCGTCGTCACTGCAGTCGACGGGAGGACCCTCACAGTCGATCCCGGCGACCACCGCCGTCGCGAGCACGATCTCGGTGTTGAAGTCGCCGTCTACATCAGCAACGACCGGATTCTCTAGGGTTGTTCCCGACGTGTTCGGAAAGGTCGCGAGGACGTGTCCGTTGGCTCCATCCATGATTCGAAAGAAGCACTCGTCGGCGTAGAGTATCTCGCTTCGGCCATCGGCGCCAAAGTCGAAGGCTGAGGCGGCGGTCGAGCCGCTTCCATCCTGCACTGGGCGCTTCCACAGGATGTATTGTTCTTCGCACCCGGCTGCCTCCCAGTCGTCACCAACGCAGTCCAGGTCGATGACTGCGTAGTACACCGCATTGACGACCCCGAACTCAGGACGCCCGTCCCCGTCAAAGTCCGCCACGTTGGGCGGACCGCCGTGGCCATAGCCGGGAAGCACCGCGTCGAGCAATATCTGCCCATCCGGTGTGAGGATTCGCACTCCGCCGAAGATATTCGAGGGGAGTCCGACCCGCTGTGGGGTCCAGCTAACCGCGATCTCGGGGCCGGGATTTTCGACGGAGAAATCCGCCACTGCGACGTGGCCCGCGTCGAGCTCGCCCCAAGCTTCGGGCGTCTCGTCGCTGCCGTCTGGACCGACGATCCGATTGCCGGTCATGATCTCAGGTTCGCCATCGCCGTCCACATCGGCGACGGCTAACGCGGTCCCGACGGTCTCGATGCCTTCCATCGGGAACTTCCACCACAATTCGCCGTTGCTTCGCAGTACGTAAACGCCTTTGTCACCTCGCCAGTGGTCGTGGTCCAAGAAGATCAATTCGGGGGAACCATCTTGATCGAGGTCGGCGATACTCGCTCCACCCCATCCGATCTTGAGGTGTAGTGGCTCTTCCCCGTCCATCGCTTGCCAGACCAACTCGCCGAAGCGGTCCACCGCTACCACGTTGTTGTCCGACCAGCTATAGCCGACGATCTCGGGATAGCCGTCACCATTCAAATCAGCGACCGCGAGCTGAGTCTCCGACCAGAAGCGGCGCTCCCTGGGAGGCGACTCCCAGAATGGCTCGCAATCAGTCCCGTTGATTACGGTTAGATACCCCGCCGTGATGAGGTCCGGACTGCCCTCCACGAATATGATCTCGGCGGTTCCATCCAAATCGAGATCGGCCACCAAAGGGGACATGACAACCCCGGTGGTCTGATAGAGCGAATCCTCCGGTAAGGGCGTGTGGTAACGACATTGAACCGACGGTTCGGGAGGGGCTCCGTGTGGCTCTAAAAGACACTCTGTGCTGTGGCTGCAGCGGCGTCCCGAGGGATAGAAGACGCACACAACGCCATCGCAGTAGGCGTCGTTGCCACAGTCGGCATCCGAAGTGCAGTCTTCGCCTGACAGTTCGCTCGTTGGGAGGCACTCCTCGGGGTGTGTTTCGTGCCCACCGACGCCGCCGTCGGGCACGTCAACCGGGTCCTCGACGGTGTCGACTTCTGGGGCGTAGTCCTCGGCGCCGGTTTCGTCGTCCTGCGATTCGGCTTCCAAATCGAGGTCGGTTGGATCATCCGGCACGAGTTCGGCAACATCATGGCTGTCTTCGTCAGCATCCGAGGGTTCAACAGCGTCGTTGAGCCCGCCGTCACCGCGATTGCGTACGTCAGACGTGATCGTTGGGGTAGAACTGGTACTGCCGGCTGAATCGCTGCAAGCGAGTTGCAGACTCAAAAGAGCAGAACAACAGGCAAAGAGGACAAGTCTGTCTAGCAAATCAAACCTCTAACTCACTGTCAGAAGATAAAAATCAGTTGTGCGGGAGACTGCACCTTATCGATCTGTTGAGGGATTGCAAGCGTGGATTTATGAGGGATTGCAAGCGTGGAGACCCGCCCTGGCGCGGCCGGTCGAGCGCGGTTGGCGGAGTTCGGATCAGCTCTTCTTTTTGTCGACCACGTCCCAGCGATGGCGCCTTACCGAACGCCGGCGCCCGACGTCGTGCTTGAGGCGTGCTTCGCGCAGTTCTTTGAGTTGGGCAAAGTTCTTCCAGAACGTTTCCGCCACTCCGGGCGCGTATTTTCCGTTCACGAAGTACGCCGGGGGCGAGTACCTGAGATCATACCCGTCGCCGTCTTTCGGAAAACCGAACTCGCTGAGCAGGTTTCCGGTTTCGGTGGCGATTGTCTGGAGCTTGTCCATTAGTGGAGTGTGCGCGTCGAAGCTCTTTCCTTCGCCG
>CAZDBH010000503.1:0-5874 GCA_964503485.1 uncultured Bradymonadales bacterium | reverse complement strand
GCGCTCGGAGATCTACCAAAAAATCGGCGAAATCTGTCAGATGCATCTCGAGCGACCCACCCTCGCCCTCGAGAACTATTTGGTCAGCTTCATCTGCTTCAGTGCCAATCGAGAGACCTTCGACCGCCTGGATCGACTGTACACGGCGACCGGTCGTTTCAAAGACCTGGCCGGCCTGATGGACATCGCGATCGAAACCACGCGCAAACAGCCAGAGGACTCTCCTTTCGAGCTCGAAAAACTCTATGCACGCCGAGCCAGAATCGAGTTTCAGCATCTGGAGGCCCCCCAACAAGCGGCAGAAAGTCTGGTGGAGGCCTTGCGCATCAATCCGGGCAATGCGCGCTACATCAAGCTGTTGGAGACTCATCTGCTGGAGGACGCCGAACCCAACACCCTGCTCGAGGCCTATCGTCTCCACGCAGCGTGCCTCGCGCCCGATGCGAGTGAGCAGATCCCGTTGCTCCGTGCCCAGGCAGAACTGTGCGAACGGTCGCCGGATCGGCGCAGCGAGGCGATGGACCTATACGCTCAGCTGGTCCAATTGGAGCCGGCCGACCGAACTGCTGCGAAACGCCTGTCGTCGTTCTACAAGGACGAGGGCAAGTGGGCAGAGCTGATTGATCTCTATCGACAGCAACTCAAATGGGTCGCGAAACCCGAAGAGACCGTCTCGTTCACCCACAAGATCGCTCGGGTTTACGAATCGGAGCTGCGGGACTTGCCGTCGGCGATTGATACCTATGAAACCCTACTCAAACTGGTACCCGGCAGCCTGAGCGCGCTCCGAAGCCTGGGGAGGCTCTACGAAGCGACCCGAAAGTGGGACCATTTAATCCGGGTATCGAAGACCGAGGTCAAACTGGTCGAAGAGGACCGGGTGAAGGCCCATCTTCATTTCAAGATCGGAAGCATCTACGAGACACATCGGAACGACGAAGAGCGCGCCATCAGCTATTATGAGCGAGCGGTCGACATGGATCCCAGGTGCGTTCCGGCCCTGCACGGTCTGCGAGACCTCTACGCCAGACGCTCTGACACGGCTCGAGTGATCGAATACCTGGAACGAGAAGCGCTGATCTGGGACTCCTCTCGGGAACGCGCGAGCATCCACACCCGTATCGCTGAGGTGTATTGGGCCGACTTGCGTGACGCTGAACAAGCGATAACCCATCTCAGAAAGGCCCTCGACCTCGTTCCGGATTCGGGAGCAGCACTGCAGCGCATGCTCGACATCTTCTTTCAGCAACAGAGATGGTCAGAGGCCGCCCCGATCGCTTACTCCCTCTCGCAGCACCCTGAATCGATGCGGGCAGATAGGCGAGGGGAACTGTTTCTCCGTCGAGGAATCATCGCTAGGGAACTGGGCAATCGGCGCGAAGCCGTCGATTCGCTCAAAATCGCGCTGGATATCGCACCGGAGAGCGCGAAGGCGTTCGATCTGCTGGCGGAAATCCTCGACGAAGAAGACGATGCAGACAATCACGGCGAATTCTTTGCCCGTTTGCAGAAAGACCTCGGAGAGCGCGGTGACGGGGCCGGCCTGGCGCGAGTGAAGCGGTTTCTGGGCAAACAGGCCGAAGCCAACCTCGACCTCAGTGGTGCGCTCAACCTGCTGCAGGAGGCGATCGAACTCGACTCGAGCAGCGTGAGCGCCCTGCGAGATCGAGTCCGCGTCCTCCTGCGTCGCCGTGATTTCGGAGCGGCGCATGGGTATTGTGTGTCGTTCGCCGAGTCCACTGACAAGCCGGACTTGGCACAATTCGCTCGCGTCATCGCAGCCCAGATTCTAATGGACCACCTGGGTCGGAGGGCAGAGGCTCGGGATGTCTTGCACTCCGTGATAGCCGCCAACCCCAGGCATCCTGAGGCGCTGTTTCAAGGGGCCCAAGCGGCCTATCTCGATCAGGATTGGGCCGAGGCTCGACAGTATATGGATACGCTGGTCGACGCGGATATCGAGGCGGGCAGCTTGGTCAGTCGCCAAAACCGCTGCGAACATGTCTTCTATCTCGGAAGAGTCTTGGAGATCGGATTCGAGGACCACGAGGAAGCGCTGTCCTGCTACGCCCTGGCTCGGGAGGCTTTCCCTCCGGACCCACGACCACTCAAAGCGGCCGCTGGACTCCTCTTCCGCGAGAAGAACTGGAACCGTCTGGATCGTCTGCTGGATCGGGCGTTGAAAGGAGCCGAGGCACACGGGGGGCCGTCTGCGATCATTCCTTCACTGGTGTTCGCAGCCCGGCTTTCATCGGCCCGAGATCAGCCGGATCGAGCAGAAGGATACCTAAAACAGGTGCTCGAAATAGATTCCAGCCATACGGTGGCGCGCACGATGCTCGTCGACCTGGTTGGCCAAACCTCGCCGGGCGGGGCCCGGGCAGCGGCGGAAATGACCGCCTTGTTGATGAGTAATGTCTTTGACAAAGCCGCGCTGAAGGGCCTGTCAGAACTGTACGCTATTCGAGACGATATGGTTCGATCAGCCTGTTATGAGCGAGTACTCCTGCTGAGCGGCCAGGCCGACCCGACCGCATCCCGGACGATACCGGATGTCCTGCAGAACCCCCTGCAAGTCCAACTGAGGACCGAGCACCTGAGCGAGTTTGTCGCTCCCGAACCGAATAGAGACGGCTATCTCACGGCCCTTGGCATCCTGGGACCACACCTGGGCGAGCTCGATCTGGCGACGACGACTACGGTGTCTGTGAGTCGGCAGTCAGACCAGGGCGAAGCGGCGGCAGACGGTCTATTGCGACAAGTCTCGCGTTTGGTAACGATCGATGGCGGCAAGATTGTCTGTCTTCCCGAGGGCCCCCGTGGCACTGCGGTATCGGTATCTGTGGATCGAGGACCGGTCGTGTTTCTAGAAATGAACTGTGACCCGCACAGCCTACTAGAACGGCGTGAGGCGCTGTTCTTGTTGGGACACGCCGCCGGACTGATAAACAGGGGAACCTACTCAGTCGTTGCAACCCCGCGTTCCGATTTGACCGCCGTTCTCTGGTGGCTGAGCCGATGGGCTCAGAGCGGTGAGACTGCTCCACCGCAGGGCGAGGCGCCCTGGCTCGACAAGTGTCCGCCCTCGCTGACCTCAAAGTTGGCCGCTTTGATACTCGAGCACAAGAGCAGCTTTCCCCATCTGACTGATCCCCAACACGCTCAACGGCACGCCATCGAACTCGAGCGCGCCGCCACGAGCGAGGGCGATCGCATCGGACTGCTGGTAAGCAATGAGCTGGAAGCTTGCGTCGACGCCATCTTGAAACTCGAAACGGGGGCTGATCTGTCGTTGATAAGCGATCGAGTAACCGAACTAGCGCGCTCGACCCGTATCGCGAACCTTGTCGCCTACGCGTTGTCTGACGAATATATGAGTCTCCTTAGTCTACTTCGCAGTGAGGGGAAAGTTGAGAGAAGGTAATTGGACAGTGTCACCCATTTACAACCACGGGTGCTCCGTTGTAGGCTCGCCGAAATCTTGCAATGTAGGGAACAGAGTCACACACGGTTGCTATGAGTAGCGACAAGCTTCATGCACGTCTGCGAGCGAGTGAAGCATACAGCTTCCTGAAACTCAGCGGAGTTATCGATGAGGACAACAGCCTCGACGCGTTGTTGCCTCGCCTGACCGGGAACGTTCTGGTCGTCGACTCGACCGACGTCATCCGGATTAACTCGTGCGGAGTGCGCGACTGGGTCAACTGGCTGTCTGCAATCCACCAAAAAGGAACCAAGGTGGTTCTGATTCGGTGCTCGCCGTCAATCGTCAACCAGATCAACTTGGTCACGAATTTCTCGGGACACGCTGTCGTCCACAGCTTCTGCGCCCCATACTACTGCAGCTCGTGTGATCGGGAGCTGCAGAAGCTAATCGAGACCGACTCGGTGTTGGCTGGCTCGATGAAGGCCCCTCCTTTCCGATGTAATGACTGCGGCTCCGCTCTCGAATTCGATGACATCGAGGAATCCTACTTCGCGTTCATCAACGCAACCGACCCGGATGCGATCGACCATCGCCTCAAACGTCTGGTAGACGAAGTGTCCCCAGACCTGGAGGCCAAAATCCGCGCCCTCAACGACGCGGGGAGTGCTCCGCTGTCGGGACCGCTGCATACGATAGGCGGTCTGACCGGAGAAGAGCCGCAAGTCGCCGCCGAGGCCGACCTACCGGTCTCATACTTTGATATCAATGAAGACCCAGCTCAGCCTTCCGGTGGGGAAACCGCTGTTGTGAGGGACACCACAGGCTCGCAGAGTGTCAACACTGTCGCGGTGCGGCGAACGAGCGGCCTGATGCTCGCTTTGATCGCATCAGCGATCGTTGTGGTCATTTTGTTGGTCTACTTGGCTGCAACGGGAGTTTAGGTATGCAACTGCCTGAACAAGACACCTTCGTAGCCAGGCTCAAAGCCCTCTCGGGCGCATTTCTCGATGCATACGTCGTGGTCGATTCCGCTCAACAAATCATCGACTTCAATCGTGTCTTCTACAGTCTCTTTCCGCGAAGCGTGGCCCGCAAACTCAAGGCAGAACGACTGGACGCTGTCTTGAAACTCGAACTCGCCGGGGAACCCCTCGATTTGGCGTCCAAATGCCTGGAGACCCGCGGCGCTTTGAGGTACGACGAGATCAGGGGGCACATTGCTGATTCTGAACCGATTTCCCTGATCGCCGCCGCCTCACCGCTAGTGGCCGCGGATGAGTCGATCGATGGGGTATTTCTGTGCCTGCGGAACGTCACCGACGAGGCACAGGTTCAATCGAAGTACCGGACGATGCTGGACCACGAAGCGCGTCAGAGAGAACTTCTGGAGCAGAGAATTCGGGATACTGAGGCCGAGCTCGTCACGATCAAAGACGAGCTCAATCGGGTCGAGGAAGCTCTTCGAAACTATGAAAAGGGACTCCTAATCTAGCTGTATGCGATTTAGCCTGCGCACAAAACTGACAGCGACTTCGACTCTTCTGGTCGCGTTTGTCGTGTTCGTGTTCGGATTCGTCACGAATTCGATGGTGCAGGATGACTTGGCCGACGACCAGCAACGCGTCAGTGACCGCCGAATGCAGGGAATGCGCGAGAACGGGCTACTGCTCACTGAAATGGTTGCCCAGGGCGCCCTCCCCCTTCTGGCTGAAAACCAAATCCCCAACCTGCGCAGCCTGTTGGTCCGGTTGGTGACGGGTTCGGAGACAACCGAAGTCGACCTCACTGGCGCAGCCATCCTCGATGATCGGGGCCGAATCCTGATCGCGACACCTGAGGGTTTCAACCCGGAGGCCATCGGTCTGGACTCGCTCGGCCGAGACACCCGGTCCGGCATCCATGACGCGGGGGACGATGCCGGTTTCCTGGCGCTGGTACCGGTCGAATCGGGAACCCTCCGGCTGGGTTATACAGTGATCGGTTTCGGAACCGGCCCCTTGGAAGCGGAACTCGGTGAGCTGGAGCAGTACACGGAACTGCGCAGTGAAAAAACTCGCCGAAACACAATCATTCTGGGAGGACTCGCCCTCATTCTGGGCTTGTTGATTGCGATCGCTCAGAGCCTGCGCGTGACGAATCCAATATTGAAACTGGCCGGCAGTGCCAAGAAGATTGCTTCTGGGGACTTGAACGCTCGAGCGGATGTCGGGGGGAACGACGAAATCGGGTTTCTCTCTCGGAACTTCAATAATATGGCGGACCGAATCAGTGGGCTGCTAACCGAGACGGCCGAAAAAGCGACCATGCAGAAGGAGCTCGAGGGCGCCCGCATCATCCAAGAGACGCTCTTGCCACCATCCGGTGTGATCGAGCGACCGCCACTCAAGATCTTAGGTTATTTCCGATCGGCAAGTGTATGCGGTGGGGATTTCTGGAACGTTGCGGAC
>CAZDBH010000502.1:0-5890 GCA_964503485.1 uncultured Bradymonadales bacterium | reverse complement strand
TAATCGCTAAAAGCCAATGGCGGAGCCTGGAGTGCTATGCGCGACAGGCTCCTAGGGGCCCGTATTGGATTGCATCTCTTCAGCCACCCGAACCAGGTCGTGCAGATCCACATCATTCGGGAAAATCTCGAGTGCCCTTTCAAGATGCGGTGCGGCGGCTGAAGGCCGCCCTTGACTGAGTAGGAAGCGCGCCCGATTGAAGTGGATCCACGCTAGGTTGCGGTCGGTCTCGAACTCCCTTTCCCCAAGCCGCTCGTAAAGAACCTCCCAGAACCTGAGGTCCGACTCGGCCAATTCCTCGGGGTAGGCGAGGTTGGGCACTGGGACTGGAGAAAGCTGCAACAGGAGACCCGCTGGTAACAGACGCTGCCGGACATGTCGCACAGCCGCGGTTTCTAGTTGCTCGTCGGGAGGAAGTAGCTCCATCAGTACGGTGCGCTGCGAAGCAGCCGCCAGTAGCCAGTCAGTGTTTAAGCCCCCACCCGTGCTTTCAGCGGCGATGAGGGGAGTCAATTCGGGATAGCGATGCTCGACATAGTCGTCGTACCCAGGATAGGTGCGAAACAAGCGATTGATGACTGCGACGTCCGGTCGCCTGCCGGCAACGGCATCCTGGTACCAAAGATTGAAGGATGTCTCGAAATAGGTGGGGATCAACAGAGCGCCAGTCCCTGCAAAAGCGTACATCTCGTCTGCAAACACGCTCGTCGACCGCTCGTCGCTCAAGTTGCTCGAGCGAGGAGAACCGACCGAGACCACCAGGGCCGAAATGAGGCAAATGCCCGAAAGAAACGTGACACTCGCCAGTCTGACAATAGGGGCGAGATCCATGCTACGTCTCAGCCCACTGTCTATGGGCCCGACCGCGAGGATGGCAAACAGCCAAAGGGACGGGATGAAATAACCCGCCACATCCGGGTTCAACGGGTCGAAGTCGAAGAGTGCTTGGCTGAGCAAATTGAGTCCGATTATCGCCGAGAGACCTATCGCCAGCTTCCAGCTTCGGCGCGCGACCAGGATGACTCCAATCGCAGCCAACACCACCACAATCCAGCCAATATTGTGGTCGAGAAACTTGGCGAAATTCGATGCGATCTGAACGGGGTCTGCCGCTGAGCCGCGGCCGGCACTCTTGTGAAAGGCCCTTGCAGATACCAGCCACAGAAACCCGCCGGGTGTCGAGGGGTCGCCCCACCGAACCGTCGTAAATGCTCCAGCCCGAATCGGAAGCATGAGATAGGGCGCCAACCCGCAAACGAAAGCACCCAGCAATAGATGAAAGCGCCTGAAGAGGAGGCGCCGGTTGGCAGACCTAACGGCGACCAAGAACAGGACCCCAGGGCCGAGCAACGCGATCAGATAGTGGTGGTTGCAGGCTCCAAGTCCCGTGACGAACGCTAGCAAGACGAGGCGACGCAGGTCCGCCTCTTTGTGAAGCTCGACGGCGAGTATCACGATGGCGACCGAAAGAAAGGCGTTGAGGGGATAGACTTCTGCCCGCACGCCATGGAACCAAAGAGGTGTGCACAGAATGAGAGTGGGAAGTACGAAGGCGGTCGCTACCCAGGCTCCTGGTCCCCATATCACCCGTATGATTCGCCACGAGATTCCGACCGAGCCGGCCAACAGACCTGCACACAGCAGGTGGATTCGAAAGGCCACCGATCCGATTGGTATGAGTGTCGCAGCCTTTGCGAGCAGCACGAAGAGGGGGTGTCCGGGTGGGTGGGGTATTCCCAGCTCAAATCCGGCGGCTGCCAGTTCGCTGCTGTCGAGCCAGTAGGCAGTGGGAGCCGCTGTCAGTGAGTAAACAACGAAGGCAAAGAGCCCGCATGCCCAAGTCACCCGACGGAGCTTAGCGTACTCTCCATCCGTTGGTTGGCTGGCGTTCTCTTGTTGAGATCGCGCCACGCAAAGCCTCCCTCTTAGGCGATCGCCTCGGTCGGGGTTCCCAGTGGTTTGGAATCGTGACGTTGTACGCGTCGATTCTCGAGGTCGGGCGCGGTGACGCCGGCTGCTTCGACAATAGAGTCGAACTCTGCCAGCGCTTTGGCGGTGACTTCGCGCTTCTTCCTGAACGGCATGAACGCGCTCTTGAAGCCGTCCAACGTGACGTTGCGGATGTCCTCTACATCGAAGTTGTAGTGCTCCACGAGCAGGTAGAGTTCGTCAGTCATCGTTGTATCGGTGATCAGGCGGTTGTCCGTGCAAATCGAGGTCCGCAATCCGTAGTCATAATAGAAACGGATCGGGTGGGAATCGAATGCGTCGCACGCCTTGGTCTGGATATTCGAGCTGATGCAGACCTCGAGCGGAATGCGGTGGTCGTTGACGTAGTTGAGCAGGGCTCCGTCTTCCCGCAAGCGAGTTCCATGACCGATACGATGGGCGCCACACACATGCAGCGCTTGGTGGATGCTGTCTGGACCGTAAGCCTCACCCGCGTGAATGGTGCAATTTACGTTGTTCTTCCGAATCAAGCTGAAACAATCAACGTAGTCGCGGGCTGGGTTGTTGTATTCGGCGCCGGCCAAATCGAAGCCGACAACCCCCTTGTTCTTGAAAGCGACCGCCACCTCGGCCAGGCGTAGACTCTCACGAGGGTGCAGGTGTCGAATCCCGCACAAGATTTGCCCGCTCATGATGCCGTACCTGCGCTTGGCCTCCCGCAGCCCCTCGGCCACACATTCGATAATGTTGCTGGTTCGCAGCCCGTTGCGCGTGTGCAGAATGGGGCTGTAGCGGACCTCCATATACTTGACGTTTTCCTTGGCCGCATCTTCACCGAGCTCGAAGGCGGCCCGATACAGCGACTCGGGAGTCTGCAGAATCTGGAGTGTGATGTCGAAGGCTTTGAGGTATTCCTCGAGGCTCTCGCACTCGAAGCCAGGTTGCAGGAGTGCTTTTAGCTTGTCCCGGTTCTTCGCGGGCAGTTTTACTTTCTGCTGTTCGGATAGCTCGAGTATCGACTCGAGGCGAAGGCTGCCATCGAGATGAACATGAAGGTCAGTTTTTGGGAGTTTGTGGATTAGCTCTCGGGTGACTTTGGTCATGTAGCCTCGGTTTATTCCATTCGATGGATGACCTGCTCGTTCTCACCCGGGTCCACTGTGACGGTTCTCTCGTATTCGAGTCCAAACTCTTCCCTCACTAGACGGACTCGGTAGCGACCGGGTTCCAATGGAAGGTCACGAATCGGAGTATACCCAATAAACTGTCCGTTGACGTAAACCCCTGCCGACGGACGGCTTTGAACGCTCAGTGATCCGGGTTCGTCCGAGCTTGCTTCGACGACTACAGGCGCCTCCTCATTCTCGGTATCCGACTCCCCGTCATTGTCCGAGTTGTCTGACTCGGTGGTGTTCTCGGCGACTTGCTCGTCTTCGTCCTCGACCTGCTCATTTTGGTCGTCTTCGTCCGTATCTTCGGTCTCTGCTTCCCGATTGCGCCGCTCCTCACGCTCCCGTTCGCGCTCTCTTTCCCGCTCGGCGGCCCGGGCTCGCGCCAGTTCGGCGGTGGCGGCGTCCTCAGTGGCGACGACCACATCACGGTCAACCGTATTTTCGACGACGACGTCTTCTTCCTCGGCTTCTAGGACGACCTGAAGCGGCACGGTGGCCTCACCGGTTGCCTCGATAACCGTGCTGTGTCGACGGTAACCCTCAGCTTCGACAAACAGGAGGTAGCGCAGACTGCCATCCAGTTCGGTTAGCTCGGCGCTGCCCTCTCCGTCCGACACCTCGGCGCCAGTCCCGGCGTCGTTCAATCGGTATCGCGCGTTGGCCGGTTCGACCTGTAGGAGGACTCGAAACTGCTCGACGACCAGTGTCTTTTCGACAGTAATGGGGTCTTCGGCCAGGACGATCCGCTCCGAGGCGGTGATAAACCCGTCTCGTTGAAGTTCGATTTGATGCTCCCCTCTCTCGAGTTGGGCTACGGTTGCCGGCGTGACAAGCCCCGTATCGGTACCATCGACGAGAATGCGTGCCCCAGCAGGGGTGCTGGCGCAGTCCACACCTGGCGCCTCCACCGGAATCAGCGTCCAGTTGATGTCGTATGTGCCGCCGTCCTGAAGCTCAATCTCCCCAGTCATGTTCTGGTAGTTGGGAGCGAGCAGCGTCAGTGTATAGCTTCCCGGTGTTGCGTCGGTATAGGTGTAGGGCGTCTCGCCTTCGTAGATGATTCGCTCGTCCAGTAGAATCGAGACGTTGCCAGGTTCTGGACTGAAGACCAGGCTGATATCTGGGGTGCGAGATTGAATGAACCAGTAAGCACCGCCAACTCCCAAGACGAGCGCGATCAAGATGATTAGCGCGAGGCCGATGTTACGACCCGAACTGCCGGTGGCCGGTGTGTAGATGCCGCTGGGTCGCTTGACGGTAGCGGCCGGCGAAGGCCGTTCTTGGACCAACCCTTCGGCTTCCTTGGCCACGATCTTGTCCCAGCCGTCTTCTGACCCACTCTTGGAGGTCGTCGGGACCGACCCGGTCTCTGCTCGGAACTCGCTGGCCGGCACCGGAGGTGGCGGC
Source organism: uncultured Bradymonadales bacterium (assembly GCA_964503485.1). GTDB lineage: Bacteria > Myxococcota_A > Bradymonadia > JAFGEP01 > JAFGEP01 > CAZDBH01. The sequence goes on along the minus strand of CAZDBH010000502.1, from coordinate 1,361 downwards.
GGTGGAGTAACTGAGTTCTTTGGCGTGTTTTCGCTGACGCCCCACTCGTCTTCATCCTCGAAGTCGAGTTCGGTGATGACGTCGATGAGATCGTCGTCTTCGCCGCCGTGGTAGACGGTTGTGGCGACTTCGTCGTCGTCCCAATCGAGGGACGAATCGCCCCGTTGCACCGAGGGCTCCGGTATCTCGCCCGACTGACGTCGAATCGTCTCGAGGTCGAGGGTTTGGTAGTACTCGAGTTTTTGCCGCTCAGACCTCAGTTCGTCCGCAGCGTTTTCCTGCATGGTGGCGGCAAGATCCTTGTTCGTGAAGTACAAGGACTGGTTGAACATGAATTTCTGCAGCGCTTGCTGCATCTCGTGCCCGGTTTGATAGCGAAGGTTCGGGTCCTTCGCGAGCCCTTTCAGGACGATATCCTCGAGCTCTTTTGGCACGTGGGGATTGTAGAGAGTCGGCGGCGCGACTTCGACCTTTCGGATCTTCTCCAACGTCTCGAAATCGCTCTCGCCCAAGAACAAACGCTCCAGTGTCAGCAACTCGTACAGGACGATACTGAGCGAGAAGAGGTCGCTTCGGCGATCGAGGGTCAACCCCCGGATTTGCTCCGGCGACATGTAGCTGAATTTGCCCTTGAGGATGCCGACCTGGGTTTGGGTCGATTTTCCTGCCGCCTTCGCGATACCGAAGTCGATGATTTTCACCTCGCCTTCATAACTGACGAGAATGTTCTGGGGGCTGATGTCGCGGTGAACGATGTTGAGTGGGTTGCCGAGAGAGTCTGTCTTGTTGTGGGCGTAGTCCAGACCTTCGCAGACTTTCATCACACAGTAACAGGCCATATCGACGCCGAGCTTGGCGCTGACACGGCGATAGCGGTCAAAAATTGCTCGGCAGTCCAGACCAGAGATGTACTCCATCGCGATGAAGTAGCTTCCGTCCGCCTTACCTAGGTCGAAAATCTGAGCAATATTCGCATGATTGAGCCGACCCGCGATTTTCGCTTCGTCGATGAACATCGAGATGAACTCGGTGTCCTCGGCGATGCTCGCCAAAATGCGCTTAACGGCGAGCAGCCGCTCGAATCCTTCCACTCCGAAGGCTTTGGCTTTGAAGACCTCCGCCATTCCGCCCGTGGCGACCTTTTCGAGCAGATAGTACTTACCGAAAGGTACGGGGGTTGGAAGGACACCGCGGTCCTTCTTTCCTTCCCCAGAGCTGGAGGTGCGGGCTGAATTTACACCATCTGTTGACAAAGAAGACACTCCGAACCCGATTACCGCTTTATGGTTAGAGTTGCCACACCAAACGTTCCTGCACCAAAATTCGCAGAAAACAGGCTGACTTAATCGCAAGAGGGTAAC
>CAZDBH010000501.1:4591-5892 GCA_964503485.1 uncultured Bradymonadales bacterium | reverse complement strand
GCGCCCCTCATGGCGACTCTGGGAAGGGATCGATCTGTTCCAATGCTTCCCGCATGATATCCACGGAAGCCTTCAGCCGATCGGTCGTCTCGGGCGCGCTGTCCCATCCATCCCAGACAAAACGCGGTGTCTCGAAGATCGTGTCGCCAATCGTGATCACCAGTCCGATCCCCTGGGTAACCTGCGCCTCGCGAGCTGTACCCGACCCGGTCGAACTGTGAAAGACACTCAGTGTACTGGGGTCGGTAAAGTGGAGCAGAGTCCAGGGCACCCGAATGGTCAGAGTCGCACCCTCGACGACCACCGAATCGTGGCTCGTCTCGCGATCCCCTTCTCGGCGCACGACCAGGTGGCCCGCCTCGAAGTCCTGCTTGGGGAACACGTAGAGCCCATCGCCGCTCACGTGTTCGAGGGTTGTATTCCACACCCAGGGACGCCATCCACCGCCATCGCTGACCGTCGATCGAAAGTCGGAGTCGCCCCGTCCCGAAGCGCCAAGCATGGAGTACAGGTCGTAGCTCGCCATTACCGACAGTTCGGCCATGGATTCTCCGATTTCGAGGGCAAACTCCACCGCACGAGGTGAGCGAATGCCGTTGGGCAGCACGCGCTCGCCGAGTTCATCGTCATAGGTGTCAAAGGCCAGCGTGACGACATCATCCGTCGGTGCGTCGAGTTCGAGCTCCACGTGGAAGTACTCGGCATCCGCCGCTGCTCGTACCCTGCGGACACGATCCTCGCCCTCGACGGGGCTGAGCGCATCGAAGTCAGGCGGGCCCAAGTCGAAAGCCATCAGGCCATAGCTCTGCTGGGGGTTCATCAGGTCGTGCCACAGCGGCAGCCGGTCGTGGGGGAAGGTACGGTCGCGTGTAATCCAGATTCGCTTGAACCACCCGTCCATCCAGTGGAACGTGATAGCGCCCGCATACCCCACCCGGTGAATATCGCGCAGCATTCGGGCCCCGAATTCGCCCTGCTGCTGTTCTGTAAGGCCACCCTGGTTCATCCCGCTCGATGAGAACTGTGCACAGCCCAAGCTCGAGGGCACCCCAAACTCCGTAACCATGATCGGCAGGCCGCGGTGATAGCGCTTCAAGTCAACCAAGTAGCCCAAATAGCTGTTGTTTCCGAGTTCATCCTCGAAGAGCTGGTAGTCGGGCTGTTCGCTGACGAAGCGCGGCCAATACGGATAAACGTGGAAGCTGAAAAAGTGTCCCTGAGGTGCGCCAAAGGAATCCAATTCGGCCAGATCGATGGTGCCGATGTCCTTGCGCGTACTCTCTGGTTCAGTCGGGTGACGC
>CAZDBH010000501.1:0-4564 GCA_964503485.1 uncultured Bradymonadales bacterium | reverse complement strand
GAGTTCCATCCAGCTAGAAAAGGCCATGGGAATCCGCGTCCCATATCCTTCTGCCTCATATGTGAATGCGAAGTCGAGGCGCGCCGCGGCCCAGACACTGGAGGGGTTGCCCGACGGTAAGCGAACCGACTCGCCCTCGTAGCTCGTGTCATCCGGGTGAGCCTGGTCGGTAAAGACAACTTCAGGACCGTGGATTTCCCGCCCGACGATCCAGCCCATAATCCACTGAGAGATGTCGACCTCGTAGATGCCCCACGCGCGTCCCCGCCGCTCGGCGATATCCGCATTGCCGTGTGCGGCGTCGATGGTCTCCTCGATCAACTGTGTGAAGTCATCGGTGAGTTCGTGAAGGTCCCCCGAGCCTTCCTCGGGTTCGCTGAGCCAGATACCGTGCAGCACATAGATGGGATCGTTCAGGTTCGCCGTGTTGTAGTCCCGCACCGCCTCGTGAAATCGAGGGTAGTGCAGTGTGTAGATCCGCACCACGTCGAATCCGGTCTGCTTCATCTGCGCGAACCAACTCATGTAATCGTCGTACTGGGGCGCGAGGTTACCGGGTTGGGAACCGGGCATACCGACCCCCAAATCGACACCTCGCACGAACATTCGCTCGTAGGACTCGCCGTTCCATCGGTGGAAGAAGTCGCCATGGGCGATGAACTGGCCGCTGAACTCGGTTGGTGTAGGGCGCGATGGTCCTTGAATCGGAAGGTCTACCTGAGGCAGGTCGGAAACAACGTCGACGGCGGGCTCAGCTTCCTCGGTGCAGGACAGCGATGGGAGCCCCCCAGCCAGTATGAAACACAGCATCACCTCGAGTTTTCTCGGCTTCACGCTGTTCATGGTGACACGGGGAAGGGGTCGATCAGTTCGAGCGCTTCGCCCAAAACCTCGACTGATGCCTTGAGCCGATCGGTTGTTTCCGGCGCCTGGTCCCATCCGTCCCAAGTGAATCGGGGAGTCTCGAGGGTCGTGTCACCCAGGTTGACGACCAGCCCGATTCCCTCGGTGACGCGCGCTTCGCGCGCTCTACCCTCGCCAGTGGAGCTATGAAAGACGCTTAGGGTACTGGGGTCGGTGAAGTGGAGCAGCAACCACGGAACACGAATCGTGATCGTGAGGCCGTCGACGACAACCGCGTCTTGGCTGGTGGTCTCATCGCCCGCCCTGCGAACGATCAGATGACCGGCCTCGAAGTCCTCCGCAGGGAACGTGTAGAGGCCGTCGCCACTCACGTGCTCTGTCGCCGTGTTCCAGACCCACGGTAACCACCCGCCCCCGTCGCTTACAGTCGAGCGGAAAACTGGCGTCCCGCGTGCTTCCGCTCCCAGAATCGAGTACAGATCGTAGCTCGACATCACCGACAACTCGGCCGTGGACTCTCCGATCTCGAGGACAAACTCGACCGCTCGAGGCGACCGCACGCCGTTGGGCAGTTGGCTCTCTCCGAGTTCGTCATCGTACGTGTCGAAGGCCACGATAATGGGCTCGTCGGTGGCTTCATCGAGTGTGAGTTCGACGTGAAAGTACTCGGCGTCGGCAGCCGCTCGAACTCGAGCAATCCGCCCGTCGCCCGTCACTTCTGGCATCACTTCGAAATCGGGTGGTCCGAGATCGAAAGCCATCAGGCCGTAGCTCTGCTGTGGGTTCATCATGTCGTGCCACAGCGGCATTCGATCGCTGGGAAAGGCGCGTTCACGCGTAATCCAGATTCGCTTGAACCACCCATCCATCCAATGGAACACCACCGCTCCTGTGTATCCGACTCGGTGAATGTCGTTTAGCATGCGTGCGGCAAAAGCACCTTGCTCGGTTTCGGTGTGACCACCTTGGTGCATGCCACTCGTGCTATCTCTCGCGACGCCCCAGCTCGACGGTACGCCGAACTCGGTTACCATGATTGGCAGCCCGGTGTAGTGCCGTTTCAAGTCGACCAAGTAACCGAGATAGCTGTTGTTTCCCAACTCATCCTCGAAACGCTGGTAGGCTGGCTCTTCGTTGATGAAGCGCGGGTAGTAGGGGTAGACGTGGAAGCTGTAGAAGTGTCCCTGGGGCGCACCGAATGAGTCGAGCTCCGAGAGATCAATGGTGCCGATGTCTTTTCCAGTCTCAACCCGTTCGGTCGGGTGGGTCATCGGATCGAGTTCCATCCAGCTCGCGAAGGCCATCGGGATTCGGGTATCGTAGTTCTCTGCTTCGTAGGTCAGGGCGTGGTCGAGTCGTGCCGCAGCCCAGACGCTCGCGGGATTGCCGGAGAGTAGCCGGACGGAGGTCCCTTCGTAGCTCGTATCTTCAGGATGAGCCGAATCGGTGCCGACCGCCTCTCTTCCGTACACCTCGCGGCCAATAATGTAGCCCATGACCCACTCTGAAATGTCCACTTCGTATGTGCCCCAGGCCCGCCCGCGTCGCTCGGCAATGGTCACATTGCCATGGGCTGCGTCGATCGTCTCTTCGGTCAGTTGAGTGAAGTCGTCGTTCAGATCGTGCAGGTCGGTCCCACCCGGGTCTTGTTCTCGAAGCCAGACGCCCTGCAGAATATAGAGCGGGTCGTCAGGATTTGCGGTGTTGTAATCACGCACCGCTTCGTGAAAACGAGGGTAGTGAAGGGTGTAGATTCGTACGACGTCGAAGCCCGTCTCTTTCATCTGGGCGAACCAATTCATGTAGTCGTCATACTGGGGTGCCAGGTGCCCGGGTTGGGTGCCCGGCATTCCCACACCAAGGTCGACACCGCGAATGAACATTTGCTCGTAGGAGGTCCCATTCCACCGGTGAAAAAAGTCGCCGTGGGCAATGAACTGGCCGGTGAATTCGGTGGGTACGGGCCCGGTCTCCCCTCTGATCGGCAACTCAGTGGCCACATCCAGTGCGTCTGCTAGGTCCGTCTCTTCGGCGACGTCGCCCGAGGTCTCGTCACTCGTGTCCGCACCATCTGCTTCGTCTTCGACGTCCGTTAGGTCCTCGTCTTCGACGTCCGTCACTTCCGGCTCATCTTCGAGGTCCGTTTCGTCCCCCGGCATGTCCTCTTCATCGGGCTCGGAGTCTTCCATGTCCCCCGCGTCACTCATTTCGGTTTCGGGCTCGACATCGAGCGAGTCCGAACCGCCGGAACCGGGGCTGCAAGCGACGAGGCAACATATCTGAAGTAGGGTCGCGAGGAGTCTCGCGGTATGACGAACGGTGCTATGCATACCGCCTAAAATCCGGAACGATTTACTCGCCGACAGGGTAGGCTACCTCGGATTCGGTTGCCACTCTTTTTCACCGGTTTCTCGGGGCCGCTCTACTGGGCTTGGTACCAGATTGGCGAAGACCACGCTCGCTCTTGGATGGTCCTGGGTTCGTCACAACTCACTGGCCGATCTGCTTCTGGCAAGGTGTTGCACTGCAGGGTAGACCATCGACAGGTCGGGTTCTCCAGAACGCGAGCGTAATAGTAGGCGTGCTCGGCTGGATCGAAGTCGGGATCACGCCAGACTCCGCAGAGCGAGTCGAAGCCCTCACCCGAGGTTTCGCACGTGTCTGTGTCGACCGATGCGCCGTTGTCGGGATCACCGGCCACCTCGTAGACCTGGTAGTTGTTGTTTCCGTCAGAATCAAGCCAGCCTTTGACAATCTGAATGCGCTGTAGGGGAGTACTCGGGAAGTTCGCGGTGCCCGCGTCTCGCAAGGCCGAAACAACGAAAGAAGGGGCCGAACCATCGGGTATCGAGCCCAGGTTGCCCCCCATCGGCACCCCCGACCGGTACCCGGTCTCAATCATGTCCGGGGCATCGCAGAGCTCGTCAGAAAGGTCTGAGGCTCCAAAAAAGCGAACGATGATGCGCGGCCCACTCGTTGCGTAGGTCTCTCGGCGCTCCATCGCGTCGAAGATGGCGTCGCGCGAGTTTTCGACGGCCCAGACGGCGGCAAGACCACCCGGCGAGTTCACGATACCACCGGGCACCAAGTTGCCAGTCTGAAGTCTGTCCTCGATGCTGTCCTCTTGGCTTCCCGTATGACCCAGAAAGTCCCTTTCCTCAACCGCTCCGGGGATGGCGTTGTGGGAGTCGGTGCTGGCAATGAACCCCAACCTGTACGGATTCACCCCGATTCGAACCAGTTCCTTGAAGCCCTCGGTCAGGACGTAACGGACATAGTTGAAGCGCGTCTCGCAGCCCACTCCAGCCATCGAACCGCCGCCCGGGAAGCTCCCGCAGTCTCGAATGGGCGGCTCGACGAGCTTCTCGAAGTCACAGAACTCGTCGGGATCGCCAAACACCTGCGTCATGCCGTTCATGCACTCAGAGTCGCCCTTGTGTTGAAACATCTCGACCAGTGGTTCGAGTTCGTAGCGAAGTCGGGCCTGCTCCCGCTCCTCTTCTTCGGTTTCGGCGCCGGGATAGTTGGTCCAGAACATGTTGCCGTCACTCCAATTGGAGTTGTGAGGAATCGACAACACATCACAACGGCCGCCAGCCTCGATACAGCCGTCAGACAGGGCTCGAAGCAACCCGATCGGCGTCGGTTCCTCAAAGTACGACACCGGCAGTGTTGGGACATCGTCGTTACGAAAGACGAC
>CAZDBH010000500.1:0-5915 GCA_964503485.1 uncultured Bradymonadales bacterium | reverse complement strand
CCGCTAAAAGCTAACGGCTGGAGTCCGGGGCGTTATACGCGACGGGTTGCTAGTCCTGGCCTTGCCTGGCCAAGCCGATTGAGCGGCTACCGCTGTGATTGTCCGAGTAGTACATGAACAAACGTCCGTTGACTTCGAGCACGTTGGCGGCCCGCTCCGGGGTGGCGTCACTCACCACCGGATTGTCAGCAAATCGAGAGAAGGTGGTTCCATCGAACGAACCAGCAAACCCAATATTCGAGTTGGTCCCGTTGCCGGCGGTATACCAGAGGTCAACCACCTCGCGTCCGGTTGGTGAGGTCACGATGCGGGCGTCTGGGGAGCCGACATAGGTGCCGTCCCAACAGGCGGTATCGAGTCCTGACGGGGTCGTGCAACCCCCTGCGGAGCTAAATACTTCGCCGGTTTCGCTCCACACCAGACCATCATTCGATCGAGCTAATTCGATTCTCACAGGAACGACATCGCCATCTTCGTCTTCACCGAGCACGGAGTAATACAGCAGATAGGCGCCGTCGAACCGGACCACTGTAGCGGACTCGATGGACTCGTCGGGATCGAACACAGGCTGATCCTGACGGGTCCAACTGGTTCCATTGTCGGAGGTTGCGCGACCCACAGCCGCTCCGCCGCCGCCGACGTAGAACAGGACGTACTGGCTCCCGCGTATAACAGTTGGCGAACCCACCGAGGTGCCCTCCCAGTCGCTTTCGGGCTCGAAAACGGTCTCTGAAGCGCCGAAGCTGATTCCATCCGAACTGCTCGCTCTCTGGATGACGGTCATCTCTTCGGTCGAGGCTTGAAAATAGAGATCGACACCCGACCCAGCCACCAAACCATTCGGCTCGTCCAAAGCGACGTCGTCCTCGGTGATAACGAAGGGGAGTGTGCTCTCGTCGTCTCCCTCGGGCGCCTCAATCTTGTTGAATGGGATGATGAGCCGATTGGGGAGATTGCTGCTCCCGCCGTCGCCTGCGGCGAGGGTGCCACACGACACCACCGCGAGACTGAGAATAAGAATGGTGCATCTCATAGCAGTAACCCCAACGTGAAACTGACGCCGAGTATGCCGCCATCGATGGTGTAGTCTCCGACCAGGTCTGCGGGATCGTCCTTGAGGTACTCCCTTTCGGCGAAATGGATGTACTGAAAACTCATGTCCAATTCGAGCGGCTTGGGAAGCACTTCGGAAAAGTCTCTGAAGGTCATTCCTACTCCGGCTGACAATCCGTGCTTGGCCGAGTCGGCATAGTTCGTAAAACCGCCTTGGTCGGGCGCCGGACTGTCCTCGAAGAAGTACCCGGTACGTCCCGTCAGCCCAAAGTGGTCACCCTCGAAAAGGCTTGCTTCGAGACCGATACGGGGAATTACCAAATCAGAGAAGCCGGGATCGAGGACCTCGTCGAACTCGGGAAGTGAGAAATCGAGGCCGTCCAGGTCGAGCACGATGTCGATTTCAGATGTGGGCGACCTAAACTGGGACCAGCGATACCACCCCACGTCCGCGCTCACGAGAATAGGTCCAAAGTCGTAACTGAAACCGAGGACGAGCTGCATAGGCGAGTAGAGGTTGGCGTTGTCGGAGTCGAAAATGAAACTGCCCTCTTCGACGAGTGTGAGGGGATTCTCGGGGTCTGCGTCGAAGACGATGTCGCCGGTGACGATGGTTCCCAACTGCAGGCGGAGGAAATAGTCCTGCCGGAAGGCCAACCCGATAGACCAGGGGGCGTCGGGTGCGTAGAGGATTCCCGCCTGAGCGTAACGAGCCGATTCGATGTCGACATCGACCCCTGCCTGCAACATCGTGTTGTTGACGTCGTTCTGGCTGACGATCCCCTCTACTTCGAGTCTTCCCGAGGTATGAGCCATGAACGTAAGACCGCCACCCACGAAGAAATGGTCGAAGGGCTCGAGCGAGAAGTTGGCTGCGATGTAGAGGCGTTGCACCCGGTTGTCGAAGAGCACGAAACGGGGCTGCTGCTGAGGTAGCGATCGCACACGGGTGACCCGATCGTCCAACAAGAGCATCCCGATTCCCGCCGCGAAGCGCTTGCCGAGCACTTCGCCGGGAAGCACCACACCGACCTGAAGGCCTCGGACGAGATCGACTTCGGAGTCGAGGCCGTTGAAGTTCAAATTCGGGTTGTTGTAAGTGTAGCCGATATCGAAGCGCAGATCGCTACCCTGCGCCAAACCGGCCGGGTTGTAATAGTTGGCGGACGAGTCGTTCGCCAGACTGGTGAAGGCCCCTCCCAGGCTGATCGCGCGTGGACCACTACCGAAGGCGTCGAGGGGATTTGCGAAGGCACCGGCCGATGAAAGCAGCAGGATTCCGGCAGCCGAGATAGCGAGCCAAGCTCGAAGCCTACTCGTCTGAGCCCGTTTTTTCATTTTTGAATTGCTCAAAACGCCAACCCCACTTCGAAGACACTGACAATGATGGTCCCGTTATGACTTATCGATGGGAGTCCTGCGTTCTCGGGATCGCGAACCAGATCGGGGTCCTTTGTGTGGGTTCGGCTACTCATGAATTGGGCCTGCAGGGCCATATCGAAGGTGATGCCCCGCCACAGCACACCGGCCCCTAGACCAATTCCTAGCCGGCTGGAATCGAGATAATTGTGGTTGGCCACTTGCTGCAGCACGGGTGAACCTTCCCAGTATCCGCCCGTCCGGAGTGCGAGCTCGACTTCGCCCAAAGTGAGCTCATACTCTGCGCCCAGGCGGGGTACCCAAACATCGATGAAACCTGCTGGGTCCTGTTCGGGTACGGGTTCTGTTGTGTTTATGATCGGGTTCTCGAACTCGCTCCAGAGCTTGAAGGTCACGCCAGCTGCTAAGGTGAAGCCCTCGACGGGTCGAATCGTCACGTCGCTACTGATGTTGGCCGGATCGAATTGAGCGATTCCGGCGATATCTAACGTGGGCACGTCAACGGGAAAGCCCGACCCGAGATCTGCGGTAACCGGAAAGGTAAACCGCGCATCCGAAGCGCCGTGAAAGGCCACCCCAAACGAAAACCAGTCGGTTGGTTCGATGAGGAGGCCCACAATCGGCGCATAGTCTGCGACTAGCTCGTCGCGAACCGTCGATCCCAGCTGGCCTTGGTCATTGGGAGCGATGTCGATCCCGCCGATCAACTCAGCTAGTGCGACGACGCCGCCGCCGACAAAAAGCCAATCGAGGATCTTCACCGAAAGGGAGGCGTGCAGTCCGATTACTCGCGCTCGATTCTCTACCAATATGAACACTGGGGTTTCTGGGGCTCTGACGTCTGCCTCTAGGATTGAGGCGAAGGGGATTACAAAACCCAAGCCAAAAGCAATACGATCGGCCAGCACGCCCCCGAACGGGATGGGTACGTTGAACCCGAGGACCAGGTTCATGGCCTCGTCGACGGCATAGCCCTCCTCATTCAACTCGAGCCCGTAGTCAGCCCGCTGGACTCCGACGGTGAATTGGCGCTGGCCGAGGACCATTAGGGCAGCCGGGTTGTAGTAAACGCTCGCGAAGCCGCTGACGTTGCTCACGACCGCCCCGCCCATGGCCGCCCCGCGGGCTCCTAGCCCAAAGAGGTCGGTTGAGCTGGCGAACACCTGGGTCGGCACAAGGCCGATCAGGCAGAGGAAAGCGAGTGTCAACGCCCTCTTGATCAAGGAGCGCCGCAAGAGTGGTGCTTTCTCAACCAACAAGAGTCCCCCGTGCAATCAGATGTTGAATCAACGCTTCGACGCTCTCATCCAAAGTCTGAGTGCCGGTGTCGAGCACCAACTCAGGGTCGACCGGCGCCTCATAGGGTGCTGAAACGCCGGTAAATTCGGCTATTTCGCCACTGCGGGCCTTCTTGTACAGCCCCTTGGGATCGCGCGACTCGCAGATTTCGAGCGGACAGTCGAGGTGAACCTCGACAAAGTCGGTGCTCTCGGCTTGAATGGCGCGAGCCGCATCGCGGTCTTCACGATAGGGCGAGATGAATGCGGTGATCACGATCGTCCCCGAATCGACGAATAGCTTGGCGACGTGTCCAACTCGGCGGATATTCTCGGTTCGATCTTCCGGACTGAAGCCTAGGTCGTTGTTGAGTCCGAACCGGATGTTGTCGCCATCGAGCACGTAGGCCTGATCGCCTCGTTTGACTAGGGCCTCTTCGAGTGCTCGGGCAACGGTCGACTTGCCAGATCCCGAGAGCCCCGTCAGCCAAACCAGTGTCGCGCCGTGGCCCAAGAGTGTCTTGCGATCGTCTCTAGAGACACGGGACCCTGACCAAGTGATATTTTCACTCTTCGGTTGGGCACTCACCTGTATGTCCTCATTACGCTTATCGTTGGGCGCGTGTTATAAGCGCCAGGCAGTCTGGTGTGAAGGGTTGTCTCTGTGAGTGGAGAGAGTCGAGACAGATTAGTGGCATTGCGGGCGACACTTCAGGGGGAAGTGCACACCGATGCCACACATCGAGCCATTTTCGCCACGGATGCATCGATCTATTCGGAGACCCCCGAGGCTGTCGTCTTTCCGAAGAACGAACGCGACCTTCTAGCTCTCGTCGCCCACGCCGCTGAGACTGATGGCTGTCTGATACCCCGGGCTGCGGGAACGAGCCTGGCCGGCCAAGTGGTGGGATCGGGAACGGTTGTCGACATCGGCCGCCACATGAACACGATCCTCGAACTCGACGAGGGCAAACGCTCGGTGAGAGTCCAGCCCGGAGTTATTCAGGACGACCTCAACCGTTTCCTCGGGCCCAGTGGTCTGCTCTTTGGCCCGGATACCTCGACCAGCAGTCGAGCAATGATCGGCGGCATGATGGGAAACAACTCATGCGGGAGTCGCTCTATTCTATACGGCACGACCCGGGAACACGTCCTGGGCTGTCGGGCGATCCTAGCCGACGGTTCAACCCATGACTTTGAAGACTGGGATTCGGCTCAACTCGCCGAACAGACCGCGAACGATGAGCGACTGGCTGAGCTGATCAGCGGCCTGCGAGACATCGTCCACCGATATCGGACGCAGATCGATTCCCGTTTTCCCAAGAGAGATGTGATTCGTCGAAACACAGGCTATGCCCTCGACTACCTGGCTAGCACTGTTCTCGTCGATCCCGATGGGGAACCTCTCAACCTGGCGAAGTTCCTCTGCGGCTCCGAGGGCACTCTCGCAATGTGGGCAGAGGCAACCCTCAATTGTGAACCGAAACCGGTGGCATCGGGCGTGGTGGTTGCTCAGTTTGCCACCCTTCGCGGTGCCCTCGAAGCGACCGTCGAGGCAGTTAAGCATACTCCGTCCGCAGTTGAACTCATCGACAAACCGATCCTAGACCGAACCCTCGACCAGCTACAGCAACGGCGAAACCGCTTCTTCATCGAGGGAGACCCCGAGGCGATTCTCATCATCGAGTTCTTTTGTGACTCCGAGGAGGAGGTCGCGCAGAAGAAAGCCGCGGTGACCGCCGCCATGACCGAGGGAGGAAAGAGCTACCACTGCGCAGAGATAGCAGCCGACCGGGTCCACCAAGTCTGGGCGCTGAGAAAGGCTGGCCTCGGCCTCCTGATGGGAATCCGCGGCGACTTCAAGCCGGTCGCCTTCGTCGAAGACACGGCCGTGGCGGTCGCAGACCAGCCCGCATACATAGATGAGTTCACGGCAATCATGGAGCGCTATGGGGTCGAGTGGGTGTACTACGGCCATGCCTCTGTCGGGGAGCTTCACCTACGCCCCAGTCTCAATCTCAAGGACGCGGACGACGTCGAAAAGCTAAAAGGGATCGGGAAAGAGGTCGCCGAACTGGTCGGGAAGTACAACGGCTCGCTATCAGGAGAGCACGGTGACGGCCGCGTACGAAGCCCCTTCATTCCGGACTTCATGGGAGAGGAGCTGGTTGAGGCGTTGCGTGAGGTGAAGTAGCTGTGGCACCC
>CAZDBH010000499.1:0-5977 GCA_964503485.1 uncultured Bradymonadales bacterium | reverse complement strand
TTTAATTGGAGTATAGCTTCTGAGCATGTGGGATAGTCTCAGATTTCTAATGCCCCGTCCGAGGCTCGCCGAGCTTTTCTGAGGTTTGGTGAAGGCTCTCAGGTCGGGCCCATGAGAACTGGTAGACCGGTTGTCTGGACCGAAACTGCCTGCTAGTTTGAAGCACTCGGGCAGGGTGCCCGACCACGGCAACTTCTTTTCGAGTGACTTTTGCGGAGGGGGCAAATGGAGCTTTCACCTGAACAACGGGCGGACGAGTGGACACCCATGGCGTCTGGATATGATGAGGTCGCGCGGCCTTTCACCGAGCGGTTTGCGTCCGACACCATCGATCTGTTGGGAATTCAAGAGGGCGATCGACTGCTGGATATCGCCGCCGGCACTGGAGCCGTCACGATCGCGGCCGCCAACGCGGGAGCCGATGTCTTAGCGACGGACTTCTCGCCCGGTATGCTCGCCGTACTCGCAGGTCGGCTCCAGGGATACCGCTTGTCCAAAGTCAAACTCGAGGTAATGAATGGGCAGGACCTGGCCGTAGACGACGAGGCGTTCGACTATGCAGTGTCGAACTTCGGTCTGATGATGTTTCCCGATCGAGCGGCGGGTTTTCGCGAGATGTATCGCGTGCTCAAGCCGGGTGGTCGAGCTTCTGTAGCCGTCTGGGGTCCAATGGAACGCCTGGGGTTCTTTCAACTAATGATGGGTGCCGCTCAGCAGGCGGTCCCCGATCTACCGCCACCCGCCGAACCGCCGGCATGGTTGGAACTCACCGACCCGCACCGTTTGCGGGCGATGATGTTAGAAGCCGGGTTCGGATACGTGAACATCTACACCGTGGCTCACGTTTGGCCGATCGACTCGCCCGAATGGCTGAGGGATCGGGTCGAGGGCATCGCACCGGGGCTCAAGTTCGTTCTGGACAAGATGACAGACGAGCAGCGGGCCGCCTTCCGGAACAATGTCGCCGCCGGCGTGCGAGGGAGCCAACATGGCGGACCCTACGCACTCACCGGCGAGGCGCACATCGCGGTCGCGGTCAAAGTCTGATCTGTGGTGGTGAATCGGCGCTCAAGACTCGAATAGGCGACGGTGCAGTTTGATTCGCTTGTAGTCGCCAAAACGCCAACGTCCGAGGTCATTGGCGTAGAACCGACTGAGCGGGTTCTCCGACGGTCCGCCCGGCAGGTTCGTCCACATCGTCTTCGAGCCCATATCCGTTACAAAGTGGTAGCTCGGTCCGAACACGCCGTCGACCCCATGGTCTCTGACATGGGTAGCTTGATGTATCGTCGAATGGTGGCCGTTCAACCCGTGCGGGCCCTGGTTGATTCGCGGAAGACCTTTCAGCGCCGCGCCGACGATGCTGTTTCGGTGGTTGACGACACTGATCTCGCCCCATTCCGTGGCGTCGGCCAGCAGCCCCTCCCGCACTGCCTGTTCCATGACCTCGGAATAGTCCCGCCCCTCGAACCACGCGGAGTCCGGATTGCAGAGCACACTATCCATGCCTTCCGTAGCGGAGGTGTAGAAGCTGGTCTCATCGAGCAGGTAGGCCAGGTAGTCTCGCCCCAACCCGCCGTCGCCAAACGTGACCATCAGGGCGGCGCGGTAGATATTGTGGAACATGGTTGCCCGCCGAGAACTAACCGTGAAATCGCAGTGCCAAGCGCTTAGGTCCACCTCAGCGTCTGGATTGTGCAGGTGAGCCAAAAAAATCGGGGTCAGACGCTCGGCTTGTTTGCTTGTGACGTCGTACTGCAGGTGCTGCAAATCGACGACAGACAGGGGTCGCGGTTCGGACAGAACCTCTTTGATTCGTTGGAACCTGTAAGACGGCGGGGCTCCACTGACGATGGATGGTCCCTCAGTCGGATTGACGGGCTGATTCGCAAAGGCCACGAAACCGCATTCGGGGTCGAACTCCGTCGGTAGCGTTTCGGAATCAACGGTGCCTTTCCAAGCGTTCGCCTTCACCCACCCCGGCACCGGATACAAGCCGCTCCAGCCATCTTTTCGCCGTGGAATCCGTCCACTGACCTGTGAGCCGATGTGGCCCTGGCCATCGGCGAGGACCCATCCCGCCGACGGGAATTCGATGCCTCGAACTGCCGGCAGCGCCTCTTCGACACTGCGCGATCGATGCAACTCCATGAATGAGTCGACCGTCTTGGCAAACGCGCCCGGCACGCCTGTCCACTTCAACGACAGATATCGGCCAGTTTTCGTGGCATCACCGAGGAGCACACCGTTGTTCGAGCTGAAGACGGTGAACCGATTGACATCGCCGCCCCGGATTGGGACTTCTTCCTTTCGGCGTTGCATCGGGACCCACGATCGACCGATCCTGTGCTCTCCATTTCGGCAGTCCTCGACGAAGTAGTCGATCGTGTCGGACGGTGAGTAGGTCATCGACCAGCCCAGGTGACGGTTCCTTCCAAAAAGGACCACGGGCAATCCGGGAGAGGTTGCGCCCGCTACGCTGTGGTCAGGCGAGTGCATCTCGGCTTCGTACCACAGAGCGGGCAGCCGGTTGATGTCCATGTGGGGATCACCGGCGAGCAGTGCGCTCTTTGTTCCCGACAAGCGGTCCGATAGTGCCCACGCGTTGCTCGCCCTGAATTCGGCGCCGAGTCCTGGCGTGGCCGGCTCGTGGTTTTCAGCCCGATCTCGATAGTCAATCGACCGAATCAGCTCGAGATCGATTCCATCTACTGCGCTGCCAAAAAGGTCGGTGAGTTTGTCGAGTCCGATTCCACGCCGCACCATTTCGACGAGACCGCGCTCCAAACTGATCTGTGCCGAGGCGAGGCCCATGAAGGACGTAAAGCGTAGAATCCGAATTACATCCGCTTCAGTCCACGGCACAGGACGATACCGCCAAAGGTGGAAGACGACGGGTCTCGAGCGGGCCCGCCAACCCAGGTTAACCCCTTTTACGTACGCTTGGAGGTAGTCGCGAGTCCGCGGGGTTAGGAGGGCGATATCTTTGCGAGGGTCGCGATAGATGCCCATCCGCCTCACGAATGTATCCATCTTGATCAGGGTGGGCAGCGGAGCCAGATACTGGGCTGAACGTCCCAGGGCCATCAAACGGCTGATCTCCATCTGACAGCCGCGATCAATGACGTGCATATAACCCAGCGCCTTGACTGCGGCGTTGCCGTCTGGTGCGACGATCGACGGAACTCCGCCAGACACTCGCTCAACCCGGATGTCTTTACCGATTCGCAATGAAACCCTCGTTTCCTGGCCGAACAGCCCGCTAGCCAGCCCAGAAGATGACGAAAAACCTGTGGCTGCGCAAGCTGGTCTTCGCCAGTTGAGAGTTCTGAGAGTTGAGAGTTGAGTGCCGCCGTAGGCTACAAACTGAAAACTACGATCACTCGACTACAAACTACTCATCCGTGTAGTGGAGTGGCTCGTCGAACTCGACGACGTCGTAGCACGACGTGTACTTTTCGTTCACGTCGCCCTCAGCGCGAAGCCATGCCATGCGGACGGTCATATCCGCGTCGGTAGTCGTAGCGGGTTGGGCAGGGGTGGTAATAGTCATCACGTTCTCAACCACGTCCGCGGTCATAGCGAGGTAGTCGCTGGTGCCGTCGTAGTTCGCCTCGTTGCTTGGTTCCCCGTCACTAAAAGTGGACAATTTGTAGTAGTACTCGTCGCCATCGACGACTCGGTCGGCCCAGCGCACGGCTTCGGTGCCCTCTCCCGCCGCCATGAAGTAGTGGTCCTGGCGGACGTCGGTGGCGGGAGCATTCTCGAACTCGTAGTCGAGACTCAACGTGGCCACCCCTTCGACATAGAGCACTTCAGCTGACGCAGATTGCAACGTGTTGGTGCCGTTCAGAATGTCTGCACCGTCAGCGGCATCGACGAGACCATCAATATTGTGACACTCGGTTGTCACGTCGGAACTGGACACCTCGAGGTTGATGATCGTGCACACCTGATCGGAGATGGTGACGCCAGCGGCATCCATACCGAACACTCGGAGCGAGGCCGGTGAGGGCGAGTGCGGGACGAGCTCCAAGTCCTCATCGCCTTCCTCGTCGCAGTCGGCGTGGGTCGGGATCTGAACCGTCTTGGAGGTCTCGCCAGCGGCGAAGGTTACCGTACCCGTTTGGGCCTCGTAGTCGCCGCCCGCGTCGGAGGCGCCCGCTGTGGCGGTGCCGTCTTCGGTTCGGTACTGGACGGAGTAGGCTTCATCGAAGGCGTAGTCCAAGTTGAACTCGACCTCAGCCGTAGCGCCCTCCTCGACGGAGTCGCCCGATACGAAGAGGTAGTTGACGCACTCGTAGGTTTGCTTCACGGATGTCGTGGCCGAAGCAAGGCCATCCTCACGCACGATTTGGGCGGCTGCGCTGCCCTCTCCAATTGCGTCGCACTCGAGCACCACACGAGCTGTCCCTGGAGCATCACTCGAGTTGAGTGAAAAATCTCCTTCTGCCGTCTGATCGTCTCCGGACAGGACGACCGCGTCGTCTGTACCGAATGACCAGCGCACGTCCGCGGTGCCAGCGCCCGCATACGAAAGTGTCGAGTCCACGTACCAGATCGACCTGGTGCTCTGGTCTGTGTCATCGAAGTCAACCTTCAACGTGACGGTGCCGTCACCAGCCCTGAAGTCATGCGCCGTGTGTACACTCAAATGGGTAATCGAGGTGGTAATGACTACTTGCTGCTCATCGAGGTCGTATTCGGCGTGGTTGTCCATAGGTTCCAGCTCCGAGCCGGTCGAACGCGCGGAGGCGTAGATGAGCGGAAGTGCTTCGTCCTCGATGCTCAAAGCAGACAGCGGGAGCGTCCTGACCAACGAAACAGGTTCTTCGAAGACGAGGCCGTCGGGCTGAATGTCATATACGGTACCGATTGGGTTCAACGCGGTGAGTTCTTCGTCCAGCGCGTCGGGCGCGATAGTCCGAACAACCAATTCTGTGTCTTCATCCAAAGCGCCCGCTGGGATGACAATCAGGTCGCCGCTATCTCCCAGTTCGATGGTTCCGCCATCGACCGCCGAAACGGTCTCGGTTGCGATTACCGTGTGCTCTTCGCTATCTGCGCTCGTATCGTGTCCGGCGTCTGCGGTGTCTGCGGTGTCTGCGCTCTCGTCCGGAGTATTCTGGTCCTGCCCCGCGTCCGAGGCGTCCGCGTCGCCTACGACGGTATCCGAGACTGACGTGTCGGGCGTGTCTTCTGCGTCCGTGGCGTCTGACCCACAGGCAACGACAGATAGTACGAATGGCAACATAAGAACGAATGGCCACGAGTGTGGGCTCGCGTTGGATCTATATAACATGGAGGTCCCCTTTTCTGTTTATGACTGTATAGCCCATCCCTGAAGTTACGATCCAGTGAGCCAAACGGATCAAAAGACCTGTTCTACTTTGTAGTTTTATCCCTGCCAGGGCGACTCAGTCGGCCTTCTGGGCCTCATCATGCGCGATTTTCGCCCTGGCCAACGTCTCTTTGACGTCCTCGTCGCGCGCGACATCGGCCGGCCACTGCCCCTTTCGGTCCGGCCGGGCGATCGCCCCACGTGTGACTAAACACTCGAGAACGGAAGTATCTCCGACCCGTCCTGCCCAATGGAGGGGCGTCCAACCTGTAGGCCCCACGTCAGGCAGGTTCGGATCTGCACCGGCGTCCAACAGGAGCTGAACCGCTGCCAGCCGCTGGCCTGCCGGCGCCCGCCTGCCGCCGAGGTAGCCAATCGCACCGGTGAGTGGCGTCCCGCACTCACCGGTGAACGCGGGGTCGCTGGTAGCGTTGGGATCGGCACCCGCCTCGAGCAATCGGCGGATGGCGTCTAGCGGGGCGAGGTCGCCAGGCCGCGCATTGCCCATGGCTATGTGGAGCGGCGTGTAGCCCGCCCAGTCCCGCACGTTGGGATCGGCCCCGGCCGCCAGGAGTCTCCCGAAGACCGCGCCGTTCGCCTGGGATACGGCGCTGTGAAGTGGGGCTTGGGCATGCC
>CAZDBH010000498.1:0-5992 GCA_964503485.1 uncultured Bradymonadales bacterium | reverse complement strand
TAAAAGCCAATGGCGGAGCCTGGAGCGCTATGCGCGACAGGCTCCTAGTCTTCGGCCTTACCGTATCCGCCACCGCCGGCAGTCTCGACGCGTAGCCTCTGTCCTGGAAGAACCGGTCCCGAGTGCTTGGCTTTCAGTGTCGACTGACGGCCGTCTGCCTCGAGTAGTGTGAGCCGACCTGGTGCGCCACCCTTGCCCCCATCGAGACCATAAGGCTGGGTTGAATGGCGTTCGGCGATGACGGTTATGTAGGTCGGTTGAAGGAACTCGTATTCCCGAACCATCCCTTCCCCACCGTTGTGATGGCCACGTCCAGAGCTATTGCTCCGCAACGAATAGGCCGTCAGACGCAAGGGGTAGGCGTGTTCCAACGCCTCGGCAGGGGTGTTGAGCGTGTTGGTCATGTGACAGTGCACCCCGGACGTGCCATCGAACGACCGACCCGCCCCGGAGCCGCCACCAATCGTCTCGTAGTACACAAACGGAGCGGGCGTATCGCCACCCATGCAGACATTGTTCATGCTGCCAACCGAGCCCGCCGGAACTCGATCGGGCAACGCAGGGTGCAGCGCCCTGAGCAGTACGTCGACAATCCGCTGGCTGGTCTCGACATTGCCAACGGCAACGGGCGATGGATAACAGGCATCGACAATCGAGCCCTCTCGAGTGACGATCCGAATCGGCCGCAGGCAGCCGGAGTTGGTAGGCATGCTCGCCGAGGCGAGGGTTCGGAAGACGTAGAATGTTGCGGCGGTTGCGATGGCCCGAACGGCGTTAATCGGTCCAGGTACCTGATCAGCCGAAGCTGAAAAATCGACGACACATTCGTCACCCGTCACGCTGACGGCGACGCGAATAGGGACCAAAGTTGCCTCGAAGCCGTCATCTTCCATCACATCTTCGGCAGCATATTGGCCGTCAGGAATCGAACGCAGCGTCTCGCGCATCAACCGATCAGCGTAGATCTGGAGCGCTTCGGCGAGGCGCAGCGCTTCGTCCGCACCTCTCTTTTCGATAAAGGCCTCCACCCTCTCTTGGCCCACCCGATTCGCCGCGAGTTGGGCGGCCAGGTCGCCGCGCCGCTCTTCAGGTGTGCGCGAGGCGGCACAAAACTGATCCGTGACCGTCTCAGTCAGGGCGGTCGGTTCGAGGCGATACCCCTCGTCGTCGATATGTCGACTCAATGGCAGCGAACCCGGCACGATTCCGCCCACATCGGCGTGATGGGCCCGATTCGCCACAAAAAACAGTGGTGAGTCAGTGCCTGCGTACACGGGCGTCACCAAGGTGAGATCGGGAAGATGGGTTCCGCCGTGGTAGGGGTCATTCACAGCCACGGTTTGACCAGGCTCGGGCCTGATGGACTTGATCGCAGCCTGAACACTCAACTCCATACTCCCGAGATGAACGGGAATATGAGCTGCCTGGGCGATCAGCTCACCGCGCGAGTCGAATACCGCGCAGGAATGGTCACGTCGTTCCTTGATGTTGGGCGAGAAAGCGGCCCGCATGAGTGTGACACCCATTTCTTCGGCGATCGCTTGGAACTGATGGTTGGCGATCTCGATTTCGACTGGATCAAAGGCGCTCATGAACCGTCCCTGCTCAAGTTCAGACAGCCGTTGTCCGCGACCTCGAGTCGCCAGCCGAGCGGAAGGTAGGTCGTACCACTCAGCTCGCTGACGACCGCTGGCCCACGGACTCGATAGCCTGCGGGAAGCGTGTCGCGCTCGAGTATTGGGCCGACCTCCGATTCGATTGATTTCGCCTCACCAACCTCTCGTTTCGGGTTCGGGTGTAGTCCGACCTCTCCCAACGCTCGTACCCTCATCGCGACCATCTGGATCGGCTTATCAGAGAGGAGATACCCGTATCTTTGCTCGTGCTGCGAGTGGAACGAGTCTTCGATTCGCGCGAAGTCACTATCGCAAGCGACCGCCAGTTCGAAGCTCTGCCCCTCGTATCTCATCTCGACCAGGTACTCGAAACGTCGTTGTTGACTGGGTACGTCGTGCCTGTCCAGGAATTGGCAGCCGCGCTCAAACAGAGGCGCCGCCAGCTCACTCAGGACCGACCGGTCGGGGACGCCGGACAGTCCGAGCAGCGAGACTGAGAACTCCTGCGACAGATCGGCACCCAAGATTCCCACCGCCGAGAGCAATCCCGGCCAGTTCGGAACCAGAACCGTCTCGATGCCGAGTTCGTCAGCCATTTCGCAGGCGTGCAAACCGCCCGCCCCACCAAAGGTCACGAGTGCGAACTCGCGGGGGTCATGACCGCGTCCCAGCGAGATGACCTTGATCGCTCGCACCATGTGAGCGTTTGCGATTCGGATGATGCCTTTAGCTGTGGCCTCGAGGCTGAGACCGGCTCGGGAACCCAGCTCGGCGACGGCGTTACAGGCGCGCTCGCGGTCGAGAACGAGGTGGCCTCCGAGACGTGTGCTGCTGGGCAGACGCCCGAGAACGACGTGGGCGTCAGTGACTGTCGGTGCATCACCGAGCCCATAGCAGGCCGGCCCAGGTGAGGCGCCAGCACTCTGGGGGCCGACTTTCAGGGCCCCCGCGGCGTCCAACCACGCGAGGCTGCCACCACCAGCGCCGACGGTGTTGATGTCCAACGCCGGCATAGGTAACGGGAGGCCACCGATCGATCCCTCGCGAGTCAGTGTCGGTGTGTGTTCGATCAGCGACACGTCGGTCGAGGTGCCGCCCATGTCGAAGGAGATGACCCGTCCGAACCCCGAGTCAGACCCCGCCCGAGCGGCGCCGACTACGCCACCTGCAGGTCCGCTCAACAGCGTATTCACGGGGCGCTTCGAGGCGTCTGAAGCGCTCGCCATGCCGCCGTCAGACTGCATAATCAACAGGTCACAACCGACGCCTTCTTCGAGCTTCGTGAGGTAATGGCGTAACAACGGCTGGACGTATGCGTTCAGCGTGGTGGCCGTGGCGCGTTCATACTCGCGGAACAACGGCAATATCTCGGTCGATAACGATATCGGCTGGCCCTCTAAGACGTCGGCGAGGAGCTGCGCCACCTCGAGTTCGTGGTGCGGGTTCGCATAGCTGTGAAGAAGGCAGACCGACACGGACTCCACACCGTCAGCGACGAGGCGCGAGCCGAGGGTGTGCAGCTGTTGCGGGTCCAGCCCTTCGATTGGGTTTCCTTCCTGATCGAGGCGCCCGGCAATGCCATGGCAGTCCCTTCGCTCGGCCAGAGGTGCGGGCCGTTCGATCCGTAGGGCGTAGAGCTCCGGCCGAGCCTGCCGCCCGATGCTCATGAGGTCCTGGAATCGGGCATTTGTGACAAAGGCTGTCCTGGCGCCCTTTCGTTCGAGTACCGCGTTCGTCGCCACGGTGGTGCCGTGAAGCAACCGGTCGAGGACCGACCCGGTTCCGCCAGCCAGCTGTTCGACGCCCCGAAGGATGGCTTCGGCCGGGTTCTGCGGGGTCGAGAGCACTTTGGCGGTTCGAACTTCACCGTCCTGACACATGATGAGGTCAGTGAACGTCCCTCCGGTATCGACGGCGACAACAGTGGCCATCTACGGGAAGATGCCTCGTGTAGTGTAGTTGAGCTCCAGCTTCTTCGTGGCCAGAGCCAGAGCTGCGAGGCGATTGGGAAGACCGTGTTTGCGGCCGAATTGGCGTGTGCTGTGGTAGGCACGTGTCATCATGCGATGCAGTCGGCCGTCGATTTCTTCGAGGTCCCAACGCTCGGAACGCTTGTTTTGCACCCACTCGAAATACGAGACGACGACACCGCCAGCGTTGGCTAGGATATCGGGTATCACCTCGATGCCGCGCGCAAGGAGTATCTCTTCGCCCTCGGGCATCATGGGTCCATTCGCCCCTTCAGCGATCAGTTTGCAATCGATCAGGTTGGCCTCATGCTCGCCAATTTGCATTTCGGTGGCGGCTGGGACCATAATGTCCACCGGTGTGGCAAAGAAATCATCCCGGCTGATGGGTTCCCCGCCGGGATAACCTGCCACCCCACCATTCTTCGCCACGTACTCCTTCAATTTGTGCGGATTCATCCCCTCAGAGCTGCGAATTGCGCCCGTGTGGTCGTGAACGGCAGACAAGCTCGCGCCGTGCTTTGCCAGCAGCAGGGCTGTGTGGCTTCCGACATTACCAAAGCCCTGTATCGAGAAGGACGCTCCCATCAAGTCGAAGCCCGTTTCTTCGGCCCACTGCTCGATGCAGAAGACGACGCCCTGGCCAGTCGCTTTCTCACGTCCGAAACTGCCTCCAACACTGGGCGGTTTTCCAGTCACCACACTGCGGGCTGCCTGTTTAGCGGAAGCACCACCCGTATTGATGAAGGTGTCCATCATCCAGACCATCGTCTGCGAGTTGGTGCCCATATCCGGGGCCGGAATGTCGTAATCCGGTCCAATATTTGCTCCGAGATCGTGAGTGAAGCGCCTGGTGATGCGCTCCAACTCTGCTTGGCTGTACTTCCGTGGATTGAGTCGAATGCCGCCCTTGGCGCCTCCGAAGGGCACATCGAGCAGGGCTGACTTCCAGGTCATCATGGCGGCGAGAGACTTCACCTCATCGAGGGTGACGTTCTCGTTGTACCGCATCCCACCCTTGTAGGGGCCCATGATGTTGTTGTGTTGGATTCGATAGCCTTTGAAGAGCTTGTAGCGACCGTTGTCCATCTTCACAGGGAAGTTGATGATCAGCTCGCTCTTGGGCTGGGACAGGATCAGCGCGACGTGGTCGGTAATCTCGGCGACGGTCATCGCTTCTTGGACTTGAGCGATGTGAGTTCGGTAGAAGTCGCGAGACAGATGAGGTGCCTCGCCTCCCACCCGAAAGTCCGTACGTGTCCCAGACGCCTCTTTACTGAAGTCGCTTCGTTTTTTCTTCGCTTGGCCCATGGATTCCCCGCAAGTCCAATTTCCTGGGCTGTCAGCTCAGGTCGTTGGCGGTTTCAAGGTTGCGAATATCCCACTCGAGCTCGTCCCAATGGCCTTTCCAAAGGCGCTCATCGGTGGGCATTTCAAAAACGCTAAGCCAGGCTCGTTCATTGTCCTGGTCCGTCGAAAGTCCGCTCTTGACTCGGAAGTTATGAAGGTTTTCGATCGCTTTGCCGATCTCTTTTGCGTGGGTCACGGCCTCTTCCAGAGTTGCCGCGTCACGGGTGAAGCGCCATTCCCCATCGTGTTCGCCCAGCTCTGGGCAGGGAACGGTGCTGCCATCGCTATCGCGGTACTCGTGAGCATAGAAGACTTGGAAATAGCTGCCTTCGGGTGTGGTGGGCAGTCCTTGCCGACCAATTATCGAGCGAGCCATCGCGACGGCCGCCTCGTGGGGCAATACGATTTCGCTCACGCCGTCACTGATCACCAGTCCATCCTCTTCCTCAGTTAGGGCGAGGTTGTTGACGAGATCCTGCCAAATGAGGTGTTCAGCCATTTGGTCGCTCAGATTCCGAGTGCGCTGTAGGGAAGGTTGAGGCTTTCACTAACGGCCTTGTGGGTACAGCGGCCTTCGTGGGCGTTGACCCCCTTGAGCAGCGCGTTATCGTCGGCGATCGCCTTATCGAACCCCTTGTTCGCCAACGCCATGGCATATCCAAGGGTCTGATTGGTCAGCGCAAACGTACTGGTACGGGGAACCGCACCGGGCATGTTCGTAACACAATAATGAACCACATCGTCGACGACGTACGTTGGGGTCTGGTGGGTCGTGGGCTTAGCGGTTTCGACGCAGCCACCCTGGTCGATAGCGACATCGACGATCACACTGCCGCGCTTCATGCCTTTCACCATGTCGGCGGTCACGAGCCGTGGAGCTCGAGCGCCAGCGATCAAAACGGCTCCGACAACAAGATCGGCTTGCGCGACGCATTCGGCGACGGTCGACGGGTTGCTGAACAGCGTCTGAATTCGGCCACCGTACACGTCGTCGAGATAGCTCAGGCGCGCCATGTCGATGTCTAGCACAGAGGTGATTGCCCCCATGCCCATCGCGAT
>CAZDBH010000497.1:0-6005 GCA_964503485.1 uncultured Bradymonadales bacterium | reverse complement strand
CTGCTGGAGACCGCAGCCGAGAAGTCCAGATCGGTTCCATCGCCCATGAGTTCTTTCATATCCAGCAGGCGGTCTACCTGCTTCCGATCGACGATGCCTACTATTGGCCGGCCTGGTCCGACGTGAGACGGGCACAGGACATCCGATATCCCTTTCCGTGGGGCGGAGCCGGTGCCGCAACGCTCAGAGGCTGGCAGGCCAACAAATGGTTGGTCGAATCGACGGCCCGCTATTTTGAGCAGACCGTGGTTCCCTATGACGGCCATCGCCAGTATTACGGCCTCGGCTCCTTTGCGCCAAACGGACCAGCAATCGACGTCTACAATGGCCAAGCCTACGACGCCTCTGGCTGGCATTACTACTCACGCTGGTTTTTCATCAAGTTCCTCACCGATCAAGAGTCTGACTCTGCGTCGGAGTTGGCTCGTCTGGCCCAGATTTTCGATCGCCTCGGAACCGAAGTTGCCCTTTCGCTTTCTGTTTCTCGGCCCGCCAACTACAGCTCGGTGGTGCGAAGCTATATGGATGACCGTGACCTGACTTGGTTCGACTTTCTACGGGAGTGGGTGTTTCTACGCGGATGTACAGACGCGGGCGGGGTCTGCGAAACGATCGAGGCGGATTACGACCACGTTTTTTCGCGAGATACGGCCGATCAAGCTGACCTATTCGGTCGAAGCGAAATCGAGGACCCCTATTGGTACAACGTCGACGGAGCTGGCTTCGACTTAACCGGTTTTGATATCTCCCCTTACGATCCACTGCCCGGCGGTCTGAGTGCGGCCTCGTGGACGTCGCGAGACGACGGTCGCTCACTGACGAGGGATGACGCCTGCTTCTTTGATACCTCACGGGACCTCTACTACCTCGACCCAGCTCGAGAGACCGGCCGCGAATACCTGGGGATACCAGCTACACGCCTAATCCGAAGTCTCGAAGAGACTGACTACGAGATGATCGAACTGCCTCGCCAGCTGCAAGGTCCGTTGGCGGGCTATCGAATCGACTTCCAAGACAACTTGCCGGTCGGCCCCACCTCGAAACACACTTGGTCATTTGGTTTCGGCAACCGGGACGATTGTCCCAACTCGATTCAGTACGAGCTGTGGGAGATCGACGAGGGCGGCGTCGAGTTGCGCCTGGATGGCAACTTGGCTGGAGACCGACTGGTCAGCTTCGAGGAAGACACCGTTGCCGAAGGCGGCCGCCAGTACGTGATGTTACTGGGTAATACAGACTGGGAACCGATTGCCTGGAATCTGTCGAGTGATCCCGCCTGCCAGATGAGTGTTTTTGTGACCGCCCCCGACGTGTCATGCGGTCCATGCGAAGGGTTCCACGACTCACGGCAATGTCGCGGACGGATGGAGGGCGAAGAGTGTATCGGCGAGTGGGTTACCACCGTCTTCTGCGAGGTCGACGGCGGCAACAACGAGTTGTGCTCTGACAATGGGTCAGAAGCGCCGTTCCTACACATGATTTTGGACCGGCCAGAATGGGAAGCTTGCTGGGACAAGTTTCCCAGCGTCTTCACCAGTACCTGTGACATGAGTCGAGAGATGTTCACCGCCAATCTCGAGGCTGAGTGTCTCGCCGGCGAAATGAGAGTCTGTGCCTGTTGTCCGGACGATCCCGTCAGCTGCGAACCGTGGCCGGAACCCTTCTCACTGTGCGACGAATAGCACGTTTCAGAGGTTGGCTCTTCCTCGTTGATTAACCAACCCCAGTTGCGCCCTCGCTGGGTACGCCGTATGGTTGCCCAACCTTACGGCCCACGCGGAGGTGCACATGAAAACTGACCTACTCCTCCAAGTTGGACTCCTCTGCAGCCTGGCTTGCCTAGCCTGTGGGAGCGAGGACACCGTAGTCGGATCGACAGATTCTGAGGCGACAGAAGAGGACACAGGCCGTCGGCAGCGCGCTGATACCACTCTGGATATTGGCGACTCGGAAGACGTTGTCCTGGACCAGTCGACCGACTCCGACCCGCCGCAGGATTTACGTGGCGAACCTGATGAGGACGTTCGAGTAGAGCCCGACGTCGTTCCGGACTTGCCTTCAGACGAGACCCAGGCGCCCGATCTTGGCTGTCCTATGACGATTGTCTCATTTAATGAAGACGCCACAGTCGGCACCGATCTGGCAGGCGAAGGGGCGTTCTACGCGATTCAAGTGCCCATCGAAGCAAATGTGCGGATCGACCGGGTTGAGTTCATGACTGGCGCCCCGGTAACGGTCAACGCCGATACGCCGATTCGGATCTTCGCAGATCAGTCCGGGGTTCCGGCCGTCGCATCGATGGCAGACGCCCAGTTGCAGGTCGCAGAAGGTGTGGACTGGCAGGGCGCCGATTTGAATGCTCCTCTCTCGGTGGATTCGGGAACGACCATCTGGGTGGAAATCGAACCTGGCACGGATATGCGGATGCCCCAAACCGATTCTGGGTCTGACGTCAGCTATGTGTGGGGTTTCGAACACGGAGACTGGATTGCAGTCGGCGCCAGCCCTGTCTTCTCGGCCCCTTGGATGTTACGTCTGATAGGGTGCCCCCAATGAGTGCGGTGTCCTCCTTTTGTTAAGGTCGACCCGACTCCCTGCCGATGTAAATCACAACGGCAGAGTAACTCGGGATTCATGGCCCACGACTTCAGACGCACAATGTCAGGTGCGACCGCCTCATTGAGTCGCGCCTCGCGCATGGTTTTTCTCCTCGCGGCAACGGTGTTCCTTGCCGAAGTGCTTGTTATGGGGGTCCTCCTAGCAGCCCTTCCACCGATCCAGTCTCCGGTTCTGGAAGCGCTCCTTGACGCGACCTTGTTGTGCCTGATCATCGGCCCAGCCCTCTTCATCCTCGGATTTCGGCCCCTGGCTCGCCAGATACTCCAACAAGCCCAAATCGAGGCTGAGCTGCGAGAAACCCAAGACGGGCTCGAGCGGCGCGTAGCGGAGCGCACGGAGGACCTGTCGAAGGCCAATACCGAGCTGACTGACAGGATGGCCGAGCTGAAACGAAACAGTGCGATGCTCAGGGTCCTGACACAAGCCAGTGGATTGCTCCAGGCCTGCGACACATCCGACGACACCCGACCGGTCCTCTCCGCCTCCCTCGCCGAGCTGTTTCCGAACGACCGCGGGTGCCTGTTCTTGTTCAGGAATTCTCGCGACTCGCTGGAGCCCGTTGCGGCTTGGGGTGGGGATGAACCGGAAGCGTTCTCAGCGGACAGCTGCTGGGCAATCAAACTCGGCCGCCAGCACACAGTCGGAATGGGGGGGACCAGTGTCGCATGTGGGCACCACGAGCACCCAGGCGATCCAAGCATCTGTGTTCCTCTCTCTGCTCAGGGTGATGTCCTAGGCGTGCTCCAGATTCACCCGGGTGCCCACCACGGCCGGGATAGTATTTGGCAAGACATGCTGGAACTGACATGCGGCGAATTCGCTATGGGCCTCGCCAACGTCAAACTTCGAGAGAAACTACATGTCCAGGCGGTGCGCGACCCGCTCACGGGGCTCTACAACCGACGCTACCTCATCGAGGCCATGACGCGAGAATTCGGACGGGCGGAACGCTCCGGCTCACCGCTCTCGGTGCTGATGCTGGACGTCGACCATTTCAAAAAGCTGAACGACGCCTATGGGCACGCTGCGGGCGATCTTGCGCTCAAACGGATCTCCGCCCTAATCGAGGAGATGATCCGGGCCGGCGACATTGCGTGTCGCTATGGTGGTGAGGAATTCGCCATCGTTCTGTTGGACGCTGCTCAGGAAAGTGCACTCCGCCGGGCCGACGAGATTCGCGATGCGATTCAGAAGATGAGGATTGAGTTCCTCGGGACGACACTCTCCCAGATCACTGTGTCGATCGGCGTCGCGACGTATCCCACCAACGGGTTCGAACCGACGGCGCTAATCTCCCGCTCGGACGCCGCCATGTATCAGGCAAAGGCCGCTGGTCGGAACCGCGTCGCGGCCGTCGGGGCCGCCAAACCAACTAAGAGAGCTTCCTAAGCCAATTCGGCGCCAGACTGGTTCGGTGGCTCTCCTATGGGTAGCGGTGACACCGGAACCCGTATGTGCCAGACTGCGTTGCCAACAGCATTCGTTGCCCCCCAAAGCCGCACCCCTCTTGTCGGGTGCTTCAGGAGTGAAATGAGCAGATTTGAGAAAGTCGCCAGCTGGACCGAACTCACCGACCGGCAGCCTGCCTACGCCCTACTCGAAGGCGTGGACCTGGTGGTTGTTCGATACGACCAAGAGGTGTCGGTTCTGTACGGGCGTTGCCTTCACCGCGGCGCCCTCTTGGCCGACGGTCACGTCGACGGAGACAACCTGATTTGCAACCTACATCGCTGGGATTATCGCTTGGACACTGGCGTCAGCGAGTACAGCAACAAGGAAGTGCTCCACAAGTTTGCTGCCCGCGTCGACACCGACAGTGATGCCGTGCTTGTCGACGCCGACGAGGTGAAGGAGTGGGCCAAGAGCCACCCACAACCCTATCAACGCGACCAGTACCTCGGACTGTATCAAGACATTCACGGGACGACCCAGGAACCGCACAACAGCCATATCCAGCAGCTGGCCCGTGATGGATTGTCCAAGGTTGGGCACCACGGCCCGATTTCGGCCATGGGCGTACCCCATGACGAGCTACCAAGATGGGATGACATTCAGGTCGTGACCGCCCAGATGGCCCGAAAACCACTCATGGACGACGTCCCCGTCAGTACCGAGGTTGTCATCGGGCCGAACGCCCAAAAACCGCTGACCCTGGCCATCCCTTTGTTTGTGAGTGACATGAGTTTCGGAGCGCTGAGCGAGGAAGCGAAGCTAGGCCTCGCGCGGGGCGCCGAGCTGGCCGGAACGGGCATCTGTTCTGGTGAAGGGGGGATGTTACCCGAGGAGCGGGCTGCGAATAGTCGGTACTTCTACGAGCTGGCCTCCGCCAAGTTCGGTTGGGATTTAGAGCGCGTCACTCAGGTCCAGGCCTTTCACTTCAAAGGGGGGCAGGGCGCCAAGACCGGTACCGGTGGTCACTTACCGGGAGAGAAAGTGGTCGGCAAGATCGCCGATGTGAGAGGGCTCGAACCCGGAACACCTGCTATTAGCCCGCCCACATTCTCGGACTTGGATGCCCCCCTAGATTTCAAGACGCTGGCAGACCAGGTTCGTGAGGCCTCGGGTGGTATTCCAATCGGCTTCAAGCTGTCTGCGCAACACATCGAGGCGGATATCGACTTCGCTTTGGAAGCCAGCGCTGACTACATCATCCTGGACGGCCGAGGAGGCGCTACGGGTGCCGCGCCCCTCCTGTTTCGAAACAACATCTCGGTTCCGACCATCGTAGCGCTGGCCCGCGCTCGGCGTCATCTCGACAAGCTCAATCGAGGTGACGTTACGCTGGTCATTACCGGCGGTCTCCGAACTGAAAGCGACTTTGCCAAAGCCCTCTGTCTGGGTGCCGATGCGATCGCTGTGTCGAACTCGGCGCTACAGGCAATCGGTTGTTTGGGGATGAGGGCCTGTCACACAAACAGCTGTCCGGTTGGTATTGCGACCCAGAAGCCAAACCTGCGCCAGCGGCTGGTGGTCGAGGCCTCAGCGAAGCGACTTCAGAACTACTTCGAGGCTACTGTTGAGCTCATGTCGGTGCTGGCGCGCGCTTGCGGGCACCACCGACTGGCAGATTTTCGACTGGAGGACATTACAACCTGGAATCGAGACATTGCCTATCTCACCGGCATCCAGTACGGGGGCGTGGTACCCATTTGAATCCGCACCATCTCCTGCTGGGCTGAAAAAACCCAGAACAGATGACACTAGACGACAGCCGACGACCTCGCGGTTTGCATGGCACAAACTCGATCGAGGTGGGGACTAACTTGAGCTCGTCCTGAAACGGATAACACCCTGATCTAACAACAAAAAAGCGCCTGAATGCTGGCTTTTTTGGTCTTCGATGGCGGTTTCTGCTCGCGAGCGAACTTCGAGGCACTGAGGTCCTT
>CAZDBH010000496.1:0-6029 GCA_964503485.1 uncultured Bradymonadales bacterium | reverse complement strand
CTGCAGCGCGCACAACATGTCGTGGGCGTCCTCGAAGTCCCCCCGCTCGAGCTGAACGATACAGATGTTGAAGCGCGCGATACGAGCGTCGCCGGAACCAATACTCTCCTGGAGCGACATTGCCTGCCTATATCCAGCCTCCGCGTCGTCGAGATTCCCGGCCTGCCTATCCAACTCCGCCAGAGAATTCACGCAGTTGGCCACCTCGTTGCGAACGCCGAGCGCAGCGAACTGGTCGCGGGCCCGAGAGAGGTTGTCACGGGTGGCAGCCTCGTCACCACTCAACTGAATGACCCGACTCAGGCCGTAACTGCAGTTGGCGACCCCCAGTTCATCTCCGACGATCTCGAACAGGTGCTTCGCGGTCGTGTAGCGCTCCGTGGCACCGTCCAGATCGCCCCGCTGGCGAGCGATTATTGCCAGCGATCGGGTGGCAGCCGCAACACCGGCTGGATTCCCCAACTGTTGATACAACGTCACTGCTTCGTCTGCGTGGGCTGCCGCGTCAGCCAGCTCGCCCTGCTGACGGACTGTCCAGGCCAGTAGGGTTTTCGCCTCGGCCAACCAAACCGTCCACTCGTTCCCGCGGGCCGCGGCTTCGAGCTTCAAGGCCCACTCCATTGCGGCATCGAACTCGAACTTGAAGCTGTGGATTCTACTGCGGAGGGCCCACCCGGGCGCACGCCGCACGTCCTCCGCTTCAGCCCCCAGCTCGTCGAGGCAGAGTTCGCGCCGGTCCAATGATGCTAGCCCATTCGTTGGGTTGCCCCGATTCATCTGGTATCGGGCACCCTCTAGCAACGGCTCGATAGCGTCCTCGAACAAGCCAGCGGCGGCGAGATGTCGTCCGAGCCGAGCGGCGCTGTCGGGATCGCTCGCGGCCTCACCGCAGAGAAGCATGTCCGCACAGGCTTTGTGGTGCGAGAGGAGGGCTTGCGGACCAATCGACTGTTCGATCGAATCTCGAAGCAGGTCGTGCGAAAACGTCCATCCCCCAACCAGTTCATGGGCCAAATCTCGGGCGATGAGTTTGTCCATAAGGCGGCTGGGCACGGCTACCCCGGCGTGACGGCAGGTTTCGACCCACTCGCTGTGCTCGACCCGACGCCCCAGAAGTGAAGCCAGTTCCAAGGCTGTTCGCGCGGTGTCGGCGTCTTGATGTGCTCCATCGGCGCTTTCCCAGTCCGACTCTTCGGTCAGTAAGCGCGCGACTCGGCCGGCCCACACCGATTGTAGAGATTGTGGAAGCGGAAGCGAGCCTGCGGAGGTCGCTAGCAGTTTTCCGTCCCGAACCTCGAGCAGTCGCTGTGAAACCCAGTCAGCGACAATCTGAACTGCGAAGAGCGGATTGCCTTGCGAGTGTCTTTCGAGCGACCTGATCACCTCATCGCCCAGTGGTAGAAGGTGTCGAACCAGCGATTCGAGCTCCTCCCGCTGCAACGCGCCCACCTCGAGAGCTTGAGCCCGCCGCAATTGAAGCAATTCCTGGAGCATGAGAAAGCTGCCCGAAACCTGGTCGAGTTCTTCGGTTCGCGCAGTCGCCAAGAGCAGAACCGGCACCCGTCTCTCAGGCTGCCCCCTGAGTAGTTGCCTCGAAAAGGCCAACGCTTCTGGACCCCATTGAACGTCATCTAACAGTACGATGACAGGCCGCCTAGCAGCCCGGTAAGACAGGTAGCGGGAGATCAGTGAGTGGCGCGCCGCCGCGTCATCGATTACAGACGGTCTGTCGCTGTTAGTTTGCACGAGGCTCGGCGAGATGATCTCCGCCAGACCACTCCACTCGAATTCGTCATCGATGCCCAAGCCGGCGAGCTGTTTTTGAACGCGTTGCAGCACCTCCATTGGTTCGAGGCCGACGCAGCCCATCTGCTCGGACAACATGCGAGGCAGACCCTCCCCAGGACCGCTGTCCCGTCCGTGACTTGCACGCCAGAAGCTGGCCGCACCGACCTCGAGCGCCCGTTCCCCGATCCATTCAGCGAGGCGTGTCTTACCGGTTCCAGCCGGACCACGAAGTACGATCAGTTTGGGTTCGCCGAGTTTTCGGACCTCTGCTAGAGCGTCCCAGATTATGTCTCTTTCTCGCTCTCGACCGGTCAGGGGAATCTGCCGAAGGCCGTACAGCCTGAGCCCAGCGCTCTCGAGTCGCTGCTCGACATTGCTGCCCTCAGGCCTGCGCCAGTCAAGCGGTTGCGGAGCGAGAACAACCGAAGCGAGCTCCTCATCCTCCTCATCCTCCTCCTGAATGGCGCTCCATGGGAGTCGCTGTGTCGTTGTTGCGTGCATCCGGTTGGCTGCTGCGCTGGCCTCGTCCCGAATAGCGCGATTGGCGATCGGTGTGGAGCCAATAGAAAGGAGGGCTGGAATGAGTTCCTCGATGGGCTCCTCGCCAGCGATTTCCGTCAGGGAAAATGCCGCGTCCGCAGCTGTCTGAAACCGGCTGGAGGGGCTCTTTTCGAGCAGTTGTGCGACCCACTCCTCGAACTCGTCCGGCCAATGACCCAGCGGGCTCATCTTCGGCGGTTGCCTCACCGTGTGTGCGAAAGCCAGTATAGCGGCCGAGCCGGCCCCAAAGGGTGGCTTTCCAGTGGCTAGCTCGTAGGCGACGCATCCCAACGAATAGAGGTCAGTCCAGGGCCCATAGTCACGCCATTCGTTGCTGAACTGTTCCGGCGGCATATAGATGGGGCTTCCGGCCACGCGTTTGCCGAGACCAGCAGAATTCTGATCCTCCAGCTCACTCGGATCCAAAGCGTGGGCGATTCCGAAGTCGGTGATTTTGAGAGCATACCGGCCGTCTTCTGCCTTGAAGACTAGGACGTTGCTCGGTTTCAGATCGCGATGAATCACGCCGCGGGCATGGGCGTGGGCAAGCGCGTCGAGCAGGCTCAGCAGTACCCTCAGCGCGGTGGGCCACCCGACGGGCGGGTTGAAATCCTTCAGCGTGCCGCCGTTCGCCAGCTCCATCACCATATAGGGAGCGCCCTCGAGAAGACGCCCTTCGGAGGCTTGCGCCGCCGCCGCGCTGACTTCGCCATAGTCCAGAATGCCGATGATTCCCGGATGGTCCAGTCTGGCGACCGCTCTTATTTCGTAGCGGATGGCCTCGCTATCCCGCTCGCTGCCCCCGGTGATGACTTTCACGGCGACTGGTAGGCCGCGTTCGCGGTGCACCCCACGCCAAACCTCTGCCATACCGCCATACCCGATAGGCTCTTCGAGCGTGAACTCATCCAACTGAAATGGTTTGTGGTCGTTCCTCACCGGCCGTCCAGTTTGAGGGATCAATTGATGTCAGCCTTTCAGGTTGACCGAATTTCACGCGTATCCTGACCCTACGCCCCGGGGGGGTAGAGGGTCAACTCCGGCTGGTGTGGTTGGGGGGTCTACGAGAAGCGAGTGGGCAGGAAGCACACACCTCATAGTTCGGGCGGCAATCGACTCACCGGTGCACTTTGACGTCGTTGGCGCCTTTCGTCGTCGCTGAGAAAGAGGCGGCCGGATGCATGAAGAGCCCGCAGGCGGGACGCCGCCGTCACCGCTGTCTCACCACCCTCGGGTGTGTGTGGGACGGTTCCATTCGCGACGTGTTGTTGGGCTTCAGTTACGAAATCTGCCAACTGATCGAGACGGACACCCCGGAGCGGCGCCGTGGGCGTCTCGCCTCTTGTCGTTGCAGCACCACCGACGCCAGGAGAGGAGGGTACGTTGCTGGAGGTCAGCAGCTGCTGCCACATACCGACTGACATACTCAGTGCCGTGCTCAGCTCGACGAGCTTCGCAACCAAATCCAGCACTGGCGTGGCTCGGAAGACTGGGCCTCGGAGCTCGATGACGACGGCGCCTGATTTGACTTCGGCGCCCTCGATCGCCACGAGCCGTTGGACCAGGGTCCGAGTCTCTTTGTCGAGCAAGCCGAAGTCATCCCCAGTCACCTTGACGGTCGACTCCCACTCGGAGGGTCTGACGACATTACCATCCGGCTGCCGCAGTCTCGATATGGTCAGGTCAGACGGTATAATCCCATCCTCGGGGCGAACCACGATTCGAAGCGAATAGGCGATCCGTCCCCCCATGAAGCGTTCCCAGATCCGGCCGAGCAACCCACCGCCCGGATTGGGGTTATCGTGAGTTTCGCCCTCGTAAGTCTTCAGTGTGACACCAGAGCGGTTCAAGTGGCCGTCAACTCTGAACTGCCGACATACGAATGCGTCGAACACGCCAGGGGTCGCCAGCTTGGTTCCCAGCTTGCGACCGAATGTCTTCCATGCTCCAGTAACAGCCACTCGAAAGAGAAAAGTCAGAAACAACGGCGAACACGCCACCACCGCGATGAGCCACATACAGGCCTCCATCGAAGGGCGTTTCAGGGGGACGGTGGACACCACTGCAGAGGTCGTGCCGAAGGTGACTTCAGGCACAAAACACCGCGGGGGTTGGCGCTC
Source organism: uncultured Bradymonadales bacterium (assembly GCA_964503485.1). Taxonomy (GTDB): domain Bacteria; phylum Myxococcota_A; class Bradymonadia; order JAFGEP01; family JAFGEP01; genus CAZDBH01. The sequence continues at coordinate 1,581 of CAZDBH010000496.1, read as the reverse complement.
CCGCCGGGTGGAGCCCATTTTGACGACTGGGCAGCCCATGGGCTCCCGACCGAAACGCCCATGGGCGGGACCCTCAAGACACCCTCGGGCCTGAGTCGGGTGTCAGCGCATGCCACGGATCACACTGTTGGCACCATGCTTGCGATATGCGTCGAATGGGTGTTCAGGAAGGGCACCGTGAGCCATCCTCAGACTTGTCCGTGGTCAGAGGAAATGAGAACGGAGACCGATGGGAAAAACGACAACCTTCACCCCCGGTTCAGCCAGTATTCGGCTGACTGTTTGGGTCGCGATCGCCTTCCTCTGGGGCTGTTCCGAGGCTGAGCCGCCCCAGTTCGCACTCGATTGCTCGAACGCCGGCGCCAGCGTGTCCGGGCTTGGCGAGGCCCAGAGCTGTGACACGATTACACTGGTCGACGACTTCGACGGGGCGGGCGAGGTGCCCGCTGGTGCCACACTCTACGGTGGCAATCGCGTCGTCACCTCGACTGCTGGGATCGCACTCACCGTCCAGACCGAGTTCGGGGCGGTGACACACGTCCAAGACCTAACGATTGTTTCTGGTGGGTCCGCTGCTGTGCTCGTTACTGGAGCCGGTGAAGCCGAATTCGAGAACGTCGACATTCAAATGCGGCGCGGGATGGGGATTGTCTACGATGGAGGTGGCCGATTCAATCAACCCACTGTCCATCTTGTAGATATCGAGATAGACGCGGACCGCGACTCCAATTCGAGCCTGTCTTACCCAATCTCAGGCAGCGATCAACCCATAGTTGGTCTTGCGTTGGCTCGGGTCGAGGCCGACATCCAGAACGTCGTGATCCGAGACGTAGCAGGACCCGGGTTTTTGGCATTCGATGCATCCGGCACGATCGAAGACCTCACAATCGAGAACAGCGTAGGTATCGGCGCTCTGATACAGGGAGGACACTTCGACAGCGCGTCGATTTCGATCAGCAACGTCGCCCGCTGCGCTGAATCCGATTGCGATGGTATCGCGCCCGCCTTCGGGTTCGCGTTCGTGGAGGCACCCCGTCGCGATGGCCAGAATCTGAGCACCGAGTTGACCGTCCGAGACGTCGATGGCATCGGTGTTTTCGTAGAAGATCGAGTGGGGATCGGCATGGAGGTCGAGGTGACAAACAGCAGTCTGGTCGGCGTCTGGCTGCAGGATGCTGCCTCCCCATCCGACTTGACCAATGTGTTCAGCGGTTCGATTCGCGGAAGCGGGGGAGCTGGTCTGGTTACAATCGGTTCCGGCGACCTCATATTGAGCGGCCTATTTGTCGAAGGGACGAAAGCTGCTCTGCTCCCCTCTGGCACCGACAGCGAATCCGAAATGGCCGACGGGATTCAGATCGTAGACCACGGTGGTTCGCTGACGCTAGACAACATCGGCATCGACACGACAACAGAAGACGATGAGGCGCGCGTTGGCATGCTGATTCACGGCGCTATCGGCGAAAACGGGCTGATCGTGGTTTCTGGCGTCAATATCGACGGAACCGATGGCAACGGACTCATTCTCCAAGGTGGCGCAGCCCAAACAGACGATTGGGAGGTGACAGTTGCCCGAGCACT
>CAZDBH010000495.1:0-6061 GCA_964503485.1 uncultured Bradymonadales bacterium | reverse complement strand
CCCGACACGCCTGAGGTCAGGGAAGAAGTTCAGTTTATGGTGGAGTGGCGCTAGGCTCTCAGCCCGGACCAACGATCTCAGAGATACCGGCCACGTAGCGAACCAGGTCGGTAGCAGTGACAATCCCCAGCACCTCACCCGAGGAGTCGGCAAGGAAGACTCGGCGGGTATGTTCCTCGCTCAAATTGCGGGCCAGATCGCCGATTGTCGAGTCGCTCGACAGGGTGTGTACTCGACGGTCCAAAACCTCGTCGACACGCGTCTCGTAGCGTTCGTCCTCGGGCACTTTCAGAATACTGAGCTGGCTCACTGTGCCGACGATGTCGCTGTTTACTAGAACAGCCGCAGCTGAGACACCGGCCTCATCGATGAGGGTTTGAACTTCAGTGAGCATCTGGTCGACCGAGATTCTCACCAACTCTTCTGACGCCAAATCGGCAGCGCTCTGAGTGAAGTCCGGGTCGTCTGCCACAGCAGAAGCAATGTCGGTCACCGAGAGAACGCCGACGGGCTTGGCGTCCTTGATCACGACTACGTGGTGGACATTGCTGTCGGAGAGAACGCGTGCCGCGTGGCCAATGCTGTCACCACTATGAACAGTCACCACCCCGCTGGTCATTACGTCTTCGAGCTTCGCATCGGCATCGTGCTCGTGAACCAGATCCGTCGCTGTCACCACCCCGACCAGAGCGCCCGTCTGATCCGTAATCGGCGCAAGCGTAAAGCGCTCTTCGACGAAGGTCTTCTGGACGTCGTCCAACGACAGACCGAGGTCGAAGGTAATCGGGTGGGGGGTCATATAGGATCTTACTGATTCATCGATACTCATCGCTCCTCCTAGCAGCGAAATCGGGGTCGACTCCGCAACCTTGTAGTGCACGACCTGTGCCGCGCAAAGCTGGCAAGAATAGCCTCTCTTGCCGCCGAATAGCGGAATGCGGCAGGCCCTCTCGCGGTTACTCATTGGTAGCATGCAGAGAATGCTCGCTTCCAGGTTACTGATCGGTGTCAGTTCCCTGGAGAAGCGCTCGATTACTTCGACCGGAATGAGACGTCAACCACGTGTGAAAAAATGGCCCTTCACACAGGCTGTGCACGACCCAGCCGTAGACCCTGTTTGGCGCAAATGAGACGATACGACCGACCGGTGAGCAATTGAACCACGAGTTTGTTGGAGCCCTTATGCAGGCCTCGCTACGGCGTTGCTGTTTTCTCGCACTTCTGTGGATAACCGCCTGCGGATCCCCGCAGCCGGCGCCTGTGGCTTCGTTTGCCCAGACCATTGACGACAGACGAGACACGGAGGTCATGGACCCGGCTTTTGCGCACTGTCCGACAACCCCTCCTGCTCAACGGCGTGCGATGTGGTTGTGGTATTCACCTCGGCTGGCCGAAGCGCCTACCAGGGCCGATGTTTTCGCTTTTGCGCACAGGCATCGAGTCAACACCATATATCTCGAGGGCAGACGACTGGTTGGGCCTAATCCGGACGGGTTGGCCGAAATCGTCGAGGACGCCGCAGACCAGTGCATTCGGATCGAGCTTCTTTTCGGTCGCAGCAGCTGGGCGTTGGCTGCAAATCACGAAGAGCCTTTGACGTGGGCACGAGATTGCGTGGCCTTCGCCGACAGTCTGCCGGGAGCACGGCCGACAGCGATCCATTTCGACATTGAGCCGTACACCCTCGATGAATGGGCTGCAGACCCAGCTGGAACGATAGACCAGTTCTTGGACCTCTATGACCAGCTCCAGGAGATCATGTCGGCTTCCGATATGGAGCTGGTCGCCGACATCCCGTTCTGGTTCGACGGGCGACTGGTCGACCGAGACGGAGAATACCAGCGTCCGCTCAGCGAACTGATCGCCGAGCGAACCGACCGCATTGCAATAATGGACTATCGAGATACCGCCGACCGGATCATTGAATCGGGACGAACTGAGCTCGATTTTGCCCAGTCAATCGGCCGTGAAGTCGTGATTGGGGTCGAGACTATCCCTATCGAGCCCGAAGAGGTGACCTTCGAGAACGAGGGCACCACAGTGATGTGGGCCGAAGTGCGATCGGTCGTTGCAGCATTCTCGGACACGCCCGCCTTTCACGGAATTGCGTTCCACCACTACATCACCTGGCGCTATCTCGAGGCGAAAACCATCCTGAGGGAGAGCCGGGTTCGCTACGGTCTAGCCTTCTTCGAGGCGGCATTGAGTCCCGCTCGTCGCTCAGAATGAGCCAGTAACAGCGAGTCCGAAGCCGTGCTCGCCTAATGCCACGGGCATCCACGTGGTGTACGGTTCGATGGGTTCGCCGCAGTCGTAGCGCGAAGAGTGGTGCCGAACCACCCAGCGAGCAACGTAGTATCCCATCGCTGCTCCCCAGATGACGTCAGAGATGTAGTGCTGGTTGTGGTAAATGAGGGATGCGCCCACATAGATACCGATACCGTGCGTCAGAATGGTCAGCGGGACAGAATCGTAATACTCGGCCGCGGTGGCAATCACAGCGTAGATTGTCGCGACATGTCCAGAAGGGGTGCCCCCCGGGAAGCTCACTCGAGTAGGCCCGTGGTATTCACCCAGGCCATTGCCCTGATAGGGCCCCTCTCTGCCGATGAGAAACTTCGTGACGACGTGATAGAACTGCACGATAGCAACCGCCTCGAGCATGAGGGACGTGTACTCGAGCACGTCTGGGCGGTCGAATATCCACCCGATTCCAGCCATCACCGTGGTGTACCCAACGAACGCGCCAAACATCGGTGCACTCTTCACGTGAATGAAGAAGCGCTCGCCCTCATCCGAGCGATTGTCCTGCACCCAATCTTGAAAACGGACGTCCAGTGTTGGGTCGCCGGCAGTCATGAGTACCGCCGTGGTCGTTCCGAAGCCGGCAAAAACGCCCCAGTCTAGACCATCCCAGCCGCCCATTCCCGCGGGAATCGCGAAAGCACCAGTGACCGTCCTCGGTGCCAGATTCATATTTGGGTAGGTATAGCCCTCGCCTTCGAGAGGGCCACAACGCTGTGCTTGCACCGAGGCTGGGAGAATCACGAACAACCCAACCATGAAAGCGAACACCCACTGCCGCGACATACGCCGAGCGGAGCTCAAACAGTCAGAGGGATGTCTCGTTGGATTCGGTTGCACGCCGGATCCTCGTGCTGTGTCAGGTTGGCACTGTGACGCGAACGCTACGCGGCTCGTTTGCCCTGGTGTCGGAAGGCGACACCGACGTCTTCGGCTTCGATCAGCCGCCCAAGGCGGGCACGAACCGGTTTCACGGCGCGTGGCCTGGCAGGTTCTACGCGGCCAGCGACCACGGCGCGGCGACGCGCGGCTCGGCGCGCTGCCCGACGCACTCGGGCTGGGACGGGGCGTGCCGTTGGATCGGTCCAGCCTGTATAGCCGTCCGTCGTCCATTCGGTTTCGTGCCAGCCGAACCAGAACGTGCCCATCGGCACATCACCGTACATGGCGCTCCGTACCGTCAGTCGCGCAAATCGGCGGATTCGGTACCACAGTGCGACGCGACCCACCCCCGCCTTGATCAGGGTCTCCTCTGGAGCGAAGTTTGTGTTCACACCGTTGAGGAACAAGTCGTGAACCAGACCCGAGTGCGTGGGGAAGATATTGAAGAAGTGGTGGTTCGGGCGGCTGAGCGGCAACGCCAGCAACTTGTGCCATTGCCCACGAACGTTGTCGTCCTGCAGCATCGCCAAGAAGGTCCCGATCGCCCGGATCGACATGTAGAATATGTTCGCGATGATGAATAGTGCCAGCCATTGAGACGGCGCAGCGCCCAGCGGGAGCAGGAAGAGGGCAAGTAGAATCGCGGTATGGATGACCACGAGAATTGCAATGTCGAAATAGACTGTCGCGCCCAAGCTCCAATGAAAGAAGGAGGACCATCCAAAGCGCTGCAGCAGCCAGATTCGCGATGAGTTCCAACGCACACGCTGGCGCCACAAGCCACGGACAGACGAAGGTGTCGAGGTGAACACTCGCGCTGTGGCGACGTAGGCGATGGGCCTAAAGATGTAGGCCCTGATCATGCCGAAGAGCGCATGCAGTGGCGTGCGTGGCAGCTCCAGGCAGGGTTTACCGTCTTTCCAGCGAGCAGACAGCGCTAACCACGCCATCCAGGTGTCGTCGCCAGGTCCGGTCATCGCCTCGGGAAGCGGGTCGGCTTTACTGTGCTTCAGGGAGGGTGCACCGCATCCAACCCACCATTTCAACCAATCGCGAAAACGCAGTTTGGTCATGAATCCCGCGTAGTGCGGTCCTTGAAGGAAGAGGTCTGACCAGGTGCAGTACAGAGCACCTGCCACCGAAGTGACAGGAATCATCCGCCAGTTGTTCCGCGCAAGACTGATCGAGGTCATGTACTCACGTGAAACCTGCAGAGCCAACTGGCCGCGGATGGTGAAGAGACCTCGCCAACCTTTCCAATAATGGTCCTTGGACACGCAGATGTTGGCTGCCGCAATCATGGGGCGTTGCCGCAGTAACGACCCGCGATGGGTAATGCGTTGAACCAGCCGCTCGATTGCCGCTTCTCCCAACACGCTGTCGGCGTCCATGCTCATGACCAGCTTTGGGAATTCGGGGATCTCACCCAGGGCGATGGCGCGCTTGACGCGGTCAACACCGTTCTCGATCGCCATCGCTTTGCCGACTCGAACCGGAGCGCCGGCAACCATCAAGGTCGCAAGCGGATGGGTTTTGTAGTTTTTGACCCAGTCCTCTAACTCGGCGTACAGCTCTGGTTGCCCACCAGCGTTATCGATCGACGCACAGAGCACCATTTTTCCGGGATAACCGTTGCCCAACACGCTTTCGATTGCCCGTTGCAGACCGGTCAGCTCGCTACGCTTTCTCAGAAGAGTCGGCATCAGAACAAGCAGGTCGTGCTGGTGCTCGACCGCCAAGGGCGCCTGCCAACGGGGCACGAACATCTTGTGCACCAATACACGGATGAAAATCGGGAGATAGCTGGAATAGTACAGCGTCACTCCGATCACGATCGGCAGGAAGAGTGTCCCGAGCAAGTCGAGCCACCCTGAGGTTTGAAAGTGCCAAATTAGTTTCGACATACCGTCCTCACTCTGAGCCCCGCACACGCAGGACCCGCTCTCGAATGGCAGACGGGTCGTCAAGGTCCAGGATGGCAAACTGGCCTCGGGCCAGCTCGCCCCACGGATCTTCGGTCACTGCTTCGCCTGGAAGTACTTCGAGTACGCTCCCGACTTGGTAGCAGGCGAACAGATCCCAGTGACACGCCATAACCGGTGAACCGGCCGCGACGGTCTCTAATTCATCGTAGGGCACGAAGGCTACATCGGTGCTGCGATGTATTGCCCTGTACAATGGACGCGTCTCGATCTCCTCGAGAAGCGCCCGCTCTTCAGCTAATCGATCGACTGCTGCGGCCCGCATCGTCGCGAGGCCTCGCCGCTCTGACTGCAGCTGAATCAGTTCCACTTCGAGACGGACTTCCCGCTCGTCTCCAGCCGCAACCTCGGGCATCCGGCCGTTGGGCAAGTCCGCGAACTCAACTCCGGTCGAGGGGTCAAAAGCTTCGCCCTCGCCGAGCTCCGTGAGCAGCGCTTGGGACGCAATTGCCGCTTCGCGCTGGCGAAGCCGCGCCTCGGACAACTGCCGTTCGTTCTCAGCACGGGAGAGCGCCAGTGAGTCGAGCGCTTGTTCCGCTAGGCGCAATTCATCGCGGTCGACCAACCCGGCTGCCAGGTCGGCTCTAACATCATCGGTGGCGCTCTCTTGGCGGTCATAGAGCCGAGACAGTAGACGTCGTTGCCGGCTCAAGTTGTCTATCATCGAGTCAATGCGCTCAGCTTCATCGCCGCGCATTGATGCTTGCCACGCCATCGACTCGCGCGAGTCGCCCCGCATCATAGTGAGTCGTTCGATTCCGGCGTCAATCGCCTCGATATCGCTGTCGATTCGAGAGACTTCCGCTTCGACTCGCGCCATCTCCGCCTGCTGTGGGTTGAACTGCAAACGCAGGCGGATGACCTTGTCGTTGTGAGGGGACAGATGAAGTGGT
>CAZDBH010000494.1:0-6063 GCA_964503485.1 uncultured Bradymonadales bacterium | reverse complement strand
CGCTAAAAGCTAACGGCTGGAGTCCGGGGCGTTATACGCGACGGGCTCCTAGAGCCCCCGGCAAAGCCAGGTGAACGCGGTAGGCGAACCCACTCCCTCGAGATTGCGGGTGCTGAGCTCTATTGGGCCCTATCCAACCACTCTCTGACCCTGGCGACTACTTCCGAGCTGGATCCGTGTGCCTGCAGACGAGATGCGGCGGCCTCGATACGAGGGCGGGCGGCAGCTGTGGGACGTCCGGTTGGACCTTTGCACTCGTAGACGTCGGGGTGAATGACCACCTCGAGGGCGTGTCTGAGCCAGACCCGTTCGGTGTGTGTGTTCGGATAGTCGGGGACCCGCTCGAGGGCGCCGCATGCGGGATCGTTGTCGGTGAGCAGAGCCAGTGCTGCCGCGAGTTCGGTTTGGCCTTGTTCGTCGCGACGAAGAGTAGCCACGTGTTCCTCGAAGAACTCGAGAAGGATCTGTCGATCGGCGAGATCGAGTCGCGAGAGAGCCGGGATCGCCTCGACAGAGCCCAGGGTCCTGAGACTGCGCCACTCCAGGTTTTCAGCGATCGCGTCGATGCCGAACCGATCGAGAATCCAAACCGCGTAGGTTCGGCAGAACGAGGTCAGGTCGCCGCTTTGACCCGAAACGAATCCTCGTTCCGGGCGCGTTCTTATCATTGTTTGGGCCAGTGAATAGAAGGCGTCGAGCTCGGCGTCCGACAGCTCGGCCTGCCCACCGCGAGCCGCCAGCAGCTCGGTGTCGGTTGTGTGTCTCAGCAGAGTCCCCGCCAGCCGGATATCACCGTGGCTAATTGTGAGCCCTTCGACCGCCTCAGCCAGATTTCGCCAGTCGGGCAGAATCTGGACGCCGGTGTTGACCGCCACAGCGCGAGCGCTCCAGCCTACCCCGTCGCTGTTGACGTGGTCGAGTGCGAAAGCGTGGATCGCCTCGAGGTCGTCTCTGTCCGTTATCTCGACCGGGTATTCGTTGCGACCGTTCTTGAATTGGTTGAAGACTTCATCGGGGAATTCCGACCAACCCGGGACGCGTGTGATTCCCCCCGCTCGTCGTTGACGCTCTCGGATCAGGCTCCAGAAAATCTCGCGGTCATTGAACGGATCGACGGACCGTTCGAGGTACCACCGGTAAAAGGCGATGAGCATCCCGAGTGGCTCGTCGTCGAGCGTGGTTGGGTCGATGGTAGCGCCCCTCAGGACAACCTGAGCCGCTTGCCTATAGTCCCTGTCGCCCACCATCGCCATGAGACCGTCGAGATCGGCGGCGTCAATGAGATCGGCTACTTCCTGTTGACGGTTGGCTTCCTCTTCGAGCCGGTCATCATTTGACGGCCCCTTCATCTGTGAGAGGAGTCCCACGACCAACCCAATACACAGCAGGGGAATCGTGAGGCCAGGCGCAAAGTCCAGGCGGGCTATGATGTAGGACACAACCCCCGCTGCCAACCCAACGCCAAGTGCGAAGGCGGCACCAAAGTAGAGCCACAGAACGATGCTGAGCGCACGGCCGTCGATGGGTACACACGGTTGGCCACCGCCGCGCGATGGGGGTGAGAGCTCCATCCATATCAACGGAAGGAGAAAGACCAGGAGGCCCGTAATCGAACCGGCCATGAGCGCCGTTTTGAGTGGTGACATAGATGAGATCGGACCCGATCGACGAACTGCTGTCAAGATCGCCGCACAGCCCGGCCTCGGGCTCTGGTGTGACTCGCCGTCGCCCCCCTCTGACTTCTTCACAATCTCGGTGAGTGAATCTAGGGTAGGAAGAAGCGAATTGAATGCTTCATTCAGAGAGAATCATGGGAAGAGACTCCGAGCAGGACAGGACTGAGGGTCGAGGCCGCAGCGAAAAAAAGCGAGCTGCGCATGCCGTCGAGAAGCTAGCCCACAAGTTGGTGGGCCTCAGCGACTCGGTTGTTGCTCATCTGCCCATTTCGGGCGGACTCCTCGACGCGTTGCATGAAGCTCGCCGGACCACCAAACACGGTGCGCGGAGGCGCCAAACCAAGCACTTCGCCGGTCTGCTGCGACGTCAAGACGAGGAACGAGCCGCGCTTGAGGCGTTCCTCGCCGGCGAGGAGCGGAAAGACCGCGAGGAAGTCGAGTCATTCCGCCACCTCGAAAGGCTCCGCGACCAGCTCTGCGAAGAAACGACTTTTAAGGCGGCCTTGACCGAGATCGAAGACAACCTACCCGGAGTTGACCTCCAGAAGGTGTCGAAGCTGGCTCTGTCGTTTCACAACAACAAAGACAAGCGCGCTTTTCGGGCGATTTTCCGGGAGCTTCGCAAAACCTAAAATCGGACGCGACTAAATAGCCGGAGGCTGTTTCCTCGCGTCAACTGCGTCAGTAGAACCTACTCCACTCGAGCCACCGCGGAATTAGGTAGTTGGTGTGGCCCGGAAGAAGGCCGAATCGTTCAGCAAAGACATCGAGAATGGCAGTGTCGGTGTTCGGGACGATGAACTCGTCCAATATGTTCCCCATACAGGGCCTAGACCCACCGGTTGGCAGCGGGCAGTTCGACCGGGGTCCGGTGCGGTCGCGTGCCCCGTTCAGGTCGGCCATAATGTCGAGAAACGCGTCGTGACCGTATGTTGTCTCGATGTAATCCCACAGACACAACCCTGTTTGATAGCGCTGCAGCGAGGTTGAACCGTCGTCGGGGTTTCCAAAGTCGGCGTAGGGAACCAAGTCTTCGGCATTCCAAGACGTCCGGTATCCATGTGCCTCGCAGTGCACGCTCGAGTAGACGCCAGGCTGGGTCTCTCCGTCGTTGACTTGGTAGCGCATGTACTCTGCCAGGCCTTCATTCAGTGCCAGGCAGATGGCTTTGCCTTCGGCGCAGTATCCGATTCCGATTGGTGTACCCGCGACGAAGACGTGGACAAGCTCGTGGCTCTGGGCCATTTCGTTGGGGCAGAGACCGGCATCCAGAGTGGCCTGGTAGTTCCCCCAACCTCCCAGCGACTCATCGACTCGGATCTGGGCGTTCGAGACATTTTCAGGCGAGTTCGAGAAGAACACCGCATCGTACCGTGCACCAAGCCCTCCGGTCTGCCCCTCGCCAACTGTCATTTTGAAATGAATCTCATCTGGAGCCGGCTGAAACCCCAGGTAGTCGGCGACCTCGTGGTAACAGACGGTGAGGGAGTCGCTCATGTATTCGGTGAGTCTCGCGTATTCGCTGGGGCCATGGGCCACGATCTCGCCTCGAGCCCTTCGGCGCTGACCTCTGTTTCCAACGTCGCAGCAGTCGCCTCGAATACGATATCGTTGAAGTCAGAGTCTGTCGCGACCTCGACCAGGTTCTCTTCGGAGTGGCCTTGGTCTTCCCATCGAAGGGGTGTGTTGACCCACATCATCGGATACCCATTGGGGGGAAATGAGAGCTTGGGTGGGGCGACCGGCCGTGAGAAATCTCTCGCGATATCTGCCGACCCGTCGATGGTCGCGTCGGGGTCCTCGATCGAGTCCGACTCCGCCTGGGCGTCCTGATCGGCAACGAACAGCGAGTCCTCATCCTCGACCCGATCAAAGATTGCGCCATCCGCGTCCAGGTCCGACCTGTCAGATGAGACGTCGAACGGGAGGTCTGTCCCATCGAATTCTGTTGTTTCGGAGGTCGCGTCCTCCTGAACATCGGCGATGTCGCTGGCGTCTTGTGGGTCGCCACTACGATCAGTCAGTTCGATCGTGTCCTCTCTGCTGTCGACCTCGACAGGAGGAGGGCCTGCGTTCGATGAACAACCGGCGATAGCGAGGCCCGCGATCCAGAGCATGCATTTTTGGTAGTTGTGATTCACCTATTAACTCCATGTGGCAGATGTTTGTGCTTGGTGGCGGAGCTCTGCAGGACGGATAGCCGGCCTGCATGCTCCGCCAGAGTCAGCTAGGGTGCTGGCAGCACGGTGACGGTCACCGTGTCGGTCGCATCGTCCTCGCCATCGGTGACCCACAACTCAACGGCATAGGTGCCCGGGATGGTCCCAGTCACCGTCGGGTTCGCCAGGCTGGGGTTGTCCAACGACAGTTCCGGCGGGGCAGACCATTGATAGTGAAGTGATGTTGGCTGGTTATCGGGATCGCTGGAGTTGCTGCCGTGTAACACCGCCGAGCTGCCGGCCACAAACGTGGGATCAGGGCCTCCGTTGGCCACAGGCGGTATGTTGCCCTGCTGGGTTGCGTCGACCAGCACCGTCTCGAACGTAATGGGGTCGCCGTCCGAGACGGTCAGTGTCACTTCGTAGACGCCGGGGGTCTCGTAGAAATGAATCGGTGATTGCATGACGCTGCTCGCACCGTCGCCGAAGTCCCAGTGGTAGGCCAGCAGCTCGTCGTCGATCACGTCGGCTGTGAATTGGAAGGTGTTGATACCCAGTTTGTCGAGTTCCACGCCGTTCAATTCCGGTGGGGTATTCTCGTATCCGAAAATGTCGATATAGGACCAGCTGAAGCCGCCCTGACGGTCGCTGGCGATCAGTTGAACACGCCTCGGAATCTGACGCGGAAAGGTTCGCGTAACGAACTGCCCATAGCCGGTTTGGCCTTGCACCGGCAGCCGACCGTAGTAGTCACCGTTGCCAACACCGAAGTTCCAAAATACGTCGACCACGTCACCGTCGGGATCAAAGACACTCGCCGAGAACCCCCAAACGCCATCGACTGCGCTGGGCGCCGTGCCCACGGCCTGTATGATCGGGCTCGAGTTGGGCTCACCGTCTGCGAACTCGATATGCACAACCGCCTGGCCGTCATTGGCCGAAAGTGTTGTCACAAAGACCTCGCCGTCGACTGAGAGCATCCTCCCAGGCATGATCGCGAAGTCCCGACTGGAGTTGGATGGGGTCTCCGGGGTTGCGTCGAGTGCAATAGCACTGAACTGGCCAACCTTGAACGTTGGCACACGCCGGAACGCGAGGACGCCATCATACACGTTGTACCCAAGCGCACTGTCGGAGCCGATAGGCTGGCGATATTCGAGATAGAGGTCGTGGCCAGGCTCGTCCAACGGCACTCGGAGTACGTGTGTCGGCGAGTTCTCCAGGGGTAACAGAGTGTATTCCCCCGATTCTGTCACCAGCTCCACCTCGCCTTCCCAGAGCCAGCCGAGATGGTCCTTGAGGCCAGCGCTGAAATGGGCGCCCGCTCCCTTGCCCATCGTGTCGACCTGCGCACCATAGGCGTGGACTTGGCCATCCACGAACGAGAACGCATTTGCGTGGCCGAGTCCCATACCATGCCCCAACTCGTGGCTCGATTGCATGGCTTTTGCGTCGGAACACTCGAATCCGGTAACCCATGAGACCGATGCGTTGATTGTGTAACTTGTATCCAGGCTATCGACTAGAAAGGGTTCCACCCCGATGTGCGATTCGCCGACCCCGCTTCCGCCCGTATAGAGCGCCAGGATGCGGGTCACACTGTGCAGGTCCAGCCCGTAATCTTGGGCCGCGACCGCCAGAAATGGTTCGACTGACGCGTAGCTCGAAGGGGCTTCGGCAACAATCCAGTCGATCACGTCGACGCTGAGACCAAGGCGTCCGTAGGAAACTTCGCTGTACCAGTCAGAAATCGTATCGCCGAAGAATTCGAGATCGGACATCGAGCAGGGCGCATAGCCATCACCACTGTGGATGGGCAGGATCAAAAGGCGTTGTTTTCCCACCGTCGGGCCCTGTTCGATCGGTGTGCCTTGGTTCGCTTCATTGGCACGATCCGCGTTGCCTCGATCCGCGTTGGCCCTCGCACCGCGACCCAGCTCCTGCCCTTGTGTCTCCTGTTCCTCGCTCCCTATCGGGTCGAACTCTCCACAACCGATCATTGCGATTGAAAACGCCGCTAGCAACCATCCAACGAGCACATCTCTCTCAATACTCATTTTGCAACTCCATTTCATTCGCGACAGACAAACTAATTCTCAAATCCGCATTTCGATTGTGGGATTCGCAAGAGCTGTACCCGACGCCGTGTAGAACTCGGAAACAGAAGCCTGCTCTAGGGTTCGCTTTGGCTCCACTCGATCGCTGTGGCTGTTCGGCCACAAAGCGAA
>CAZDBH010000493.1:0-6089 GCA_964503485.1 uncultured Bradymonadales bacterium | reverse complement strand
CAATCGTCGAAAGAAACTCACAATCCACCTCAATCACAAGTACAGGTCCACACAATGCCGTGTATTCGCACGGGATCTCAAGGGACAACAAAACCGACCATGGTTCCATACTGTTCGAAGTCGAGGGTCGGGAGGGCGCCGATGTGGTAGATCGAGTTGATCTGCCCGGCACTGAGCGCGACGGTCAGCGTAAAACTGGTCGTGGTCCCAGCGGGAAACCCAGACCCGTCCTCGCCGCCGACTTCGAACGAGCCTCTGAGCTGAAAACAGCGTCCCGGAGGAGCGCAGGGCAGCTCGGCGCCGATCGCCAGAAAACGGCCGTACAGGTTGACGTTATCGTACTGTCCCGACGCAGTTACGACCCCATCAGCGTTCTGGGTGAGAATCATCTCAAATCCGGTGCTAGCGTTCACGCCTGCGTTGAACGCGACGCCCTGTACATTCCAACGGTCCGCACCCGGCTCAGCCTGGGCCAATAGGGATGAGCTTGAAAAGAGAATGACCACGACGAGTGCGAAACAGGTTGCAAGGCGGGTTGACGGAAGCATTGGCACACCTATCCGGTTGGTTGAACTTTCGAGCGTATACTCCCTTCTAAGTCATGTTGGGGATCGAGGACAGAGTCTAGTCAGGCCGATGGCGAGCTAAGGGCAGTTGCCAATCGTACAAGTGTCACCAGCGGCGTTCAGTAGGCAGCATTCGTATCGCCCCTGGACCTCGATCTCTGATGTCCCTGTGTCAGAAACCTCTGAGGTCGAGGATGCACCCGAAGCAAATTGTCCCGCTCCGTCGTGGGTGAACGATGCTCTGAGTTCGAACGTCTGCGCTGTTTTATCCAGGGCGACTACGTCGACTTCGTTGCTCGCCGAATCGCCCAGGGTCATGACGCTGTATTCGTCATTCGCCGGGTTGAGGATTCCAAAAACGCTGTCCGCTTCGAGCGCGACCGAGTCCCCGGTAGCGAGATTGGCGAAAGAAACCGGGGTCTTCAGTAGGCCGAAACCGAAGCTCTCGAGTTGCTGCCACGCGGTTACTTCGCTCCCGTCGAACTGAGTTAGGTCTCAGCTCGTTCCCAGAGTCGAATCGTACAAGAACACCGCCAGCACCTCGTTGGACTGGTCGATCGCGAATCCGGCGATGACTGAAAAGTCGTCGATGTCCACGGCAGTCAAACTACCGTTCGTGAAGTTCGACACCCACGTGAAGGTGGACTCGGTTGGCACCGCCGAGCCGCAGTTCACATCGATGATGATGTTCTCGGTGATGGTACCGGTGGTCTGCGAGAGGGTGCATGTCGCCGTGGCCGGCTGTGTGATGACGGTGAACTCGAAGGTGTCTCCGTCATCGTACGCCTGTGGGTACCAAGCCAATTGATCGGTCGAGTCCAGGCGAAGGGGAACACCACCTGTTGGGCCGACTTCCAGCCACTCCCCAGCCGGTAGATCGAAGGTGTCAAAACCGACCTGAAATGCGGGATGGTCTGCCGTACTCTTTTCCATCAGCGAGAGGCAGGCAAGCATCTCGTCTGGGGTGAGATCGTTGTGGATTATGGCCCGGTGATGGTC
Source organism: uncultured Bradymonadales bacterium (assembly GCA_964503485.1). Classification (GTDB taxonomy): domain Bacteria; phylum Myxococcota_A; class Bradymonadia; order JAFGEP01; family JAFGEP01; genus CAZDBH01. The sequence goes on along the minus strand of CAZDBH010000493.1, from coordinate 4,524 downwards.
GCGGACCGTGTTGTGATCGAGCTCAGGATAGAATTGATCAAAGGTGACATCGTCATCCGCTAGGCCCGGTGTGTAGGCCCAAGCGTGGCAAGTCCTTTCCACCCTCCCGGCGTCGAATACGTAGTCACGAGATGATGCTTGGACGTGGAACCTGTCTGGACCACGCCAATTCCACTCGTTGACGGCGAAGTCACCGAGACCGGGCATGGAGCGGTTCGTGCTGTGGTATTTCGCCTCATAACTTGCACCCTCTGTGATCGCGTGAGCAAGATCGGTTCCCGAGAAGCAGGGACAGGATCCGGCAGCTACTTCAACGAGCGAGTAGACGCTGAACTCGGCAATCGAGATGCTGGCGGTGCCGTCCTCGAAGGTGACAAGATTGACCGCCTCCCAGTCGGTATCGTCCTCATCCGCGAGCCGTAGCATCACCAACTCGTCACTGCTGCCCGAGAACGGCAGTGTGAGGGTGACGGGTTCCGCCAAAACCGTTCCGTGAGGCGTCAACGCTACCGAGGCCACTGGCTCGTCGACGAAGTCAGGTGAAGCCTCGTAACCGGAGTCGTCGAGGTCTTCGATGAGCTCCATTCCGATCTCAACATCCTCGTCGAGAGCGCCCTCAGGGATTTCGAGGCTCGTGCCATCGCTCAGTTCAAGAGTCGCACCAGCTGGGCCGACAACTTGGCTCGAGCCGTCAGGGCCGATGTCCTGGCCCAAGTCAGCAGTGACATCCTGGCCCAGGTCAGAATCAACGTCTTGATTTTGAGTCACTGGGTCGTCACTGCAGCCCAGCAGGCTGAAGCCAAGAACAACTAGAACAATACGACTCGTGTTTTGCATGAATATCCCCCAAGAAATGACTAAAATTGTCGGAGCCGATTATCGAGTGATAGCTGCTCCTGTCAATCCCCCGACAGGTGGTCACTGGACTTGCCGTGACCGATTGCATATCGTCGCGGGAACGAATCACAGCGCAAAACGGTTATACGACTCATGAAACTGCCCAAGATCAGCTACAACGCGCCCGTCATCCTGACCTTTGCCGTGATTGCCGGCGTTTCGCTGTTCTTGGGCTGGCTCACGGATATGGACTCGACCCAGAATTTTTTCATGTCCTACCCGAGCTTCGATCTACCCAAATGGTGGTACCACCTGGGCGTCGTGACCCACATCTTCGGGCACGCCAACTGGTCGCACTATATGGGGAATTTTATGCTAATACTCCTGATAGGGCCACTGCTGGAAGAACGCTACGGATCGACCTTCCTGATGGAGATGATTCTCATCACCGCATTGATTACCGGTGTATGCAATGCGCTCTTCTTCAGCACCGCGCTCATTGGTGCCAGCGGCATCGTCTTTATGCTGGTTCTGTTGGGCTCCTTCGTCAACTACGAGAAAGGCGAAGTGCCGCTCACGTTCATTTTGGTAGCGCTACTCTTTTTGGGAAAGGAAGTGTTCGCCAGCTTTCAAGAGGATAGCGTCTCACAGTTCGCCCACATTGCGGGCGGACTGATTGGCGCAGCTTTCGGCTTCGCTCTAGCCAAACGTAAATCGAAAGCAGATTCTCCGGGAAGCAGCGGCGGCTCGAACAGCGGCGGTGGCTCGAGCGGCGGCTCGAGTTCTGCCAAAAAGGCCGAGGATTTTCTCGCCGGATTGGGCTAGGTCCCGCCCGTAGCTCTCTAAACGGCACGACTTCAGCCACGCACGAGCTCCAAAACCGCGATTTCGCTGGGCGCTAGTAGCCGGATCGCTGGCCCCCAGAACCCACAGCCGCGGCTCACATAGAGCGTCAAATCCCCTATTTGATAGTCGCCAGCGAGTAGGCCGCCCTGGTCTCGGTGTGCGGCCAAACCGAAGGGGAAGATCTGGCCACCGTGGGTGTGCCCTGACAGCTGCAGGTTGAAGCCGACCTCGGCGGCATCTCGCGCGAATAGCGGTCGGTGAGACAGGAGCATCGCGAAGTCGACCGAGTCAATATCGGGAGTCGCGGCAACTAGGTCTGGCGACTCCTCCGGCAACAGCGCCCGAGCAGCCGGGTCCGTGATGCCCGCAACCGCGATAGAAGCGCCGTTGTGAATGACGTTCTGGTGCCGGTTATAGACCTTCTTCATCCCGTGGCCTTCGAGAACGGGCTGCCACTCGGTGGATCGCACGTAGTAGTCGTGATTGCCCGGCGAAAACCAGACCCCGAGCGGTGCCTCGAGATCGGCGAAAGGGGCGGCTTCAGCGGCATAGGTACTGGCTGGACCGTCAACAATGTCGCCAGTGATTGCGACCAAATCAGGACGCTGTTCGTTGCAACGCGCGACGACCTGCGCCAACCACTTACCGTTGGTATAGGGGCCCAAATGAATGTCGGTGAGGTGGATGATTCGGAGTCCGGCCAAGCGGGGGTCGAGGCCTCGAATCTGGAGTTTGGTGGTGCGTACGGGCGGCGTCCTACGCGCGTTGTAGTGTCCCCGCAGAGCCAAACAGAGCACGAGGCCTACGAGGGCACCGTTTGAGATATTCAGCCACTGAGCGCGCGCCAGATCGCCTGGAGGCAGGACCGCGTTACCGAACAAATGTAGACTCCACCAGATCAGGTCTCGTACGCCAAAAAGGGCGCACGTCATCAATACGATGATGAGCCAGAAATAGAATGCACCGACGATCGCTCGGCTGTAGCCCACGCGTGAGCCGCGCGGAGCATGGGGCAGGGCGAGCGGGCCCAGGCTGTAGAGGCCGCCCATGACGAGCGCGACGCCCACTTGCAGCGGGAGTTGGCCCGAAAGGGGAATGAGCAACCGGATCGCCAGATAAAGGTGGCACCCGGCACTGATGCCGAGCGCCAGCCACCCAAACGGGACTCGACGACGTCTTTGTTGGGCCAACTACTCCCCCCTCAATCAAAGACAAACACAATCGCGCCTTCTTCCCCAGAAGGCCAATTACGCGCTCTCAAGACCCTATCGTTGTAGACCGCCTCGACCGTTGCTTCCGAAGAGGCGTCGACAAACAGATCGACTCCGCCCACGAATTGGCCGAGCGCGGCGAAGGCGGCGATTGGAGTCAGATCTGACGTCTGGTTGGTGTTGGCGTCATAGAAGAAAAAGCCGATGGCGGTCTGTTCCGCGGAGGCGAAGTCCTCTGTTGCGACCTCGACACCATCAACAGTTAGGCTGTCGCGCCCAGCCAGCACGGCGTTAGAAGCGTTGAACGTCACGATATTGCTCTGCCGATCGTCCCAGGGAATGCCTGCGAGCAAGATGCCCGCAAGCGATGTCGGACCCGGGAGGACCCGCAAGTAGATCAAGTCGTTGCTATGCCCTTGAGCCTCCAAGTAATAGTGGACGGGTGTATCACTATCAGGGGACTCGACTCGGAACTCGTAGTGCGCATTCGGATCGACTTCTACCGGACCCCAATATCCACCGGCGTCTGTGACGACGGCTTCTGGTGACTCCGACAAGCGAAAACCGGTGCTCGAATCAAGTTGGTAAACGTCCACAGCGGCCCCGGCCACCACCGTGTTCTCGCCGAACGTCAAGACACGACCAGACAGTTGTGGACTCGTCTGGGCGACCGGAGTCGACGTGGTGGGCGACTCCCCGTCTGTATAGAATTCGAACATCGCCTCGAAGGTCTCCGCTGTCGCGACAACACCGAAGTGGTCCACACCTGACAACATGAGGTTCTCGGCGCCCTCGATATCGGCACCTTCCACCGCGAAATCAGCGTCGGACCACACATTCAGGGTATCAACCGGATCATCCTCAGGTCCGGGAGGGGCTTCCTCGGGAAAGCTCGCGATATGAACGTAGTGCGCCACCTTGGCCGCTCGGTCTGCCTCGACCAAGTAGTCGTAGCTGAGGCGCCCGCCCGCAGAATGGCCAGACAAATCGACTTGGTCGGCACCGCTCTCCTCGAGCACTTCATCGATGAACGCATCGAGCGCCGACACGTGATCCGCCGACTGATCGAGTGTGTTCCAATCGAAGGCATAGATGCGATCGGCGCAGTGCCCATTGTCGACAAACCGCATCGACTGAAGGCCGAAGTTATCTCCCGAGCCAAGGAAGCCGTGGGCAAACACGAGAGGTCGCATTGCGGTCTCGCATGGCGTTGGGGAGTCGGTCGAATCGACGACTGCGTCGTTTTCCGGAGTGTCGGCCTCACCGAGGTCACTCGTAGAGTCGCTGTCGACTGTGTCGTCGCTGCAAGCCGCGAGCAGTACCAATAGTACGCCCGCGAGTCGTTTCAAGTTGTCCATTTCATGTCTCGATCTGTCGCTCAAATCGCGCACAGGCTACGACAGGTTCGGGGCTGTGGGTAGGCTGTAGTCCCGCTGGGTTACGCGAGACCTTGTCGCCGTACCGCCGCTTCGCGGCTCAATCACCCTTCCGTCCCTCGAGACCTTGTCCAAAACCGTGAACTTACCACCCGCGAAACGAGGGATTTATTGTCCCCCCGCTGGGGGGAGCCCCCCCACCGCGCGGGGGGGGCGCAAAACCCCACACCCAGTGCAAAAACCCAGCCCCCCCA
>CAZDBH010000492.1:0-6144 GCA_964503485.1 uncultured Bradymonadales bacterium | reverse complement strand
GCTAAAAGCTAACGGCTGGAGTCCGGGGCGTTATACGCGACGGGCTCCTAGTGGCGGCTTCGCCAGGGAACGACACGATTTACCTATATATCAATGATGGCTCAGCCTCTTTTGCGAGCTCTTCGTTCGCTCAGGTTGGCGGTCCCAACCACCTGGCAATCGCCGACCTGGGTGAAGATGGAGATGGGGATATCGTCGTTGCGCTGACTGGAACCAGCCAAATCGGCGTGCTGGAGAACGATGGAGCCAACAACTTCAGCCCAAGCACCTACACCACTCCTGCTACGCCCACTCTGCCTTCAATTGTGGATTTCAACGGCGACGGAGACCTCGACATCATTGTCGGCAACGAGAGCACCAAGTCGATCAGGCTCTTCACGAATGACGGGTTCGAGGGTTTCTCGTCGAGCACGGATATCACCACCGTCAGCGAATCGCTCGAGGTTCGGGTCGGCGATGTAAACAATGATGGACGCCTCGACCTCGTCTACGAGACGGACTTTGACCATGGAGGCGTCGCTGACGCCGCTATTCACCAAGGCACTCCTTAGCGACGTCTGGATTGGGAGAACGAATAACGATGCCGAACCTTTCTTCTAGCAAACTTGGAGTGTCTCGAACGAGCCACCCAACTCCGCAGTCTCATGCACTCACCGCAACTTTAGCTCTGGTCCTGATGCTGTCGTCCACGGCCTGTACCGAAGCGGACAGCAACCCCGACGACTCGGCTTGTCCTACGGGTGGTTGTACGTGCGAGTTCGACTTCGACTGCGCCGATCCGATCGCTCAGTACTGCAACGATGCAGGGCGTTGCGTCGATCGTACCGACGCGAGTGTCGATCCATTGGACGCTACATCTGCCGGCGATGGGAGCCTGGACGGTGAAGAAGAAGATCGCACCGTCCCTACGCCGGATGTGATCGACAGCGACGACCCAGAAGCGGAAGTTGAACCCGACGTCCCCGATGCTGAGACGGGAACGCCAGACGAGACAGCGCCTGATGCCGATCCTGACGAAACCAGCGATGTTGTCCCCGATGAAGACGCTGAGGCTACCGACACCACTGAGGTGCCGATGGAAGACCATTGGGTGGCGTACACCCAGACACTTGTCACGATTCAGACCGAAATCCACTTCATCAAGTCCGATGGCACGGGTGAAGTGCTCTATGAACATGAACCAGCCGATATCTTTGCGAAGGAGCCGGCTTGGTCTCGTGACGGGATGCAGTTGGCTCTGAATGTCATCCGTTCGGATGGTCACCCAGCGATTCGAGTGATCGATTTCGAGAATGAGACCTCGCAGGACTATCTCCCCGGACTACTTTCCTTAGGTCGGCCGACTTGGTTTCCAGACGGAGCCCGCATATTGGTAACTGGGAAGAAGGCCGAAGAGGACGTCAACACACTCTGGGTGTTGGACCTGGACTCCGACACCCTTGTCGGAGCGGCCCCACTGATCGCTGACGCGGGGCTCAACGACTCGGTCTCCCACATCTCTGCCGACGGAACGCGGGTTGTCCTGAAACGGGGTATTGCAGGAGATGGCTTTCGACTCTACGAGTGGTCCGATGACGCCGGAGTCGATCGTCTCGACCACGTCCCCAACATTTCTGGTGCCTTCGATTGGACGCTGGATGGTAGCAGGCTGATCTACGCCAGTGAGGCACCAGCGGTCTTCTCGGTTCCATTCGACGGTGGACGAGCCATTTCCTATAACGCCTCCAGTTGGGACTTGGCCGCCGGCGGTCGTCCTTCGGGAGCGATGAATCCCGCCTACTTCCCGGAAGGCCGACGATTTGTGGCTTCGACCTTCTACACCACAGATTCGCGCCCCGAGTTGGTGGTTGTGAACGCCGAGACTGGTGAACTCATCCTTCAGCTCACCAATGACGACAAGGTCCAGCTCGAAGCTGCGGTGTCGCCCGCACTGGCCGCCGACATCGATATCTCGGCCTTGAACCGACTCACCGAAGATTAGGTCGCAGTTCCCAGTCCACATCTCGCTCCCCATGGCTAAGCCCTAGTCAATCCGGCCCAGGATCAGGTAAATTCCTCAGGTTCCAGACAAGCGGATGTTTCCAACCAACGTGGGGAAGTGATCATGACACGAGCAATCTGGTCAGCGTCGACGCTGGCACTGTCGCTGGTTCTTGCGGCCGCTGTGCTAACCGTCGGCTGCAACAAGGGCGCGGATGAGTCCGAAGGTTCCGGTGAGCAGGCCACCGAAAACCAAGAAGAAGGTGCAGAAGAAGCCGGCGAGGAAGAGGCGGGTGAGGAGCAGGCGGGCGAAGAACGAGCCCAGGAAGACACTGATGCAGCCGGCTCGGTAGAACGCGGTCGATATTTGACCACCATAGGCGCGTGCGCCGAATGCCACAGCCCGCGTGGACCGCAGGGCGCGTTCATCGAGGGTCGTGAACTCTCCGGCGTCGCTTGTCTGTTCGATGTAGCCCCACCAGCAGACAATGGCCAGGGCTGCCTGAACGGACCGAACATCACCAATCATGAGACCGGTTTGGCGAATTGGACCGACGAGCAAATCGTCAATTCGCTTCGGAACGGTGTCAGCAACGACGGGTCCGCTTTGCTGCCCATGATGCCCTATCCGTACTACCATCACCTGACGGACGCGGACGTGAACTCGATCGTGGCCTACCTTCGTACGGTCCCGGGCGTGGACAATGCGGTTGCTGCGAGCGAGCCGCCCTTTGCGGCGCCGCCCCAGCCTATGCCAGCGGTGGACTTGAGCATCATCCCTTCTCCTGACCCGGCTTCGCCGGATTACGAAGCAGCCATGCGAGGTCGCTACCTGGCGGTCAACATGGACATGTGTACGTCCTGCCACACGCCAACCATGAACCCTGAGTCGATGATTCCGGACTTTTCCCGAGTTCTGCAGGGTGGTCAGGTGTTTCCGTTGGGTCTGATGGGACTACCAGTACCGCCATTTCCGCCGGTGGTCATGTCGTCGAACCTGACAAACCACCCGACCGGTCTGGCGGGTTGGACCGCCGACGAGATTGCGGCCGCAGTACGACAGGGTACCCAGAAAGACGGTACGAGCATCTGTCCCCCGATGCCTTCGGGTCCCATGGGACCCTTCGGTCAAATCAGCGACGCCGACGTACAGGACATTGCACACTACGTTCTGTCCTTACCCGGCCAAGAGAACGTCGTGGTGGGCGGTTGTGATGTGCCGCACGGACCGCCCCCATCCGGCCCCTGACCAACTCCCGTATTTCACCCCTTTGATTTCCACTGCCGCTCCCCCTGCCAAGCGGGTCCAAACCGGTGTATGACTATCTCAGCCGCGAGAGGGAGCGGACCGTAGGAGTGCTGAGATGCTGACGCCCGCAACACAGCGAGCCCTCGAGAACCTTCGAGACCCCAGCCAGATTCAGTGGTACGTCATTCCGCTGCTGGCTCTCGCGATCTACATCTACTCGGTCGAGATTGAGCGGCGGAACTGGAAAATAGTCTTTGCCGGATTGGCTTTCTGGGGCATGGACTGGCTCAATGAGATCGGGAACGGTGTGATAATGCACCTGACAAACCGCTCGGGGCTCTGGACGGCTCCCGATCGCAGCGCGTTTATCGTTCTAGTCGGTCTCAACATCGAAATCATGTTCATGTTCTCGATCGCCGGCATCGCGATGGCCAAGACGCTCCCAAAAGACAAACATCAAAAGGTCCTGGGAATCCCCAACCGGCTCTTTATCGGGCTTGCTAGCTCGATATTCTGCGTATTCGTCGAGGTTCTGCTGAATCAGGCCGATATGCTCATATGGGAATACAAGTTTTGGAGCTTCCCACACGTCTGGCTGATCGTCCCATTTGGCTACCTCCACTTTCATCTGGTCTCCTTCTGGGTCCATGATATGAGGCGGGTCCGCAGCCAAGTCATTGCCGTCTCGGTGATTTGGGGACTCGCAGCAGTCGGAATCCTCGTCTTCGGTGTGGGGCTCGGCTGGTTGTGAAACGTTCTCACAAGAATAGGTAGGTACATGGAAAAGAGAATCATAGATCTCGAGACCAGGTTCTCGCACCAACAAGTCCTGCTCGAGGAGCTGAGCGACGTTATCAGAGGACAACAAGATGAGCTCGACGCCTTGAAGCAGCTGGTTCAAACACTCATGTCTCAGGTCGACAAGGGCGTGGAGGATGTGTCGAACGAACGGCCTCCCCACTACTGAGTTCGGGCGTCTACCAAGGCTCGATCAATGCGGAGCCTTCGGCCATGCGGCAATCCCGTCCCCGTGGACTCAGATCAAAAAGTCGCTACAATCGCTCGCCGGGGGCGCCAAACCCACGAGGTGAGATTGGTGCGAAGTGCTGGGATTGTGATTCTGGGCCTGCTCATCAGTGCCTGCCACGACACATCGGATTCGGAAGGAGACGAGACTCGAATCGAAACAGGCGACGCGGGGGATACAAGCGAAGCGGGCATCGATCTGGCTCCCGAAGTGCGCGTCTCCAACGACCCAATCGACGATCCCGACCCGATCGGCGATCCCGACCCGACCGGCGATCCTGATCCGACAGGTGACCCGGACCCGACCGATGATCCAGATGGCGATGCCCTGGACGACGAGGTACTCAGCACAGCGGTTGAAGGTCCGATTCGACGAGGCGGCTCGTTTATGGGCAGCCAAGAGCGATTCAATCGTTACTACACCGACCCAGAGTGGCAGCCATCACGTGTGATTTACGCCAGTCGTGGAGGAAGCGGCTCAGGCACCTCGGCCAGCAATCCAGCTTCAGTCGAGCAGGCCTTCTCTGTCGTCCAGCCGGGCGAACAGATTCAGTTCCTCGCGAGTGAACAACCATACCAGGGCTGCTGGGAGCTGGACGAGGATGCGACTGGCACCTACGACGCGCCCATTGTCTTGCGCGCTGAACGCGGCGGGAACGGGGAGCGGCTCGTTCATGTCCAGTGCTGCGACAGCGGCCGAGGCGCATGTCTCAACCTCGAGGGCGCGGACTACATCGCGGTCGAAGGATTCGTCTTCGAAGGGGGGCGCTACGGTATTCGGAGCGTCGGATTGGGCTTCGCCTCGAGCGACCACCAGCGCGGTATTGCGATGCTGGACAACGAAGCATTCGACCAATGCGCTGACCCGTTTTTTACCGGACAATCGGATTGGATCGCCGTCGACGGCAACAGCGCACACGGAGCGGGCGACTGTGACGGCCATGGAATCTACCTCTCGAACGGCAGTGACTGGATGGTCGTTCGAAACAACGACCTCTACGACAACACGACCTCCGACTTTCAGATCAATGCCGATCCCGCGTACACCTGCGCAGAGGAGAGAATCGCATACGACGATCCTCGCTGTGATGGTCTGGCCGACGAGGGCCTGGGGCAGGGCGTGTCCGACTACGTTTTGGTCGAGAACAACTACTTTCACAACGGGTTTCGAGGCCGTTCGTCGGGGCCGAACTTTACCTCTGTGCGAAACTCGGTCGTACGGAACAACATCATCGGATTCTACGACCGGCACGGAACCAGTTTTTGGCAGGAGACACCGAACCCCCGTCTCGGTTCCAGTGATAACTTCATTCATCACAACCTATTCATGGGTGAGGGTACCTCCCACGTGCTGCAGTTCGAGAATTTCTCCGACCGAAATGATGTGAGGAACAACCTCTTTCTGGGTATTCAGTTCACGGCCTCGAGTGTTGTTCCGAGCACCTCTGTCCCGTTGGTCGAGGTCGATAGCGGAACGGTCTTCGATAACGTGTTCGTGAGCAACTACTACGTGAGCGGCCGATTCAATGGTCACAGCCCCTCCGATTCCGATTACTCCAACACCGGCTTCGATCCATCTTGGTTCGAGGCTTTTCCGCTGGATCGAATGGGAACGATTGACGGGTTTCGCCCCAGCGCAACTGCGCCCTTTCTGGGTCTGGGTGACCGTTTAGAGGAAAGCCCGATCGACGCAGCTGGAAACGAACGTGGCGAATCGGTTGATTTGGGTCCGTTCCAGCACTAGCCAACTCCATGCTGGCCCAACACCGGTGGTTGGAGGGCTGAAGGCAGCTAGCGCATGTCCATGACGTAATCGACTAGGGCATCGAGCTCCCCAACCGTCAGTTCGTCCGTGCCTCTCATCCCCTCCCGACCGTTGACGATACAGT
>CAZDBH010000491.1:0-6166 GCA_964503485.1 uncultured Bradymonadales bacterium | reverse complement strand
AAAAGCTAACGGCTGGAGTCCGGGGCGTTATACGCGACGGGCTCCTAGCGCGGCTCTTCTGTTGACTACTCAGTTCAAACGCCTCGAAGGCGGCATCATTTCTGGTCCTTCTTCACCACTCCGGCCAGCAGCGCCCTCGCTTGCGTGACCTGCGTATCGTTGAGTTGTAGGAATGGGTGTTCGATGGCCTCTTCCGCCGTTGCCCGCTTATTCGGATCAGCAGCCATCGTGATGCCGAGGAAACCGACGAACAGATCATAGAGCGCAGTATCCCCCTTCTTCTTGCTATCCTTGAGCTCCTTTTTCGGAGTTGCTTGGCAGCGGAACTGCCTGTCCCGTAGCCCCTACTCCAGACCTGTGGTAATTCCCTCTGTCCAATGACGAGATTACTCGAACATCTCAACGAGCCTCAGCGCGAGGTAGTTCTGCACGGCGACGGCCCGATGCTGGTGCTGGCGGGTGCCGGCAGCGGCAAGACCCGGGCGATCACCCATCGTATTGCCCATCTCATCCTCGAGCGGAACGTCTACCCCGAGCAAATCATCGCGGTCACCTTCACGAATAAGGCAGCGGCTGAGATGCGGGAACGCGTTGATCACCTCCTGCAGGGACAAGACCAGGCGCCAACCTGGATGGCCACCTTCCACAGCGCCTGCGCTCGGATTCTGCGGTACGATGGCCGCCACATCGGCATTCCCCGCGGCTTCACGATCTTCGACGACGACGATCAAAAGCGAATGATCAAGACCATGGTCGCGGAACTGCAGTTGCCGACCGATGAAATCAAAATCGCGGACTACAAGGCCTTCATAGAGCGAGCCCGCAACCAGGGCTGGCTTCCAAAGCAAGCCCATGAGGTGAGTTTCGGCAGGCAGCAGGAGATGAAGGCCAATCTCTACTCAGCCTATCACGAACGGATGCGAGCAAACGGGACGCTCGACTTCGGGGATCTTCTTTTGGCCACGATCGAGTTGCTGGAAACCAACCAGGACGTCCGTGAACGCTACCAATATCAATACCGTCACGTCTTGGTCGACGAGTTCCAAGATACGAACCCGGCCCAGTACAAACTTCTTCGCTTGCTGACTGGACCGCCCCACAACCTGGTCGTTGTGGGCGACGACGATCAGAGTATTTACGCCTGGCGCGGCGCCGCTGTGACCAACTTGCTGGGGTTCGAGCACGACTTCGAGACGTGCAACGTGGTTCGCCTCGAACAGAACTATCGGTCCACTCAGCCCATTCTCGACCTCGCCAACGCCATCATCTCGGTGAATCGGGGGCGCAAGGCCAAGAAACTCTGGACTGATCGGACGGGCGGCGAGGTCCCGAGTCTCTTCACTGCGCGCGATGACCGGGAGGAAGCTCAGTACGTATCACGGGAGATCGAGCGGTTCACCCAGTCGAGCAACTTCAGCTACGGCGACCTGGCCATCTTCTATCGAACCAACTCCCAGAGCCGCGTCTACGAAGAACAGCTGCGTCGGTTTGGGATTCCCTACAGGGTGGTGGCAGGGACGAGCTTCTACGCCCGCGAGGAAATCAAAGACGTGCTGGGCTACCTTCGGGCCGCCGTCAACCCAGCGGACGCGGTGGCGGTCTTGCGAATCATCAATGTTCCCAAGCGAGGCTGCGGCAAGAAGGCCCTGGCTCACTTGAACATGCTCGCCGAAGTCGAACGAGTGCCGCTCGCTGACGCGATCCCCCTTCTGGCGGATGATCGATCGGTTCGAGTTCGGTCAAATGCCCGCGATGCGTTGAAGGAGCTGCACGAGCTACTCGAAGAGCTTCGAGGGGCTGCCAACCACTGGGGACCGGTTCAGTGTGTCCAGTGGCTCTTGGACACGATCGGATACAAGGACTACCTGCTCAATAAGCATCCGGAAAACGCCGTCGATCGCTGGGACAATGTCAGCGAGCTGATCAACGCAATGGCGGCCTACGAGGAAGATGTGCGGAAACTCGAGTCCGACAACCCGACTGTCGCGGGTTTTCTGGAACGGGCCGCGCTCGTTCAGGCCAATGACACCGAGCTAGACCAGGGTGCAGTCAGCCTGATGACGATCCATGCAGCCAAGGGCCTCGAGTACCCAGTGGTGTTCGTTACCGGGTTGGAGGACGGGTCGATGCCGCTGATTCGGGGCAGCAACGGCGAGGCGGATGACATGGAGGAGGAAAGGCGACTGTGCTACGTGGCTGTCACGCGCGCCAAGGAACATCTGATCCTGTCCAACTGCTTGAATCGTCGGGTGTTCGGTACGATGACCCGGCGACGCCACTCTCCGTTCCTCGACGGGGCAGCCAAGGACTTCTACCGTCGCAACCGAAAGAGCGCATCCGGTTCATTTTCAACCGCCCGCGATAGTTCGAGTTTCCGTCGACCCGAGTACAACGAATTCGACCCGAGACAGTATCCGAATCCCGAGGACTTTTCGCAGGTCGAGGTCGACTACGACAATGTTCCTCCTGACGGTATTCGCTTCACCAGACCCTCGATGGACGACGGCTCACTCGGTACCTATGTCGGTCGTGTCGCCCACCACAAGACCTTTGGCGCCGGCCGAATCACGGCGGCGGAGTACTCCGGTGACAAGGTCAAGTTGACGATCGACTTTGCGACGGTCGGTACCAAGAAAGTGATCAGCCGCTTCGTCGAGATCGTCTAGAACGAGGCCTATGTCACCACTCCCCATTCTTCTTGTTAATATTGGTGACCCTTTGCCTCGGCGTCGGGTTCGGCGTAGAAGGACACATGGCGAAAAGCAACATCGAGACTGCTCCAATCTCAGCCGAACTATGGTCCGACTTCGTCGCCGTCTTTGAACCCAGCAACGGGTGTGACGGCTGCTGGTGTTACAACCACCGAATCCCTCCCGGTAAACCGGACGTGGTGGGGACTGACGCTCGAGATGCGATGCAGCAGCTCTTCCAGGCGGGCTCAGCCGGCGGAATCCTCGCCTACTGTGACGGTGTACCGGCAGGTTGGTGCGCTGTGGACCAGCGGGAAGCCATCCCCGGGCACGACTGTGTCAACACTGATAATCCCAGCGACTGGAGCATACACTGCTTCTTCGTTCCCGATGCGTTTCGCGGCAAGGGCGTCGCACAAGCCCTCTTGAGCGCCGCCATCGGGCTGGTCGAGGCCAGAAGTGGATCGATCGTCGAAGCCTACGCCCGCCCTCCAGAACAGGGCAGTCGGGCCTTTGATTTTCTCCCATCGATGAGCCTATTCAAAGACCGACCGTTCGAGCGCATCTCGTCGTTGGATGCAAACTACTGCCGCCTCTCGCTTCGACTAGACTCTGCGTTCCAAGAATACGAAGACGAACATCGGTAGATTCGCACGAAGATCGACTTGATCTGGGACAGCTATTCGCGGTAGGAACGGTGGTCCAACATCCTTTTTCGCGCAACAGGCCATGGCTACAGATACGAACATCAATCAAGACGTGAATCTAGACGTTCAGTTTGAAACTCATCCGGACCGCTATCGGCATGTACAGCTGAAGGTCGACGGGCCCGTCGCCCGGATTTTGCTGGATGTGCAGGAAGACGAGGGACTGAGACCCGGCTACAAGCTCAAACTCAACTCCTACGATCTGTCCGTCGATATCGAACTGGCCGACGCCGTCAATCGGCTGCGTTTCGAGCATCCCGAAGTCAGCGTCGTGGTGGTTTCTTCGGCCCAACCGGGCGTGTTTTGCGCCGGCGCCAACATCTTTATGCTCACGTCGTCGACCCATGGGTTCAAGGTGAACTTCTGCAAGTTCACCAACGAGACCCGACTCGCCATCGAGGACGCCACCCAAAACAGCGGGCAGCACTATATCGCTGCCCTGAGCGGTGTGTGCTCTGGCGGCGGCTACGAGTTGGCCCTTGCTTGCGAGGAAATCTACCTGGTCGACGACCGACGCTCGGCGGTCTCGCTCCCCGAGGTCCCGTTCTTGGGGGTGTTGCCGGGAACGGGCGGGCTCACCCGAGTCACTGACAAACGCAAGGTTCGACGCGACAGGGCGGACATTTTCTCGAGCCTGGCCGAGGGCCTGCGCGGTAAAAAGGCCGTAAAATGGGACCTGGTCGATGCGGTCTTCCCCACGTCGAAATTCCAGGGCAAGGTCGACGAGATCGCCTCTGAGCGAGCAGGTGAGGGACACACGGACCGCAAAGGGATTCAGCTTTCACCGCTTGCTCCAGAAGTGACCGACGACGCCATCTCGTACCGCCACGTACAGCTGAAGCTAAATCATGGGGCCCGCACTGCGGAACTGACGATGGCTGCTCCGAAAGAGGTGCCAGCTATCCCTGCAGACCCCTCCGAACTGGGAGCCGACTGGTATGCTCTGCGCGCTTGGCGAGAACTCGATGACGCGCTGCTTCGCCTTCGATTCCACTACCCAAACATTGGCCTGGTGTTGCTGAAGACCGAAGGCGATGAGAGTCTGATTAGACAAGTCGACCAACAGGTTCTCGACAACCGGGACAATTGGTTCGTCAACGAGGTCCTGCACCACATGAAGCGCGTACTCAAGCGCCTCGACCTGACTGCTAAAAGCCTCTTTGCCCTGATCGAGGAAGACACGTGCTTCGTTGGGTCACTCTTCGAGTTGGCCTTGGCTGCCGATCGGGCCTACATGCTCGACGAAGAGGGCGTCACCATGGGACTCACGCCTCTGAACGCGGGCCCGTTGCTCATGAGTAACGGTCTGACTCGGATCCAGACCCGCTTCTTGGACAACCCGGGCCCGGCCAACGAGCTGGCCCAGTCCAGCGCAACCTTGGACCCAGAAGAAGCCATGGACGCTGGCTTGGTTACCGAGGCCTATGACGAGTTGGACTGGGAAGACGAGCTTCGTCTGGCTATCGAGGAGCGCGCCAGCCTGTCTCCAGATGCGCTGACCGGCATGGAAGCCAATCTGCGCTTCGCAGGCCCAGAGACCATGGAAACCAAGATTTTTGGCCGCCTAACGGCCTGGCAAAACTGGATATTTCAGCGCCCCAACGCTGTTGGCGAGCGCGGCGCACTCAGCACTTTCGGCCAGCCCGAGCGACCGCAGTTTGATTGGAGGAGGACCTGATGGAGTTAGATGCCAAGATTCCCAACAACGTCAACCTGTCCGGCGACCGCAAACTACAACGCGCCCTCGAGCGTTGGCAGCCCGACTTCCTGAATTGGTGGACCGATGTGGGTCCCGCCGACTTTCAGAAGGACCAGATTTATCTGCGCACCGCCGTAAGTGTTGAAGCGGGCGGGTGGGCCCACTTTGACTACGTCAAAATGCCGGACTACCGATGGGGTATCTTCCTCTCCCCGCAAGCAAATGAACGCCAAATCCACTTCGGCGATCGAATCGGCGAGAAGGCTTGGGCCGAGGTGCCGGGCGAATACCGCAAGGAACTGCGTCGAATCATCGTCACACAAGGCGATACAGAACCCGCCTCGGTCGAACAGCAGCGCATGCTAGGCCACACGGCTCCCAGCCTGTACGACATGCGAAACCTCTTCCAAGTCAATGTCGAGGAGGGGCGTCACCTGTGGGCTATGGTCTATCTCCTTCACACCTACTTCGGGCGTGACGGGCGCGAAGAAGCCGAAGACATGCTGCTCCGGCGTTCGGGGAGCGAGGACTCACCTCGAATCCTGGGAACCTTCAACGAGCCAATCGACGAATGGTTGTCGTTTTTCTGTTTCACGATGTTCACCGACCGCGATGGCAAGTACCAACTCGCAGCTCTGGCCGAGAGCGGTTTCGATCCGCTCGCCAGGAGCGCACAGTTTATGCTGACAGAGGAAGCCCACCACCTCTTCGTGGGTGAAACTGGAATCAACCGCATCATTCAGCGTACGGCCGAGCTGATGGCCAAAGCACCCGCAGAAGATGTGCGAGCCCTGGGGGCAATTCCGCTCGACATCGTTCAGAAGTACATCAATCACTGGTACAGCTCGTCGCTTGATCTATTCGGTTCCGAAGATTCGTCCAACGCCGCCAGTTATTTCGGGTCTGGTCTCAAAGGCCGCTATCAAGAGTCGAATCCAAAACGTTACACCGACCACCGAGCCCTCGATGACATCTACTCATTGGACTTGCCGAATGACGACGGCCGAATCTCGAGGGAGGAAATACCGTTGCGGCGGGCCATGAACGCTGTGCTGCGCGACGCCTACGTC
>CAZDBH010000490.1:0-6181 GCA_964503485.1 uncultured Bradymonadales bacterium | reverse complement strand
ATAGCGATCTCTGTACCGGATTTGGCCATAATCAGGTCATCGCGTCCAAAACTGCGGACCACATAACTCGTTCCATCAGTGTCTTGGTCGCTCCCATCATATTCGCCGATTTAACTGCTTTGTCGGACGATACTGAAAAGAACTTCTCGATGTTACGGTGACCAAGCGCATCGAGTAGCTTCTTCACGGCGACCACATTGGTGTCAAACATGCGCATCGCTGTGTAGGGGTCTCGTTCGGACCGAACGTGCTTCAAAGCGGCGAAGTTGATGACGTAGTCGTAATCGAACTCAGCATTCAGCCAGCTGTGGAACCCGTCCGAGCCCATCGCGATCGCGAGTGTCTTGAAGTCTTCGGGGACAAGACAAGAGGATGCCTTCAAATCCCGAACTATCTCGACCAGGGTGTTTTCGTTTGGGTCGATTAGGTGAAGAGCGGCCGGGGCATAGTCGACGATTTGTTTTACGAAAGCACTCCCGACCGAGCCTGCCGCACCGATGACCAACACTCGGGCCTTGGCAACTACTTCTGTGAGGGCTGTGGCGTGCGTTTCGATATCGGCGCGAAAAATCGATTCCTCACGTCCAAGGACCTTAGCAGTAAGCGTTTTCTCAGTGGGCTTCATAGCGCTCTCGAACCATCCAGTATCAACATTTCTCTCGAGGCAACTGCCTCAACACGGCGCAGCGAGCTGCGTTCACCTGTCTATGGTTGCCGAATGAGGCACTTTATCGTAACAATCGCCGTGATGATACTCACATGAAACCTCCGTGTAGCCCAACACGGGTCGCGAGAAACTCAAAGCGGGGCTCGCAAAATGGCCGAATCGATTCCCCTCGCCGTACCCCACCTTGGTGGCAACGAGCGTGACTACTTGGACGAGTGCCTTACCACCAATTTTGTGTCGACGGCTGGCCCCTTTGTTTCGCGATTTGAACAAGACCTCGCGACCAACTTGGGTGCTGGGCACTGTGTGGCAACATCGACGGGGACCGCGGCCCTTCACATCGCTTTGCTGGTGGCTGGTGCCGAACCGAACGACGAGGTGATCGTCCCTTCTCTGACCTTCATTTCACCCGTCAACACGATTCGTTACGCAGAAGCGTGGCCCGTGTTTGTCGATTCTGAACCGGACTACTGGCAGATCGATCCGGACCGAGTTCGGGTGTTCCTCGAGAGCAGCTGCTCATTCGATGGGGAGCGGGTCATCAACAAACGAACGGGACGACGGATTAGGGCATTGCTACCGGTTCACCTGCTCGGTCACCCCTGTGATCTGCCGGCCATACAGACGCCAGGCAGACGAGTTCAGCTTGACCATGGTCGAAGACGCGGCGGAATCGCTCGGCGCACGATGCCACGACACGCAACTGGGCGCCGACAGCCATCTGAACTGTTTTAGTTTCAACGGGAACAAGATTGTTACGGCTGGCGCTGGCGGTGCGGTCGTGACCAGTGATCCCAGCCTGGCTGCCCGGGCAAAGCACCTTTCGACCACTGCTCGCCTGGGAGCCGACTATGTTCACGACGAAGTTGGTTACAACTACCGAATGACCAATCTCCACGCCGCCGTCGGGTGCGCCCAACTCGAGCAACTCGATGGATTTGTGGCGAAAAAACGCGCGATCGCCCAACGCTACGCCGAGGCCCTCCGCGATATTCCGGGGCTTAGCCTGATGAAAGAGGCGCCCTGGGCCTTCAGCACGTTCTGGTTGTACACGGTTCTCGTCGAAGAGGACCGATTCGGAATGTCGAGCCGAGAGCTTCGTCATAGGCTGGTCGACAGTGGTGTGTCCTGTCGCAACATTTGGCAACCAAATCACCTGAGTCTCGCACACTCTCGAGGGCGTCCCCAGGCGCTTCCCGTTGCCGAGACGGTTTACCGCGATGCGTTGTCTCTGCCATCGTCGGTGGGGATGACGGACTCCGACCAGAATCGCGTCATCGAAGTAGTACGGCAGGTCAGCGGCGAGAGCGGTTGAGTTCTGCGAAACGCAGCAGGTCACCCAACGTGATCGACCGAAACCTCGACCTGAACGATTCCCTCTTGAGCGAGGTCGGTAGATTCCTCGAAGTAGATGGGAGGAGTCATATTGTCGAGGATGTCGTAGTTCTCTCTATCATCCCCGCCAAACCACAAATAGGTCGAGTAGTGCCCTGAACACAGCGGTAGATCGTGCAGCCGCACCACGAGCTCACCTTCCGCATCCGCCGAAACATCCTGTCTGACCAGGTGAGGCGTCGTCAGAACAACGAAATCGCGGGCGCCCAGCCGTTTCAGGCCAACCTTCACGGAAAACAAGTCGATATGTTTGAAGGTCTTGTATCGGAGGCGAAAGACCACTGGCTCACCACACTTGAAACTCCGAGCGGCGCGGCCATCACGATCCAGAACCTGCACGTCACTAAAGCGCACAGCGCCGGTGCCTTTCCGAAGCATGGTGCTCTTCTGGGCGGTGGTTTCATCGATTTTGAAGTCTGCCATCGACTCCAAATACTGAGAGATGATGTCGGGAGTGTTCCCATCCATTACGGCTTTGCCACCATCGAGGAGAATCGAACGAGGGCACAAACGCCTGACTGATTCCATGTTGTGGCTCACGAAGAGAATCGTCCGACCCTGTTGAGTCACTTCCTCCATCTTGCCCAAACACTTACTTTGGAAGGCGACATCGCCAACGGCCAACACCTCGTCGATGACCAGTATCTCCGGCTCCAAGTGGGCCGCGACCGCGAAGCCGAGACGAACCATCATGCCTGACGAGTAGAACTTCACAGGCGTATCGATGAACTTGCTGATATCAGAGAAATCGACGATTTCATCAAACTGTTTGTCGACCTCCGTCTTGCGCATGCCGAGGATGGTGCCGTTCAGATAGACGTTTTCGCGACCCGTGAGTTCTGGGTGAAACCCAGTACCTACCTCCAAGAGTGCCCCCATCCGACCGCGAATGGTGATATCCCCGACCGTTGGTTCAGTCACCCGAGACAGCACCTTGAGCAGGGTGCTCTTCCCCGCCCCATTTCGTCCGACGATACCCACGATCTCGCCAGGCTGAACTGTGAAGTCGATGTCTCGCAGCGCCCAGAGCGTGGTGTCGTCATCCACATGGTCGAAGCGCCGAAGGGAACGAATGCGCCTCAGATTCTGCAGCGGCGATTTCAGCCAAGATTGAACGGTGTCGACTAGCGTATCCTGTCGCGCCTGTGCCTCACCGATTCGATAGCGTTTGCCGACCCCGCGGACGCTGAGTGCAGGTTTCGTCATCCGGCCTCCCTACACCACATCAGCGAAGGTCGCTTCCAATCTGCGGAAGAACCACAGGCCAGTCACGAGAATAACGGTAGTCGAAAGCGCTCCCATGCCAACCAGGTCCCAGGGTATCGGATTGCCGAGCAGGAAGGCTCTGAACCCAGCGATGACACCTGCCATGGGATACAAACCGTACACCAGGCGGAACTGGTCCGGCACCAAGGACACCGGCCATACGACCGGAGCAGCGTACATCAACAGTTGTGTTAGAAAGCCGGTCACGTAGACCAGATCGCGGTACTGAACCGCCAACGCCGAGAGCCACAGGCCGCAGCCCAGCGCAGTGAGAATCAGCAACAGTAGAAAAGCGGGAAAAAACAAGACCGAAAGCCCGATATCGACCTGGTAGGCCACCATCATAACGAAGAGCACGAGGATCGAGATGCCGAAATTGACGCCTTTGGCAAGGATCGACGTAACAGGGATGAACACCCGAGGGAAATAGACTTTGGTGATGATTTGTCGCTGCGCTACCAGACTGGTCGCCGACGAGTTTACCGCAGTCGAAAAGTACATCCACGGGACCAAGGCGGCGTAGCTGAAAATTGGGTACGGAATCCCGTCGCTCGGCATTTGTGCCATCTTCCCAAACACGATCGTGAACACAACCATGCTGAGAACCGGCTGGATTATGGCCCACCCAAAACCCAGCACCGTCTGCTTGTACAAGACGTGTAGGTCGCGCTTTACCAGGAAGAAGAGAAGGTCGCGGTAGCGCAGAATGTCGCGGACATCGAGCAGCTGCCAGGGCGAGCGCTTTCCAATGTGAATGACGTCGATGTCTTTGACGGGTCGCGCCGGCACCGATAGAGCAGCCGCTGCTACTTCGTGCGAATCTGCCGAGCTATCGAGTTGGCCTGGTCCGGGCGCGGATTCGATCGTGACCTCCCGTGGAGCGACGTTCCATCTGTCGCGAAAAACGGCCGAACTCTATCACCCGGTCTGGGTGCGGGCAAGATACCGCGGGCTTGACGCTGCTGTCCGGCCCACGTTAGATAGCCGCCACACACGACCCTTGGAAGTTGATCCCGTGAAGCGGCTTATCATGTTGGAACCCCGAATTCGATCCAGCATGCACCACTTCTTTCACTTTCTCACCGACCTGGTCCCACCCCTGAAGGAACGGGGCATTGAGCTACAAGTCGTCGTGCCCAAGCAGATTAACGACGACACCTTGGAGGGTATGGCAGACGCCGGAATCGATGCGGTGCGGGGCTTTGATAACCGGTTTCTCTCGACGACTGGCGTCCCAATCGTCGATTGGCCTGTCTGGGAGCGCTACTTCGGCAGAGTTGTGCGTAAGAAGCTGCTCGAGGCCCGGTCGGGCGACATGTTCTGCTCGCCCGCCGTCGACATTCCTGAGGCAATCGCGCTTACCCGGGTGCTCAAGGATTTTCCCGGAATCCGGTGGGTGCTCCAATTCTACTGGGACTCAGACTCGGTACAACGGCGACCCTGGTCGGGACGACGCGTGTACAACCAGACCCTCAAGAAGAAGCTCCGAACTCACGAACAGGATGGTGGCCTCCTCCTGGCCGCCCATTCCGAGGACATCGCCGAAAAACTGGAAGAGGTGTACGTCTTTCCAGTCACGCCCCTTCCTTATCCGGTGAACTGGAGCCGGTTTGAGTCAGACGAGCAATCAGACGACGAGTTCTGTGTCGGCTTTGTCGGCGACATGCGACCCGGTAAGGGGTTCGTTCAGTTCGCTAAAGCTGTCCCACTGCTCGATTCGAAACCCGAGCTCTTCATACAGGCCAACGGTCGAAAGGACCTGATTGAGGAGGGGGCGCCCGAGGCTGCTGAAGAGCTGCGGAGTCGCGGCATGACACTCTATGAGGCGATCATCCCGCCCGACGAGTTCGCACAAGTTTTCGCAAAGCTTGACTGCATCGCACTGCCGTACCCGATCTCGGAGTACGCGTTCAGAACCTCGTCCCTGCTCGTCGAAGCGTTGGGCCAAGGAATCATCCCGGTCGTTCCGGCGGGGACTTGTTTGGGGCGACTCGTGTCCCAGTTTGATTTGGGCCCGGTCTACGACGACTACTCGCCTCTGGGCCTGGCCAACGCCATTGATCTCGCCGTCTCGGACCGTGAAAAATACGCGGCGGCTGTCACGGCCTTCGCACCTGGATGGCGCGAAGAGAACTCAGCCGAAGCCTTCATTGATGGGCTGTTGAAACTGCTCCAGCCCGACTTGTGATAGACAAAGTCGAGACCTTCAAAAGAGGCGAAGCATGACATCGAGAAACAGCCACTACGCGGTCCTCGTCGCATCACTGATGCTAACCGTAGCCGCAAGTGCATGCAAAACTCAAAACGACCCTACGACGAACACCGCTGAGCCCGAACCCGCCCCAGCAGTGCCAGAGCCATCGCCGGCCGAAGCCCAGAACCCAAACGCGGTGGTCGACCAGATTAACGACTGCCCCGAGTACGTTTTTTGCCACGAGGAGTGGCAGGCCTGCCATTGCATAATGAACGAACGCGGCGACCATGCGGCAATGGAGGCCGATTTCGATGGCGACCAGCAGCCGGACCTTCGAATCGCCTACGTCTATGACGAAAGTGGCAACCTGCTTCGCTGGGAGAACGACCGAGGGGCAGATGGGATAATCGAGATGCTCTGCACCTTCCATCCGGTGTGTCCTCCGCCTCATCCGAACGAAACCTGCCAGTGCTTTGGCGAACCCAGGGAGGTAACCCAGGAGTATCTGGAACAGCGCCTCGAAGAGGCAGGCGAAGCGGCGCAGCCCATCGACCCACAGGAAGCTCAGGAGCTGTTGGATGCGCTTGATCGCGCCAACTCAGAGGAGCACTAGGAGCCTGTCGCGCATAGCGCTCCAGGCTCCGCCATTGGCTTTTAGC
>CAZDBH010000489.1:0-6189 GCA_964503485.1 uncultured Bradymonadales bacterium | reverse complement strand
GTCAGTCCGGTTGTTCGAGCCCTATGTAAGGATAACCAATGCCGACGTCAGGGGTGCCGGCGACGGGGCCGAGCTCGAGAACCTGCTAGAGGAGCGTCTTTGGAGTCCGCTTGCGTTGCGATCGATGCAGCGGAACTGGTGCAGGCAAGATGCCCTGCAGATCCGACTGGAAGGGACTCATCTGGGGGAAGTTTTTGTAATCAGAGACCTGTGCGCCGAAGCCGACGGATTGCCCGAATCACGGGGCCTACTAGGTGGGGTGACTTGGTTTCCAAACTATCTCAGATACCAAAAGGGCCTCGAGCGACGCTGTCGACAAGAGTGCATTCATTGATTGAGTCGGCGGCAGGCGTCTGCTATACACGCGCGAACTGCTGTGTGTGAAAGGTGAGTGAGCATGGACGTCTTTGAGGAACAATTATTCGGGAACGAGATTTGGCGCTGGATAGCCTATGGCGGGATTGTTTTCCTGGCCCTGATGGCTTCTCGCACCGTGACGTTTTTCTTCAAGAACATCGTGCCGCGGTTCACGAAGAAGACGCGATTCAAGGCAGATGATCTCGTCTTGGGCATTATCAGGAAGCCCGTAAGCATTCTGATACTGCTTTCGGGCCTCTACTTCGGCCTCTACCTATTGGCGGTCGACCACGATACGACCGCGGCTGAGTGGCCCCTGTTTCATGGCCTCTACTATTTCACACTGACGATTCTGGTCGTCTACATGGCCGCAACGCTGTATGGCGACCTGCTGCGCCATTACCTGGCGCCGATCGTCGAAGCCACCGAGACCAAACTCGACGACCAACTGCTACCACTGGCAGTCAAAGGTGGGCGGTTCATCATCTGGGCGATGGGCCTGATGATCGCCTTTAGCAACGCTGGGGTCGACGTCACGAGTCTGATCGCAGGACTGGGTATTGGTGGTTTGGCCCTGGCCATGGCCGCCAAGGATACGGTCGCGAACATCTTCGGTGGCGCGAGCATTTTCGCCGATCGGCCCTTCGAGATCGGGGATACCATCACCGTCAAAGGCTCCACGGGAACGGTCGAGGAGATTGGTGTTCGAACAACGCGAATTCGTACTTTCGAGGACACGGTGTTCATCCTGCCGAACGCGGTCGTAGCAGACAGTCCCCTCGAGAATATCTCGCGCCGTCGCAAGCGAAAGCGAACGATGAGCCTCGGCCTAACCTACGATACGACCTACGACAAACTCATGGAGGCCAAGAAGTTGATGGCCGACATCTTGGACGAGGTCGGTGGTCTCGAGCCGGACCCAACCATCCGGTTCGACGAATTCGGCGATTCAGCGCTGATACTCAAAGTGATCTTCTGGGTGTCTGACCCGAGTGAGTACTTCGCCAAGATGGCGCTGATCAATGAGACAATTCTCAAGAAATTCAGCGAGGCCGGCCTCGAGTTCGCCTTCCCATCTCAGACTCTGTACGTCAACAAGCTGAACTGACTCGCCTTGCTGTCGCTGTTCGCAGTCCTATCCTCCGACTAGCCGTAGACGACCCTCTTGATTTGGACGGGTGCCTAGCGTATCCCGAATGGTAGTGCTGATCGAACGATCAGGGGAATCCCGTGTCGCCTATGAATAGTACATCTAGAAACAAGCTCGTACTCAGCGTCTTTCTGGTTTTGGTCGCCCTGTGTATGGCGGCTTCAGCCTACGCCCAGACGACGGCAGTGTTGGGTGTTGGTGGCCGGGGCACGACCGGCTACCACGACACGGTCACCGAGATATTGAGGGACAGCGTTGAGAACGCACCGGGCCTCGAATTGGTCGATCGCCGGGACCTGTCCACAGAGGACGCCTTCGGCTTGCTGGGCTGTGGCGAGCCGAACGAAGACTGCATGACCGAACTTGCGGCGACTTTCGAAGTGGAACGCATTCTGTGCGGCGCGATCGTCGGGGCCGACGGCGATTACAGCCTGCAGGTCTGGTACTTCGACGCGACCGCGGGCGACTACCTGCTCGACCAGGTCAACCCATTCCAAACCGAAGAGGACAAGACGATCGTCGAGCTGCGTCTCGCAGCGGTAGTCACCGGTCGAACGGTCTTGCGTGTGGTTTCGGACCGAGAGCACGTAGCGATCGAAGTCGATGAAGTGGATTACGGCGATGCTCCGGTAGTTGTCTATGACTTGCCTCCAGGCCGTCATGTCATCGCCGCGTCGTGCGACGGTTGTCAGGAGATTACTCGGATTGCCCAAGTCTCATCGGGACGGTTCTATACGGAGTCTCTCACCCCACCAGATGCCGAGGGTGATACCGGGGAACCGGTAGTTACCGGCGATGGTTCGCCATACACACTTCCGATCGTCACGCTCAGTCTAGGTGGTGTGCTGCTCGCGACCGGAACCGTTTTTGGGGTCTTGACCGGTAGCACACAGGACGATTTCGACACGACGCCCGACTTCGACGAGGCGTTGGAGCTAGCCGACAAAGGTGAGACCTACGCACTGCTAACGAACGTGTTTCTGATAAGTGGCGCAGCAATCACCGTGACCGGTGCGCTACTACTCCTGACGGCCGGTGGCGACGACGAGCCTCGACAGGCGAGCACGACGCCAACCGCGGCACCGTGGTTCGGCCCGTCGAGCGGCGGTGTCACTCTGGACTGGACCTTCTAAGGGCATCCCCGAAACGCTCATCTACTTCGCTATGCTGCAGTTGATACGGTTTGGCTCAGCTGCTTTTCCGTGGTAGGAACACATATTGCTTCTCGTGGATTACATTAGTATCGGTACGATGATTCGCACGAGGTTAGCCCCGAGGTGGAGATGAAGAGGTTCCTACTGCTGCTCGCGGTCTTTTGGTCTGTCGGACTATCGTCTGCCCAGGCTCAAGACTCGCTGTTGGTCGCCTATGAAGGCGAGCTCATCGATGGCGAAGCTCGGCCGTTGGCCGGTGTGTTCTCATTTGAGTTTCGACTCTACAGTGAGGCCGACTCCGGGGAGGCCCTGTGGTCAGAGTGGCACCACGTCGCGGTGATTGACGGCGAATACCGGATCGCCCTCGGTTCGGCCACGCCGCTCGACCCTGACTACGCAGACCGTGAGGTCTTCGTCGCCGTCGTCTTCCAAGGAGCCGAGTTGGTTCGAGAACGTCTCATGCTCCAGGCGATTCAAGAGCAGCCAGAAGACCTCGTTGCTCAAACTGAGCAAGCCGATATCGACCTAGAGAACGTGACCGAGGTCACATTCGCACAGGTCGCGGACCGGGCCCTACTCGCCGACGAGGCTGAGCACGCGGCCGATGCAGATCGGATCGCTGGTCGAACCATCGACGAGATTGATCGGTCAGACGAGATTCTAGAACGACTCGGTGAACACGCCCGAGACCACGACCTCCATGGAGGAGGGGGTGGATCGGTCGGTAGTTCGACGACGGTCCTTCAACGCGTGGGCGGCGCCGGTGGCACGCGATACACGCGAATGTGCCCCGCTGGATACGTCGTAGTTGGGATTCGTGGTGGATCAGGCACCCTGATCGATTCCGTTGAACTGATTTGCGCCCCTTTGGAGTAGTCAATGCTCAGCTCGAGACATCTTTCGATATGCCTATTACTCGCCGCGTGCGTCGCATGTGGTGGCTCGATGCACTACGAATCGAATCGACAGTTTGGAACCCAACTGGCCTTCATCTCGCCACATGACGAACCGGGTGGACGGTTTGACGGCGCTCGCCTCTCACCGGGTGTGGGCATCCTCTACTTGAACGGTTACACCGGTGAGGTCACTCACCACGAAGCCTGTGGCGGATTCCTGGCCGAAGAACCCGAGCATGTTCTCGAGGTCGGCTACGCGATGTCCCTCAAGCTTGTTGCGCAATCAGAACACGAGATTGTACTGGCGCTGAAGGGCGAGGATGGGGAACTGATCTGTTGGGACGCGGAGTCGGGCTCGAACGAGAACGTGTCGTTGGCAACTCAACTGCAACCTGGTGTCTACCAGGTGTGGGTTGGCTCGACTCGGGCGGCCACCTCCTCAGCCTACCGTTTGGTGCTCTCTGAGTAACTTCCCGAGACCAGTTGGTCCACGAGTGACTCTTCATCACTAATCCTGACCGTACTCTGACCCCGAACGCTGCTAGAAGGACCAGACGTTTTCTCAGAGGCATAGCCACGCTTGGTTAGGACGGCTACCTCCGACTCCTGGAGCGGGGTCAACGACCCGGCTGAGAGGGCGATCATGGCGATCTTCGCATTGTGTTCGAGATTTTCCAGGCGCCGGAAAGCCTCTTCTGGGTTCTTTCCCAGAGTCAATGAGCCATGACGCGTCAGGATGAAGCTCTTTCCCAATGGCAGAACGGGCTCGAGTAACGCCGCCACGCGCGACGTACCCGGGCGTGCGTAACCAACCTGGTGAATGCCTTCGAGAGCCACAATGCCCTCGGGTGTGAAATCAAACCGGAAGCCGGGCTGCAGTGAACCAGCAATGACCCAGGGCGGATGAGCGTGGACCGCTGCGCTGATATCTGGCCTCAGCCGATACAGGGCCAGGTGCATG
This sequence comes from uncultured Bradymonadales bacterium, assembly GCA_964503485.1. Taxonomy (GTDB): domain Bacteria; phylum Myxococcota_A; class Bradymonadia; order JAFGEP01; family JAFGEP01; genus CAZDBH01. The sequence continues at coordinate 1,671 of CAZDBH010000489.1, read as the reverse complement.
CGGAGTTCTGAGCTCGGCTTACCACGCCCGAACGGTCGGCCTTCGAGGTCTACGATGACCAAGTCGGCGGGGCGCAGGGCGTCCTTCGGAAGGCCCGATGGTGTAACGAGTATCTTGTCCCCGAATCGTACTGAGATGTTCCCGTCCGAACCCGAAATCAACCCCTGCGAGTGGAGGCGGCGGCCGACATCGACGACTGCGCATCGGAGAGCATAGGAACCGCGCGTGCCCTCGGTCATGGGTCCTCTCGTGAACCGCCAGGGCGTGCCGCCTGCAGTTCACCGATGCGTCTAGCAAGTTCGTCAGAAGCCTCGCGGTTGATGCGAAGTTCCAGGTCGAGTGACGAGCCTTCTACCGCAGCCTCGGGCAGCCAATCTCTGGGTATTGCGAACTGTCTGGATTCGTCGACCAGTACCGCCGTTTCGCCTTCGATCCTGTCGAGGCTCAACTTGACTGTCTTGCTGTCGGCCAAAGGGCCTCCAAAGCTAGTCCCAGAGGGATTCTACGCGTGTGCCGCTGTAATAGTGTGAGAGGATTTGGGCGTAGTCAAGGCCGCTCTCGGCGGCGCCGATGGAGCCGATCTGGCACAATCCGACGCCGTGCCCGTAACCCGCCCCTCGAAAGGACACGCCAGTGAGTTCACCAGCGCGGTTCCTCTGGGTGTCGAGTACAAAGAGAGCACTTCTGAGCCCACCGAGGGCACGTCGAATCGGAAGCTCTCTCTCTACGACAACGGTGGCATCGCTCCCGACGATCTCGAGGCGCACAACTCGCCCTGATTCATCTCTGGCTTGAATATTGAGGGCGCTGACCGTTCCCACAGCGTGACGTTCGTTCACGTCGGACGTCAACTCAGTCTGGGACTTGGACACATCCCAACGGAACAGCCGCTGGGCGTTGTAGTTCTCGATGTTGTCGAAGGTGGCGGGCGACGAGTTGAGGAAGTCCTCTACATTCGACGTGTCGAGTCCAGACGCGAACGCCTCTGGTGGGTGGAACATGTCGATATGCGCCACCAGATATGGGACTTGTTCACCGCCCCAGGTCGATGCGTAGTCCCCCAACGAGCCACCACAGCTCGCACTGTAGACCGCACGAGCGATATGGTCCTGGTTCAAGAGTACGACCCCTCGGGTGTCAGCAACTGCTTGAGACGTGCGGCTGTGCTCTGTTCCAACACCCCGGTAGACCTGACAACGCTGATCGGCACAGGTCATATACGGGTCCGCCAGGTAGCGGGTGCCCAGGTCGGCCAAAAGCTCTCCCCGCGCCGCCACCGCTTGGGCTTTCAGGGCTTCGAGGGGGGCCGAAGCGTAAATCTCAACCGGAAGAATGCCCTCGAGCAAGCGCTCCGCAGGCAACTCGTTTACGAGCGCAAGAGTACCGTGCTTGTCGACGGTGAAGATCAAGGAACCCACGTATGTTCTGGGTGTCCCGTCTCCCGGTTCGGGATTGGTGCTGAAGGAATCCCCTGACACCTCGAACGTCTCCCCCGGTTGAGAGGTGACCCAAATGAGGTCCTGGGTTGATATCTCGACGTCGTAGCCATCGCTACTGAGTCTCAGTTGGCCGGACGGGAAATCGACGAGCTCCGCGTGGAGTTCGGCAGGGATGGCAAGCTCACTCTCCACTTGGGCGGCCAGCGCCTCTGCTTGAGCTTCATCGGCCATG
>CAZDBH010000488.1:0-6218 GCA_964503485.1 uncultured Bradymonadales bacterium | reverse complement strand
CGGTAGCTCGAGACACCGAACGCGACGTTCGTCACCAGAGCGTTCACTCCCGGGATGATCGTGTTCACGATACCGGAGCGAAGGTTGCTGATCTCGGAGCCCATCGACCCGGTCGTATCCATGTTGAAGTGAACATCGGCCTGTTGAACATCGGTCGAGAACTCAAGTGGAGCACTCTCTTCCTCTCCTTCGGGAAGGATGAAGAAGAACTCGACTTCGTCGTAGACGTCCCAAAGGCTGTTGCACGGATCGGAACCGACCGCGATTTCAGCCAAGTCCTCGTAGCCGTCTTCATCGGAATCGGCGCTCAACCGGTCGCTGGCTCCTGGACAGCCCGTTTCTTGGGCGTCGGAGATGCCGTCGCCGTCCGAATCAAGGTCATGAAAGTCAGGTATTCGGTCGCCGTCTGTATCCACGGGAGCGGTGTCCAAGTTGGCGTCGCCGGCTTCCACCGAGTCGAGGATTCCGTCGCCATCGGAATCGTCGTCAAAACGATCTGGGATGTCGTCTTCATCTACGTCACCGAAAGCTTCGTACCAGTCGGCGATTGTGTCATTGTCGCTATCGATGTCGAGGTAGTCCGGAATTCCGTCTTCGTCGGAGTCGGTGACAGTCTCGATGTTGTCCCGGATGTTGTCGCCGTCTGAATCGGTGTCTAACCAGTTCCCCAGCCCGTCGCCATCCGGATCAGCCATGCCCTCGACGATATCGTCGATTCCGTCCTGATCCGCGTCCAGGTCGCGAAAGTCGGGCACTCCGTCGTCATCTGTATCGACCGGAACGGTCAGGAGTTGATCGTCGCCGGCCTCGACGCTGTCGGGAATCAAATCGTTGTCGCTGTCGGGATCTTCGCAATCGGGCGTTCCATCGAAATCGCTATCTCGGGCGCAGTTGCTCTCGTCTCGATCCAGAATTGTGTCGCCGTCGGCGTCTTCGGTCGGAGATCCTTCTCCATCGACTGGTGTGTCTACAGGATCACAACCGGCTGGATCGTCGCACGGATCGTCGGTTGGGTCGTCGGTTTGATTGGGATCGTCGGTTTGATTGGGGTCATCGACGCTACCAGTTCCGTCGTTACTGGGATTCGCACTATCTGCCGGCCCGGTGTTATCAACATCCTGGCTCGTCTCGCTATTGTTGTCTGAAAACGCCGGAGTGTAGGGTCCGGCGATGTCACTATCGGCGCCACAAGCGGGGGCAAGACAGGCTATAAGGCCGATAACGAGAAGAGTTGCGAGTCGGGTCTGGGGCATGAGGGTCCTCACCATACAATTCGTCCAACCAATTTAGTTTATACGACACATTTTGGGCCTGTGCACACACACAGGGGAAGGGATTTTCGGAGTGTAACTCAAATTCGTGCCCTTTTTCAACCTGTTTGTATCTTTCCAGTCGGACTGGAACACGATCCGGTCTATTCCTCAGGAAAATTTGCGCTGTTCTGCGGTTCAGAAACGCCACGTAATCGGACCGCTGCGACAACATTTGTTGTCTCCGGCAACAGCTCGCGTCTCGCATTTGACCCCTGAGCCGGGCCCCCTCAGGTGCACTGCGGTGACGAGCTCTGCATCCAAATCACACCCGAAAGGGCGCCTTGCCTTCGATTGGCCGGCGGCCGTGCCGGTCCATCCGTAAACGACCCAGGCCCGGACCGTGCGCATTCAGACCGGCATGGCCTTTGCTAAGTCGTTGCTTCTGAGATGGAAACTGAACTGAGAATTGGAAGGAGCCTGTGAAACTGGATTGTAGAACACGAAACCTATTTCGTCTGATGGTGACTCTGGGCCTATGTTTGACGACTTCTGGGTGTCCCGTTCCCGACGATGGTGGCCGTTCCTCCCGCGAGGGGGATCGCGGTGAATCGGAGGGAACCTTCGAGCAGGATACCGATCACCTCAACACGCGTGACAGTGCAGCCGAGGTCGACTTGGCGTTGGACTTCGACCGTGTTTCCAACAATGACGACGACCGAGGCGATCCAGATTTTTCGGATACGTCCAGTGGCCGATGTTCGGTGCTCGTCGAAGCGGATTCGCTGTGTGATGAAGAAAACGACTGCTGTCGCGACGGGTACGCTTGTGCCGGAGTTGGCGACATCGCCCTCTGTCGGTTGATCTGCCGATCCGAAGAGGACTGCGACAGCGCCCAACACTGTCTCGAATCGGGCAACGAAAATGACGATTCAGTGTGCCTAGACCAGTGCGATGCCGTTCATCAAACCGGCTGCGGCGACGACGAACGCTGCGTCGTTGTCTCATTCGACGAGAGCGGGGCGATGCTCAGTGTCTGCACCCCTCTGAGCGAGCCGCCATTACACCGGGATGGAGAAGCCTGCGAAATGGGGGAACTCTATTTCGGCAGCTGTTCTCCCGATAGCTATTGCCTAGAGGGGGTGGATGGCGTCACCACGTGCAACCGGCTTTGCTCTTCGTCGGAACCCGATGTGTGCGGGGCACCCCGGCTGTGTAACAATCGTCTGATCCGGGAAGATATGGGGCTGTGCAGAGGTGACTGTGATCCGTTTCGTCAAGACCAGTGCGACGAACTCTGCAACCTGGTTGGGATCGGTATCGATCACAACGGTGACGATGCGGGCATCGGAGCCTGCGTCCAGGGAGAACAATCACAGAATCACGGCGACTACTGCACGATCGAAGAGGGCGGCGGACATGATTGTCGCAGCGGGCACCTTTGCATCTTCCTGAATCAGGGTGCAGCATCCCCTTCATGCGCTCAATTGTGCCGGGTCGGTGATGCTGAGTGGCAGTGCCCTGCCGATTCTGAGTGTGCGGTTCGACTTCTCGGAGCCCTGAACGCGGCCGGCGAGGGCGCGAGCGAGGTCATTGGGGTCTGCCTCTAGATTGGCCAGCTGTCAGGGTCGATGCTCCTTCGACTTGATTTGGTCTAGGAGCTCGGAGGTCACCTCCGCATCACCCCGCTTCTCCGCTGCTTGTTCAGCCCGTCGCTTGATGAACGGTCTGATGAAGAATGGTGCCTTCTTGAGTCTCTTCTTGGCTTCGTCTGTCCATCTCATTTCAAATCTCCCCACGCGCCCTACTGGTTCCGAGGTACTCTGTGGTTGCGACGCCCGTCAAGGAACGGGAAAGCACTGTCCGAAGTCGAGTCCACTCAGCGCTCTGCGATGATGGCGTTGAGGGCGTCGATGAAGTTCCTGGGGCTGTAGGGCTTCTGGAGGAAGTCGGTGTGATCACCCATGCTGCTGCGCCTCATACCCAAGTCGGCGAAACCGCTAACCAAAAGGACTGGAAGGGCGGGTCTGATTGCGCGCAACTCCTTCAGCACGTCCTGGCCATTCATATCTGGGAGCACGAGATCCAAGACCACCGCCCGAATTTCATCTTTGCGAGCCTTGAAGGTGGCGATCCCTATGGTTCCATCGCTTGCCTCGAGGACTGTAAAACCACTTCGCTCGAGAATGGAGCGAGCGACGGTCAAGACCATTTGCTCATCGTCGACGACCAAGACCGTTTGACTCGTTATCGGAGACGAGTCGGCCAACTCGAGCAGGCTGACCTCTGAAGAAGCAGTCAACAATGAGGCGGGTATGAACACAGTGACCCTGGTTCCCATGGAGGGCTTGCTTTGAACCCGTATCGATCCCGCATGCGATCGGACGATCCCGAGAACTGCGGCGAGACCCAGGCCATGACCTGTTCGCTTTGTCGAAAAGTAGGGATCGAACATCCGCAGGCGCGTCTCATCGGTCATTCCACGACCTGAGTCCTGGACCTCGATGACGAGGTATTCTTTCTTCTCGTCTTTGAGAACGAGAAGGAGGTCATCCAGTTCCTCACTGTGCAGTTGGCGTCGCGACAGGTGGACGGACACTCCACCGGCCTCATCTCCAATCGCGTCTGCGCCGTTGGTCAGCAGATTGAGAATAACCTGACGGAGCTGAGTGCCGTCTGCTTTCGCCACCAAGGGGCCACCTTCCGCTTCGAGTTCGAAGACCACTCTCTTTGATGCGGAGGCTGTTACCAACGCGATCATCTCTTTGGTCAGTTTGGCAATATCGATCGCTTCGACGACGTATTGGCCTTTCCCCGAGTAGGCCAGCATCTGGCGGGTCAGTTCAGCGGCCCGTTGGGCTGCTGCAGCGATGTTGTCGACCGTCGATTCGAGATGGTCGCTGCCTGCTATCTCCTCCTTGAGAAGAAGGGCATTGCCGAGCACTCCGGTGAGCAAGTTGTTGAAGTCATGAGCAATTCCACCGGCCAACAGACCGAGGCTTTCCATTCGTTGGGCCTCCCGTAGGCGCCCCTCTTCTCGTTCCCTCTCCATAACCTGTCGAGCGGTGACGTCCATCAGTACACTCAGGCAGCCGATCGGCTCGGAGGAGTCGATCGCCTCGACGATGACTTCGAAAGCGTGACCATCGAGCTCGAGTTCAAGGCGAGTCCGGTCTCCAGAGAGCGCGGTGCGATGTGCCGCGACCAGGCCGACTTCGGGTTTGCCGAGACTGGGATGCTCAGCCAGCGCGCGACCGATCCACTTGTTGGGATTCAGGTCGAGCGGGCTCGTCTCACTTCCGAGTATCGACGTGAAACGGAGCGTCTGATCGACAGTCCACAAGACACCGGGGAACTGCTCGATTACGGCGTTGAGCTGGGCCGACTTGGTGGCCACAGCCTCTTCCGTCTCCATTCGTTGAGTTATCTCATCGCGCAGACTCTCGACGACTCCCGAGATTTGCTCGCCCCGGGACGCAACTTCACTGCTGAGGAGTTCGCGCTCGGTTACGAGTGAACCATAACGCTCGGCCAACATTGCGGATCGTTTGTTGTACGTGTCGATCAACTGGTCGATTTCATCCACGGTCTTGCCACGACCGGGGCGCGCGATCTCTATGGGCTTGCGAGGTGTATCCAGCGCACTGCTCGCTACCTCTTTGGCAAGCAACTGAATGGGTCGTGTTACCAAGATGTAGACAAAGAAGAGAATGAAAATCGAGACGAGGAATGTCTTAGCGGCTTGTGCGATCAAGATCAGGGAGACGCGAGACCGAAGACGCTCGTACACGACATCGAGACCACAAACGACACTTAACTCCCCGAGACGAACTTCCTGTCCTCGATGGGCCCGCGATATGATCCACGAGTGTTCCTCGGCACGTTCGGATGTCCGGTTTCCCGCTGTGAGGATTTCGCCCTCTGCAGTCTCGAGTGTCACTTCTTCGATGAAGGGGGCTCCCAGCATGTCGTCCAACAACACTTGCGCTGTGACCAAGTCGGCAGATCACAGAACGTCCTCGACCGTATGCAGGCGAGAGGTCTCGATTTGGGCGATACTCTCATGGGCAGCGTTTCGATCACGCCGGAAGTCGACGTATAGCTGAAGGGCGGTCGCCAGCAAGGTGACGCACGAACTCACCAACAGGATAAAGACCAGCAGGCGCTTCGCCAGCGGTTTCCTCGAGCCGATAAAGGAGGGTGTATCCTTCATTCGTCGTCCTCGAGCGAGTCGTCGAAGCTCGATACCAACGCGTTGTAGGTCCCGTCGGCTTTCATGTCGCGAATGGCTGCAGCAAGCGGTTCTGCCAAGTGGACGTGGCGTTCGTTCAGAAAGAGGAACATCTCCCGCGCGTCGAGGGGCGGTTCGAGGACGTGCACGCCCTGCAAGTCCATGCCCTGCAGCAAGGACTCGCCGATTCGTCGTTCGCAGACAACCACGTCCACCCGACCGGCATCCAGAATCGAGAAGGAGTCGGAGACTGTTCTCGTCGTGGTCAATCTGGCCGAGTTTTCCAGATTGATCTCGAGAATCTTCCATCCTCTCGGGACAGCAACCTCGTAGGGCCACAGATCGCTCCAAGCGGCGGTTGTTATCGTGGCGTCTCGCGAGAAGGCCACAAACTCGAAGTCGAGGAGTGTTTCGGGGACCCGGATGAGGTTCGGGTACATCGAGTCCAACTCGCGTATCCGTGGTCCGTCGGCATCAGCCAGCCCCGCGCTAACGTTCCTAAGGGAGCGCTCTGCTGGTACAGAGTCGAAAACCGCCTCGATTCCAACCCGCTGGGTTGCTTCGGAAACCAGCAAATCGAAGATCCCCCGCCCTGGCGGATTCGATGATAGGGGCCAAGGAGACGAGGTGTTCACATGAAGGATGCCTTCGACGGAAAGCGGCTCCGGCGCGGAAGAGGGTTGCTCGCTAGGAGCCCGTCGCGTATAACGCCCCGGACTCCAGCCGTTAGCTTTTAG
>CAZDBH010000487.1:0-6248 GCA_964503485.1 uncultured Bradymonadales bacterium | reverse complement strand
AGTCCTAGACTTTCCTGTTTCCTGTTTCCTGTTTCCTGTTTCCTGTTTCCTGTTCCCTGTTCCCTGTTCCCTGAATGACTGGATCGCCACCGCCGATTCTGACACGCTCTCGGAAGTGTGCGTTTTACGCACGGCAAGAACGGCCCGAGGTTTGCATCTGCCCGAAGAAGCTGATGAGATCGTTAACACTCACATGTCAACTGCTGGCCCTGCTCCTGTTTACCGGGTGTATCGAACGGCCGGTCCTCCCTCCACCGGGCGGTGTCCTCGACGGGAACGGCAGTAACAGGGCGCCTGTGCTCGCGCCAGTTGGGGCAGTGCAGAGCGAGGAAGGTGATCGGATTCGAATCGTGCTCGCGGCGCACGACCCCGATCTCGACTTGGTCACCTATTCGGTTGATCCGCTACCCGAGGGCGCCGTATTCGACACGGAATGGGGTGTCTTTGAGTGGATCCCGCCGGCCGGTTCTGCAGGTCAGAGCCCCATCCGACTTCTCTTCGGCGCCAGCGATGGAATGCTAACGAGCACGACCCCGGCTACCCTCCAGATCAGCGAAGCCACGTTCGCAATTGCACGGGCATTTCCAGATCGGGTTCCAGCCCAACCGGACGTCCGCATCACCCTCGAGGGAGTCGGCTTCCAGGAGGGGGCAACGGTACGAGTGGGGGGGCTTCCGCCCACCGATGTCGTCGTTTACGACGACCGACGGCTGCAGTTCACGGCTCCGGATCTGAGCGCTCATTTCGGTCCTCAAGCGATCTCGGTCACTCTGACGAACGGGCGCGCTGCCACCCTGTCGAATGGCTTCTTTGTGTTTCGTGAGAACGCCCAAGCCTTTGGGTCGGCTCGACACCTGGCACTGGAATTCGAATCAACCGACTTTGCTCTCGGCGACCTCGATGGCGATGGTGACGACGGCGTCGTGGCCGCTTCGTCCGATGGGCTCGTGGTGCACGATGATAACGACCAAGAGGTAACCGTCTTGAGCTCGATAGGCGTTCACCAGGTGATCGTCGGCCGGTACGATGACGATGATATCGATGACGTTGCCTTCCTCACAGAGGACGGCGAGGTCAGGGTCTCCCTTTCCTCAGTGTCGAACAATCGTGCCCGCGTGGATGAACAGGTGACATTGGCCGATTCATCGGACGATATCCGATTCATCGCATCGTTTGACGTCGAGCCCGACGGCGACGATGAGCTTCTATTGATCGACGTGCATGGTCACGGCTGGGTTCACTACCCTGTTCGCGGTGGCGAGTTCGCCGGTCCCGTCGAGAGCATCTCCTTGGGCCTTCCCAACCGAATCGAGTTTGCTGACGTGGACAGTGACGGTGTGTTGGACGCCCTGCTGAGTTTCGATGGTGCGGTGGGTGTTGCGACGGGTGTCGAAACGGGCACGTTCTTCCCATTCGAACTCATCGAGGACGCCGAAGGGCTGGACAACCTAACTGCCCAGATAACGGATGCGGGGACAACGCTCGCTGCCGCGGGCGAGACCGAGGTGGCGTACTTCGTTCACAACGGCGATCGGTGGCGTTTGGACCATACGATCCCCCTGCCGATGTATCCCGACTTTGCGACGACCGGCTTGATCGATGTGAACGATGATGGGGTTGTAGAAGTGATGGGATACCTGCCCGTCGGCGGCGTCGGCCTTTTCGAGGAAGCGCGCGGACAAATGAGTCATCTTGGGTGGCGAATGACCGGAGCGGTCCTCAATCCGCCAGAGTGGGGTGACTTAGACGGAGACGGAGTCGATGAACTGAACTTTTTGACCGCTGACCGGCTCTACGTCGTGTCATTGCCCGTGTCGTCTAGTGGCGAGGTTGGCGGACCAGAAGGCCTCTTCACCGAAGGTGGATCGGCGCTCGAGGCACGAGACAACACATACGATGGCGGCAAGGATCTGATCGTCTTCGATGCGGCGGTCGACGGTTCGCGCGCCAACATCCAGTACCGAGGCGGTGGCGGGTACGACGGTGATGCGGCCTTCTTACCGACCCGATCGGATTGGGTGTACTCGGTGGTGGGCGACCTGACCGGCGATGGATACGGTGACGTGTTGGGAGGTCCCGGCGGCACGACGCTCGAGTGTTTCCCTAGCAAGTTCACTGTCGCTTTCGACCCAGCCGTCGAAGTCGAACTGGATCGGGAACCGGTTGAACTCGTCTTCATGAGACGAAGCTACCTAGAAGGGGTCGTTTTAGCTCGGTTCGACGATGGTGAGATTTTCAGAGTCAGTTTCGGACCGCTGTGCGAAAGAGCGGGTTACGGCCGACTGGTGCGCACCTCCTCCGCGTTGTTCGTCACGGATCTGAACGGGGACGACTGGGATGAAGTCATCGTGGTCCAGGAGGACGGCGCCGCTATCTACGGCGATGACTACGGCCAACTGACGGAGCTGGACGTCATCCCCCTCGGCGAGCTGGTGCCCACTGCCGTGGCTGGCGGTGACCTCGACGCCGACGGCGTCACTGACATGGTCGTGACGACCGAAAGCGGTGTCTACGCCATGTTCGACTTGTCGACAGACGGAAGCTGGGATCTGATCGATCCGAGTCCGGGATCGTCGGTTGCGTCTGGTGATCTGAACGGGGACGGCCGCTACGAGATCGCGGTCGGCGATGCCGTCGGTGGCCTGCGCCTGCTCTCGCCGGAAGAAGAAGGCTACGTCGCCGAGGCGGCGCCACCATGGCACACGGCGGGCTCCTCGCCTGTATTTGTAGACCTTGACGGCGATTTCGACGAAGAACTCGTCACCCTAGAACAAGGTTTCGGGCCGATCGTTTGGTGGAACGAGCCAATCACCGAGTCCAGCGAAGAGATAATCGAAGAGATCGAGTGAGAACGTTTGACATGCCTGTCGAGTTTGCTAAAGACGGGCGCCAGTGGAGTAATGGAGTAAGCAATGAACCGTTGTAAGGGCGCTGTAATCGTCGCCGCCCTGGCCGTCTCTGTGGTCATTTTCGGCCCGCAGACAAGCCAGAGCACTGTCCTCCTTCAGATGACAATCGAGGAACTCACGGCCAATTCAGACTTCGTTGTCGTGGCTGATATCGGCGAGCAGTGGGTTTCGCGAGACGAGGTCAACTCCCTCACCCATACGTACACCGCGTTCACTGTGGCCGAGGTCCTTCACCAAGGTCCTGAGGCCCAAGGTCTTCCCCGCTTTGGTGTCATTCAACAGGATGGTGGCTTCACGGGGGACTACGGGGTCTACGTGGCCGGAAACGCTCATCTCGAAACTGGAGAGCGAGCCGTTCTCTTCCTGACCCAAGGCGAGTTCTTCTACGTCCTGGGCATGGAGCAGGGCAAATACCGAATCGAGGCAGACACCGAGTCGGTCGAGCGCGTCTTTCGAGGGGCGACGGTTCCAGTCGCCGCTCGTGAGATAGCCGGCACAGCCATCACGATCCAACAGCCGACAACGCCCTTGAACGGCGTCACACTCACCGAGTTGGTCGAGCGGATTCAGGTCGTTGGAGGTGCTGAATGAAACACCTGTCATACGCTTCAATCACGCTCGCTCTCCTACTGGTGTCGAGTTCGGCTTTTGCTTTCAATACACTGAGTTTCGACGGTCGAAACTCGCTGACCTGGCGGTCGATACCGGTTCATTACGAGATTCAAACGGACTTCCCGGCGGTCGATGGCGACAGTGACGAGGCGGCCCTACACGCCTCTTTCCAGGCTTGGGAAGACGCAACCTGCGCCGACATCGAGTTCACCTTCGATGGTGAGACGAGCGGCAGTGCTCGCGCTGAAGGCGATGGCCGAAACCGTGTGGTCTACACGACCAGCGGCTTTCGCAGCTCGACCGGGGGTGCGGTGGGAGTCACCTATACGGAGTTCCGCGGCGACTCGCAGGGTTGGTACATTCGGGGAGCTGACATCGCGATCAATGCCTACTCGCAGTGGGCGACCAATGGCCACGCCCGTTCGATGGACCTCCAGAGTGTAGCAACCCACGAAGTTGGACACCTCTTGGGCCTGCAGCACACACCTGTGGCTGCGGCGACCATGTATTTCGCAACGCCACCCGGCGACACGAGCCAACGGCCATTGCATGACGACGATCGAAACGGTGTCTGTTATTTGTACCCATCGTCGACCTTTCGCTGTTCGAGCAATTCGCAGTGCCCGACTATCGAAAGCAACGAAAACGACTCGCGCGGAAACCCGCTAATCTGGGGTCGGTCGACCTGCCAGAGCGACGGCCAATGCCGAATCGACGGTGCCCCTGACGGTGCCGCAATCGGCGCTACCTGTACTAGCGAGGCTGATTGCTCCAGCGGTCTGTGCGTGCCCAATCCAGTCGGCGACAGCAATATCTGTTCAGAGGCGTGTACAGTGGGCGGGAGTTCCTGTCCGACTGGCTTCAACTGCGTCGACTTCGGTGATGAGTTTGGCGCCGTGTGCGGACCCGAAGGCGAAGGCCTGCTCGGCGACTCGTGCGACAGTGGCCTCGAGTGTGTCAGCTCGATCTGTATGGGCATCGGTGGAGACGAGGGCATCTGTAGTCAGGAATGTCGGCCAGACGTCACTGGCTCCTGCCCCAACGATGCTGCCTGCTTACCAACCGAAGACGACGACGTTCACGTCTGCATCCCTGGTGGCGACACACCATTTGGGGCTGACTGCGATGACGACCTCGAGTGTGAGGGCACACTATGTTTGCCTATCACCGACACCAGCAACGTCTGCTCTCAGTTGTGCAATCCGAACGAACCGGAGCCTTGCCCAGCAAACGGCAGCTGTTGGCCGACCGACGATGAGAACGTCAACTTCTGCGTTCCAGGCGGCGATGGCGTCCCCGGAACGCCCTGTGACTCCATCACCGAGTGTCAGAATGCCCTGTGCGTGCCCTACAGCGAGGCCGAAGACGATTACCGCTGCGGCGCCGAGTGTACCTTTAGGGCTGGCGTTGACGACTGCGCCGATGGATTCCGTTGTTTCCCCTTCGACGCGGCCGACGTCTGTTTGCCTTCGGGTAGCGTGCCACTGGGTGGAACCTGTGAGAGTATTTTCGACTGTGAGAGTCTGCTCTGCCTGGCGGGCGACAACGTATGCACTGAATTGTGCACCAGTACCTGTCCCGACGGCTTCGAGTGTACTCCACTGGAAGGCGGCGGGGGCGCATGTGTCAGTGAAACTGGGTCGACCAACCCAGACAATCCCGACAACCCAGACAATCCCGACAACCCGGACAATCCCGACAATCCCGACAACCCGGATAATCCCGACAACCGGCCCGATTTCGATCCGGGCGATGTCGATGGGGACGATCGAGACCGCGAGGAGTCCTCTAGTGGTAGCGACGATGACGATGACAGCAGCAGTGGTATCTGCTCGGCGTCACCCGCAGGGTCGTCCACTTCGAGCCTGTGGCTCTTGGCAGGGCTGGGATTGATCGCACTCCGTCGGCGCAGGACCTGAACGGCCTATGGTTGAACCTGAGTCGCCCAGGCAGGGGAAGATGCCGGCCGGGGCGGTCATCATCTTCTATTCTCTACTGGGTGGAATCGCTGCCCTGATCGGGTCGCTGGCCTTCGATCTCAACGTAGCTATACCCTTCCCCGACAAGTCGACTGACCCAGGTCTGAGCATGTTGCTGGGTGCCGCGCTCGGGCTCGGCGTAGTTGTCATCTCGCGAATCCTGGACCGCTATTTCGAGTGGTCGCGGGCCCTCACACGCACGCTCAAAGGCGTGATGGGGAACGTAACCAGAAGTGACGCCCTCATTTTGGCGGCCGCGAGCAGCTTTGGTGAAGAGCTACTCTTTCGCGGGTTGTTGCTTCCCAAGATCGGTCTCATCGGCTCGAGTATCGTTTTCGGGCTCGTTCACGGTATCGGCCCCGGTTCGCCGAAACAAATGTTGGACACAGCAAAGCGTTTTCTGCCGCTTGTGATCGCGGCTACCGTCATGGGATTTGCATTCGGCTGGCTGGTCGAATATACGGGTGACGTTCTTGCTGCAGTGGTGGCGCACTTTACGATCAACTTCTTGAATATCAGCGAGATGTACCGCAAAGAGTGGGCAGTACCTCGCAATGATTAGTTGGCATGGGGAGTGACATGGGGAACTCCCGCTACGAAGCGGTCATATCCTTTCTTATCCAATTCGACCGCGACATCCTTCTGTACATTCTGCCGGTGGATTTTTTCTTCTCGGTGGCGGTAGTGGCAGTTCTTGCGCGAGGGAGGCGCCCCCTGGAGCTGTTGAGCATCTTCTTCATCTCGTATT
>CAZDBH010000486.1:0-6263 GCA_964503485.1 uncultured Bradymonadales bacterium | reverse complement strand
TCGCTAAAAGCCAATGGCGGAGCCTGGAGCGCTATGCGCGACAGGCTCCTAGTCCCAATCGAGATCGACAGCCGGCTCGGCTGACAGTACCTCGCCCAGATCTTCATCAGACTCCTGCGAGGTCGCTGAGGTCTCTTTCGAGCCCAGCACTTCGGTAAAAGAGAATATATTGGGAGTCTTGCTTTCGAGTGGCCAGACCGACGCCGAGAGCACCGAAAGGCCTTTTTCTTTGTCTTTGCTCATTATGGTTCAGCTTACTCACCGACACAGAAAACGCCATCAAAAATCTGACGAGCCCCGCTAGGCCTGCTACAACAAACCTTCTAAGTCTGCACGTTGATTTGAAAATGAGTTCGAGATCCAAGTTCGTAAGGTGTGTCACGGTGCTTCTGCTTACCCTCTCGGTGTCGATGTGGGTGGGTTGCAAAACAGAGACACAACAATCGGTGGACCACCTGGAAGAGTTGCCTGCCCCAGCGCTCCCAGACTTCGAGGAACAAGAAGCGACCAAGATCCCAGAGGGGACCGGAGAGGCCACGCCAACCCGGCCTGTGGAGGAGCGTCTCGAAGATCTTCCAACACCCGATCTAAACCCGGGCGACGAGCGAGATGCCCAACAACGCGGTGGCACGCGGAAAGCCCGTCCACAGTCCTAATTTTCCACCCTCCGAAAAACGCCATATGACTGCCGGGCCTTGATTTCTTGTTTGACAATCAGAGCTTGGGTTCATAGCTTCTCAACCAGAACGAGGAGCGAAAATGAGCGATGGTAGGAAAAAAGGTTACGACGGTCTCGTCGTTACCGAGAAAAAGGAGGGCACCAAGCTTCGTCGCCCTCGATTGTTCAAAGTCCTTCTCCACAATGATGACTTCACGACAATGGAGTTTGTGGTCGCGATTCTTCGTGCCGTTTTTCGCAAGAGCGAAGCGGAAGCAACTCAGCTCATGCTCAAGGTACACAACGAAGGCGCCGCAATCGCGGGCCTGTACCCATATGAGATTGCAGAAACCAAAGCTGCACAAGTCATTCAGAAGGCAGCGGAAGCCGAATACCCACTGTTGTGTACGGTCGAACCGGCGGATGGCGACTCCGACAACGTCTGATTTGAGAGTGGCGTAGCTTCGACCTCTCATCGGATAACCCACAACAGAATGCTAAAGTACGAGGACGCATGACGATTTCACACGCTGGCCCTACTGACTATGCTTCGCTTTCGAGCAGGCTCGAGGAGCTGACCGACCTTCGCCGCGCCACCGAGATACTCTATTGGGACCACGCCACAAAGATGCCAACCGAAGGGGCGAGCTGGCGTGGACGACAGGTCGCAACACTCAGCCGAATCGCCCACGAGCGCTCGGTTGACCCCGAACTTGGCGAGCTACTCGAACGCCTCGATCCAGTGCGCGACCAGTTTGGTTCCGATTCGGTTGAAGCCTCGATGATTCGGGTCGCTCAGCGGGACTTTGACCGGTCGACCAGAGTACCGGCAGACTTCGTGGCAAAGTTCGAGCAGCACAAAGCTGAGACTTACGAAGTCTGGCAGAAAGCCCGCGCAGAAAACTCCTTCACCGTTGTGCGAGACCATTTGGCCAGAACACTCGAGTTCAGCCAACAGTACGCGCAGTTCTTTCCCGGGGCTGTGTCCCCGGCCGACCCATTCATCGCCGAAAGCGACGAAGGGATGACGGCAGAGCTCGTTCGCAAGTGGTTTAGCCAGCTCAAAGAAGAACTTGTTCCACTTGTAAAGGTCGTGACTTCGGCTGAGCGACCGGAAACGGCGTTCCTGCACCATCACTACCCCAAAGAAGAGCAGTTCAAGTTCGGGGAGCAAGTGGCTGCATCACTGGGCTACGACTTCAAGCGAGGCCGGCAGGATGAGACCGTGCACCCGTTCATGGTTCGTTTCAGCCCCGGGGACATCCGAATCACGACTCGTGCTTACGAAGACGACGTGACCGATGCGCTCTTCGGGACGATACACGAGACGGGGCACGCTCTGTACGAACAAGGGGTTGATCTCGCCCTCGGCCGCCGCCCGCGCGCGCGGGGGACGTCGGCGGGTGTCCACGAGTCCCAGTCGCGGCTCTGGGAGAACATCGGCGGGCGGAGTCTACCCTTCTGGCGCCACTTTTTTCCCAAGATTCAAGCGGCTTTTCCGGAGCAGTTGGCTGGGGTCACAGCCCAAGCCTTTCACCGGGCGGTAAATGACGTACGGGCCTCGCTGATCAGAACCGAGGCCGATGAGCTGACCTACAACTTGCACGTCATGATTCGCTTCGAGATCGAACTCGACTTACTCGAAGGCCGACTGTCGGTCGACGATCTACCGGCTCGTTGGAGTGACGATTACAAGGCGTCGCTCGGCGTCGCACCAGAGACGCACGTGGAAGGCGTACTGCAGGATGTTCACTGGTACGCCGGTCAGATTGGCGGGGAGTTCCAAGGCTACACGTTGGGCAACATCATGAGCGCCCAGATCTTCCAGGCGGCCCAGAAAGCCCATCCAGAGATTACGGCCCAGATGGCCGAAGGGCAGTTTGCGACCCTGCTCACCTGGCTGACCGACAACGTCTACCGCTACGGCCGAACGATCGACCCCTTGCCGCTCATTGCGAAAGCAACTGGTGCAGAATTGAGCATCGCACCGTATATTGCCTACCTGACAGAGAAATACAGTACGCTATACTCGCTTTGAGTAGCATTACGAGCAGGTCGGCAATTTCATGAAACTGCGCCCAAAAACGATCTTAGCGCTTGCTGTCGTTTTTGGAGCATACACAGCCGCCGTCTACGTCGTTCATCAGACCATCGTCTATCCGTCGTTTCAGTCTCTCGAAGAAGAAGAAGCAAGGGAGGATATCGAGCGCGGTCTTCAATCCCTGCAGCGCGAGATCGATCATCTCGCGGTCCGTGTTTCTGACTGGGCGGTCTGGGATGACACCTATGACTTCGTCGTAGATCAGAACAGCGAGTACATCGCCTCGAATCTCACTCCAGACACCTATGATAAGTCGGCGTTGGACTTGGTCGTGATCGTCGATGCGACGGGCAGGCTGCGCCACGCCGATGCGGCAACGAGCAGCGAGCTACCCGAGCTGTTCAGGCAGGAACGACTGCCAGCTGATACCGCCCTCCTCGAAGGGCGACGAGCTGCCGCGTCCGGCCTGTTCTCGATCGAGGGTCAGGTGTTCATGTTGGCCATGCATCCAATCCTGCGCACGAACTTGGATGGGCCCAGCCGTGGACTGGTGATTCTAGGAAGAGCGTTAACGCCGGCCCGGATACGGGCGCTCAGCCGAATCACCCAAGTGGATCTAGAGGCCTTCGCCCCTGACGCGGAGGAGCTTGGACTGTCTTCCACCGAGTTGGAGGGATTGGCAAACCGAAGCTTGGTTCGGGCTATCGACAGCGGCGCGTGCGAAGCAATTACACTTCTCACAGACATCAACGACGAGCCCATCATGGTGATCCGGGCGGTGGTCGACCGCAATATCACCCAAACCGGCGCCAGTGCGAGTCGGGTCGCAACGCTTTCTCTGTTCGGCGTATCATTACTCGTGATGTGCCTCGCCGTCATTTGGTTGAATCGCACCGTCATATCCCGAGTCGAGGACTTCGATCGTTTCGTCCAGGGCGTAGGCGCCGAAGGTGATGTGAGCAAACGGATTCAGGTCAGCGGTCGAGATGAGCTAGGAGAGCTCGGGCATAATCTGAACGCGATGTTGGAGCACCTGGACCAAGTCAATCGAGAACTCGACGAGGCGGTTGCCGCCGCCGAGGAGGCGGCCGACTCCCGAAGTCGTTTCCTAGCACGAATGAGTCACGAGATTCGGACCCCAATGAACGGCATCCTGGGGATGATCGGCTTGCTTATGGACACGCCACTGCGCGAGTCCCAGCGAGAGTTCGCAGAGGCCGTCGAGGACTCTGCAGCATCGTTGCTCACCATCATGAATGACGTGTTGGACTTCTCCAAGCTAGAAGCCGACAAGCTCGCGCTTCACAGCGTCCCCACTGACCTAGCCGGCCTAGTGCAGCGCATTGTGCGGGTGATGAAGCCTCTCGCCGACGAGCGGGGACTCGAGATTCGCTACTCGGTCGACCCCGAGATACCCAGCCGAGTCGAGGTCGACCCGACTCGTTTGCGACAAGTTTTGACCAACTTGATTCACAACGCGGTGAAATTCACCTCCGAGGGCGAGGTCGCGGTTCTCGTCGAGCTGAATCGCGAGCTGTCAGGCGCAGTTGTAGTTGATTTTGAAGTGTCCGACACCGGTGTGGGTATCTCCGAGGGCCATCTCCCATTCCTATTCGAGTCCTTTTACCAAGCTGAAACACCGAGGTGGGAGGGGAGTGGGACTGGGCTTGGCCTGGCTATCTCACGCCAACTGCTCGACCTGATGGGGAGTAGTATCGAGGTCACCAGTTCAGAGGGGATGGGTAGCCGTTTTTCATTCAGCCTCGAGGTTCGCCTGTCCAGCACTGCCACTTTCGTGGGCGGCTCTCGGACCGTAGAAGCACATGACCCGGCCGATTTCGCAGACGAATGGAGGACCCAGGTGCGGCTCCTGGTCGTCGACGACGACGAGGTGAGCCGTCGAGTGGCCTCGATCTGGTTGCGCAAGGCCGGGTATCAGGTAGAAACGGCTTCCGACGGTGAAATAGCCCTCGATCGGATGGCTTCGGGCAATTTCCAGCTCGTATTGATGGATACGCAAATGCCCAATCTGGACGGCTTTGAGACGACCAGGGCGATCCGACGCTGGAGCGGCCCCGCGGGTGCGACACCGATCATCGCGGTGACGGCAAGCGTCCTCAAGGGCAGCCGAGAAGCGTGCATTGAAGCGGGCATGAATGACTTCATGACGAAGCCGGTCGACCCGCAACACCTCGTCTGGTTGGTCGAGCAGTACGTCTGGCCCCTCGACGAGGCTGAGGATACCTCGCCGGACAACGGCTCGGTGCCCCCAATTCGCACTCCAGTACCAAAGCCCAAGTCGCAAAACTCGACCTCTCCCGATCCGATAGACATTCCCCAGGCGATCGCCCGTATGGAGGACGCCGCGCTCTGGCGGGAGCTGGTGGTCGTCTTCCAACAGACGACGCGCCAACGTATCGGGCAGATTCGCGAGGCGCTGACGGCGCGCAACCTCACGGATGTCAGGGAACACGCCCATGCAATCAAAGGGAGCTCGGCTTTAATGGGAGCTGACAACGTCACCGAAGCGGCTCGCGCGCTCGAGGAAGCCGGTTTCGACGCGGACCGCGGTGCTCAGATGTTGAACCAACTATGCTTGGAGATGGAGCGTGTGGATAATCAACTCGCCCGCTACCTCGGGAGCGTTGACAGTGGCCTGGAGGCACTCGAATGAAATGCACTAATCCGATTCCATCTCTTGTTATGGCGCTCCTATGCTGGGGCTCGGCAGCCGAAGCACAACCAACCGCCGAGGTCCCTCCCATTTGTTGTGGCGAGTCGTGTAGCGCCGATCGACCCTGCTGTGATGGAACCGTCTGCAGTGAAAACGGGCAATGCGTGCCCGATGTGTGTTCCACCTGCGGTTCGAACGGGTGTCGGGTCAATTTCATCACCTGTAGCGCAGAGTGCGCTCCACCAAGCTGTTGTGGCGAGTCATGTGGCGCTGCGAGACCGTGTTGTGACGGTACGGTCTGTAGCTCAGACGGGCGCTGTGTGCCTCAACAGTGCACCCAATGCGGCGATGTCGGCTGCGTCGTTGACTACGACGTCTGCTCAGCTCACTGCGCTGTCCCGGAATGCTGTCTGAGCGAGTGTACAACCAGCGCCCAGTGTTGCGCGGGGACGGTGTGTCGCGAACGAAGTGGAGTTCGCCAGTGCGTGCCCCGCCGCTGCGACGATTGTACCGGCGACATGCCTACTTGCCAGGTCGACGACCAGTGCCAAGTGGCCTGCGGTCCGCCCGAGGCCTGTGGCCGAAACTGTACCTCAGACAGCGAATGCGGTTCGGGGCTCCAGTGTTATGAGTTCAGTAGTAACTCACGATGCGTCCCGGATGACTTCGAGGACCTGTGCAGGCCATGTGGGAGCGCCGGCTGCAATTTCAGCGCTCGCGATTGCTCGGTGACCTGCAATCAATAGTCTTTTCTTCGAAACTCGCGATGATTCGGAAGATCTGGAGGTCTCCGTTGATTTCTAGTGTGCGACGGCTACAATTGGCGAGTCGAAAACCCGACCCTAGGAGCCTGTCGCGCATAGCGCTCCAGGCTCCGCCATTGGCTTTTA
>CAZDBH010000485.1:0-6306 GCA_964503485.1 uncultured Bradymonadales bacterium | reverse complement strand
GCTCGTAGCCTTCCTTCTTGTTGGGGCTGGGCAGATGACGAAGGCATCGGCTCAACCCGCGCCCTGGAACGGGCTGCAAGCGACGGGTGTGCTGAGTACGTTTCTCCTGAGTGGCGTTGCGTTCAGCGTCCTCGTTCCTGACGAGCCCGTTTTTGGCTTTCTGGCGATGCTCGCCGTCACGCTGAGCTACGTCGGCGTCGCCGTCGTGATCGGAGCGAAGCACAACCGCGACTCACCACTGGCCGCTCTGGCATTTCACCGAATCAGTGCTGGAAAACTAGTTGCGAGTGTCGGGATTGGCTTTGGTGCAGCGGTCGTCGCTGTATTGCTGTTGACGCTCGCGCCCAAGGGCGAGTCGGAGATGACCCGATTGATCGAGCCATCCGCCGGCCTGCTCAAGATTACGGCTTTGGCCCTGATGGCACCCTGGGCTGAGGAGTTTCTCTTGCGTGGCGTCGTTTATGGGGCGCTGGACAAAAGGGCTGGGCCTCTCGTCGCCGTGATTGGCTCGGCGGCCGTCTTCAGCATCTTGCACCTCGGTCAACACATCGGAAGCCTCGGTCCTTGGCTGGTCGTGACGGTGACCGGCCTCATTCTCTCGGGTGTCCGCTGGTACACGGGTTCGACCGTGGGCTCGACCGTATCTCATCTCGTTTACAATCTGCTGCTGATCATACCGGCGATGCTCTACGGCTGACGCCCCCAAGTGCACATTGCGGCGTCACGGGGGCCCTCGAACCGGTCGTGCTAGGCTTCTGAAGCGAGCCTGTTTATACTCCCCGAAACCTTCGCAAGAGGCATTTCGAATATGGCGTCAACCGAGCTCCTGAAAACTCACCCGTCGCTGCGCAACACATTGTCGCTCTTTGTGTGGCCCATTCTGTTGATTCCGGTCGGCCTGTACCTCGTCAAAACCTATGTATGGGAGACCATGCCTACGTTGGGCATGCTGATCTACACGGCCGTGCTGCTACTGATTCCGCTCTACGGGTTCATCAAATCGCGTGTGTTCACCTACCTCGTGAAAAGGGAGTCGGTGATGTCGCGAAAGGGAATCTTGAGACGCTACACAACCGAGGTTCGCATCCGGGACATTCGCGGCATTAGCGTGCGCCAAAGCCTACTTCAGCGCGTAATGGGAATCGGAGAAGTCGGGTTCTCGAGCGCTGCGGGGGACGCGGAAGAGGTGGTATTCCGAGGGGTTCGCGATCCAGAAAAGATCAAACTGCTAGTGCAAGAGCAGCAGGACGAGATCAACGAAGCCGATGAAGATGACGCCTAGACATGCCCAGTGAACGCGCACTCGCAATCTATGCCTACATGTGCAAGCAGGAGAACCGGCTAGAAGCCGAGCTCGCCGCTGCTAAGGCCGACGTGCAGCTGTGGGTCAAAAGAGCCAAGCTCGCCTATAAAAAGGGTGCCATCGATATGGGACGCCAGGCGAAGCAGCGGGCCACCGCGGCCAAGGTCGAATTCGACCGGGTTCAAGCTGAACTGACCACAACCAAGCGAAAGAAATCAGACCTGCGTCGGCGCAATCACGTCACTGACGAAACCGACTCCGTCATCTACGCCGAAATGCTGGTCGAGCAGTTTCGCATGCAGGGCTTTTCACCTGAAGAAGCCGAGACCAATGCAATTGCTAAACGCATGGAAGCTGAACTGGCCGTGGCTGAGATGAAGGGTGAACCGGCCCCTCCCCTGGCCGCCGGCAGCGATCCCGCTCCGAGCGCAGAACGCAGCGACGCGGTTCAGCAGGGCGATGACTTGCTGGACACAGTCGAAGATCCAGGACCCGCCGAGGAAGCACAAACCGGCTTAGTTGAAGAAGCCGAGGATGGAGTCGACCCAGAAGACGAGTTGCTCAGGCAATTCGACCAGCTGCTAGCCCAAGCCAAGCTCGAGAATGGCGACGGAGACTCGCCCAACCTAGATGATTCGCTCGATTCAGACGAAGACTGAACCGTTCGGCTCCTATTCCTGCACTTCCCAGGCACCCGATAGCGCTCGTTTTGCCCTCTCCTCTCGCCGGACGGCCTCCTTCTTCTCGAGGAGATCGCGCGAAAACGTGACCAACATCGGGTCTTCGAGCTCTCTGAGGTAGGGCACGACATCGGGGTGCGACAACTGAATCAGAGCGGCCACGCACGCCTTGCGCAACTCGGAGTTGCTGCGGTGTTTCTCGACCGCTTCGGCCAGCGCGGTGAAGGTCTCGGGCCGATTCAGTCCCAGGGCGGCGATATACAGCGCTCCGCGATGGATGGCGGTCGGCCGACCACTGATGATATCCGCGACGATCTCATCGACGGCGTAATACACCTGGGAGGCCTCGATCAATTCGGCTAGCGTACCGGCCTCTGGCCCCACGATGCGCAGAATATGACAGGGAACGGGGAGCGGCGAAGAAGACAGTAGAGCCTGGTTGAGTCGGTCTGAGGTCGACAGATGTGCCGACAAAAACAGCTCGGTGTCCCCACTCAATAGTCGCACTCGGCTCTTCTTCAGCCCCAAGGCCTCGAGCGCGGGAAGGAGATCCGACTCGGGATCAAAGGTGGACCGCAGAGGCAAGCGAGCGCAACCACCCCTGCCAATCAGCGCACCGGCTTCCTCGAAATCCAGCGGCTCCAGCGGATCGGGGTAGACGTCGAGCTCCAGCCTGCGTCTTCGGTCGAAAAGAGTGCAGGCGGTCGGCTTGAGGTCACCTTCCAACTCTTCGGACAGTTTGTGTAGCGCCAAGACAGCCAGGCTGCTTGGCAGGCGGCTCAGCAGGTGGAGGAGGACGTCACCACCGTGTGTGCCCTCCTTGGCGCTTGCCCTAATGGCGCTTGCCAACTCTTTGACACACACCGGCCCGCGAAGATCGAACAATCGCGCCGCTATCGATCGAACAGTGTCCTTCTTTCGGTCGATCAGTTCCTGAATCGCCTCGTCTTTGGTCTCGGCGTTTAGTGAGTCGACGAGATTCGCAACTGTGAGTTCATCGTCGGTTCGTTCCACCGGCACATCCGGGAGCAGCTCTGCGCCGAGAACATCTCCCGTCTCTTCATTGACTGCGACTGCCCGCAGAGGTGAGCGTGTGAAAACGTAGTAGGCGTTCGGCAGATTGGCTCTCAGATAAAGTGGCTTGTCCTCAAACCCTGGAACCGTCTCTTGGACAGACTCGATGGCTTTCCGCGGTGAAAGCAGCGTGAATTCCCCCAGCTTCGGATAGGACACTGCAGTTCGGAAAACGAGCATGAGATTTTGGGCCGTGACGAGTACCTCGGCGCGAATTCCAATCTCTCCGTCCACGAAAACAAGCAGCCACCCGTCCGGCGATCGTCCCGAGTTGTCCAAGGGGCCTTCGGAGCGGAAGTAGGTTAGCTGGAGATTGAGATCGCCAGATGAAACTGGAGCGCGATCGGTGGCGTGCTCCTTTGCGATGTCTCGCAGCTCCTCGAACGGATGTTCCAGCAGGCTCCCTTCGGACAAGGGAACGATCACGTAGGCGTCGTATCGCTCGACAATGAGCTGCAACCGCGATCCGATCGGATTTCCTGGAATCGCGGGGGCATCGACCATCAGAGCCCGGAGCTCGGTCGATGAAGGCTCTCGCGATACAGCGTAGAACTTCCTAGCGGTCGGTACAGAGGGTGTGAATTCGCCAGTGCCGCTCCGGCCGGCAGTCGGCCGTTTCTTTTCCTCGTTTCGGGTCGAAAAGCTGATTGTCATTCCGACCAGCGCACCGAGTGCCGCGCCACAGAGAACCCAGACGAACAACAGGCTCGGCCCTGAACCGGTCCCTGCTCCGGTCGCAAAGTGCGCTACGAGTCCGACTGTCGCACCGATTAGGGCACCGTGTCTGAGGTATTCAATCATAAGCCAATCGGAGTCAGTTGGCTTTTTGGGCTAGGTAGCGTCGAACGCCGTCGTTGGTCTTCTTGAGATTCGGTGTAATGGTCTTCACTACGAATTTCTCGACCACGCCGCCAATCTTCTTCGCCATGAACTTTGGAACGCCCGGGATCTTTGCCGCATCGACTCGAATGGATCCTTCTAGCTTGACCTGTGTGTTGCCGTCCGAGGTTGCGCTCATGTGGTTCGTCCCACGAACGTCGATCGCTTCCTTGAGAAATCCGAGCTCGATCCGATAGGTGCAGATCATGGTCGTGTTGTCCCAAGAGGCATAGTCGGTCCACTTCATCATCTCGGGCTTGACGAAGGGTCGTATGAGTTTGGGTATCTCGGTGCTGGCGGCCTTCCAGGTATTGACGAAGCGCAGGAGGTCGCCATCCTCTTCTCTCGACTCGATTACAATTGACTCGACGTTTGGCAAGAACTCGGCGAGCTCTACTAGGTAGTCGCGTTGGGTCGCGAAAACGTCAGCTACGGGATACTCGATGATGTCGCTCGACGAGAAGTTCAAAACGCATTCTCCTGGTTGTGCGCTTTCTCACTTGGATACTGACCTTGTTATCCGACGAACAGTGTCGAACGAAAAGGTTTTTAAACCCTTTTCTGGGTCGGCGACGTTCAAATGGATCGTCGGGGCGTTTCTGCGTCCACTGGACGCTCGACCCGATGCACTCAACGCGATCAGAAAGCTGAGGTAGCGCACATGAGACGAAGTCTGTCGAGTCTGTTTTTGATGGTGTCGGTCCTCATTGTCCCGACCACGTCCTTTTCTATGGGCATTCTACTCCCGAACGGAGAGAGTTCGGCGCCGCTCGCGATTGAGAGCCATAGGGTAACGATCAACGTTACTGACTCCGCAGCGGTGACGCATATCGACCAAGTATTCAGGAATAGCAGTGGCCGCCAGCTCGAGGCGACGTTCATTTTCCCGGTCCCCGACGGCGCGACCGTGTCCGATTTCGCTCTATACATCAACGGCGTTCGCACTCAAGGCGAAGTCTTGGAGAGCACCCAGGCTCGTCAGGTCTACAACAACATCGTCAGACAGATTCAGGATCCGGGTCTCGTCGAGTACGTCGACGGTCGTCTTTTCCAAGCAAGTATCTTCCCTGTACCGGCAAACGGGACACAGCGGGTCGAGCTTGAGTTTGCCCAAGTCCTCGAGCGAAACGGGGATTTACTCGAGCTCGTATACCCCCTTCGCACAGGTCGAACCTCGGCAACCACACTGCAGGACTTCACCATCGCCGCCAACATCTCGAGCAGTACGCCCCTTCGCACGATCTACAGCCCGTCGCACGATATCGATGTCGTGCGACAGTCCAACAACCGAGCTGTCGTGGGCCTCGAGCAGCACGCGGCCAATCTCGAGCAAGACTTCGTTCTCTACCTTTCGACCTCCGACGATCGAATCGGTATGGACTTGATGACTTTCGACAGCGATGGCAGCGATGGGCAAGACGGTTACTTCTTGATGGTCGTGGCTCCGCGGCTGGAAGATGAAGGCGAGATCCCCGCCAAGGACGTGACCTTCGTGGTAGACACCTCAGGCAGCATGGCTGGTGAGAAGATCGAGCAGGCCCGTGAGACGCTTCGCTACTGCGTCTCGCGGCTCCGTCCGCAGGATCGCTTCAATATCGTGCGATTCTCTACGGCGAGTCGACCACTATTCGAGGGTCTGACCTCAGCAAATCCTGAGAACATCAGCAGAGCGAACGCGTTCATCAGTGAGATTCGTGCGGCAGGTGGAACCGCGATCGAAGACGCGCTATCGCGCGCGCTGTCGCAAGACGCCGACAGCGGCAGACCCCATCAGGTGATCTTTATTACTGATGGTCTGCCGACGGTTGGCGAGACCGATTCGCAACGTCTAATTCAGACTCTCAACGGCAACAATCAGGCGAATGCGCGGGTCTTCACCTTCGGTGTGGGCTATGACGTCGATACAACCTTACTGGACTCGCTCGCCAACAACAATCACGGGACAAGCGATTATGTTCGGCCGAACGAGAATATGGAGATCGCAGTTTCGAATCTGTATGACCGAATCGCATTTCCTGTCCTGACTGACATCGACCTGCGAATGAATGGAGTCGACGCGTACGACCTGTTCCCACAGGAGGTACCCGACCTATTCGCGGGTCAGCAGGTGGTCCTAACTGGTCGATTCCGTAACAACAGTCGCAGTCAGATCGCGTTAGCTGGCTCCTTCAGCGGTCAGAGTGTGGCCTTCAACTATAGTGAGGACTTCGGTTCCGCCTCGGCGAGCGCCAATGACTTCATTCCACAGTTGTGGGCCACCCGAAAAATCGGCTTTCTGGTCGACCAGATTCGTCTGAACGGGGAGACAGCCGAGCTGCGCAACGAGGTGCAGAACCTCGGCGTTCAGTATGGTCTCGTCACCCCGTATAC
>CAZDBH010000484.1:0-6354 GCA_964503485.1 uncultured Bradymonadales bacterium | reverse complement strand
CGTCGCGTGTTCACCGCACCCGTGTACGCGCCGCGCACGTGCCCGAAGAGTTCGCTCTCCACCAGCTGTTCGGGCAGGGCGCCGCAGTTCACACTGACAAAGGGCTTCTCTTCTCGAGAGCTGCCACGATGAATTGCGCTCGCTACTAACTCTTTGCCTGTCCCACTTTCGCCGCGAATCAGCACGGTCGTATCGGAGGGTGCGACTTGCGAGATCATTTGAAAGACCTCGCGAATCTGTCGGCTCACGCCGACAATCTCGTGTTGTACGTTCACTCGACCGCGGCTCGACAGTTCTTTGACCCGGCTCGCTGTCTCTTCTCTCTCCTCACGCCAGTGCCAGACAGCTTCGCCGATCATCGAGGCGATCACCGAGACCAGCCGCAGGTTCTCTTCGAGCTCCGGCTCGCGCGCTGCCGTGCAGTCGACGCTTAGTGTACCGACGACCTCTCGCCGGTAGGTCATGATCGGAACACAGATAAAGGCGATCGAGGTCGGATCGAGGTTCTTGCGAGCACCGGTGCGGTCGAGGAAGAGCGGGTCGGCGCCCACAGACGGGACAACGGCTGGTTCGCCCCGTTCGATGACCTTGCCGACAACGCCTTCGCCAACACGGTAGCGACCTCGCCGTTGTTCTTCCTCAGACAAGCCGTGAGATGCTTCGATTCGCACTTCAGAGCGATGAGCGTCGAGCAGGGAGATCATACAGCGAGCCATTCCGAAGGCGGCCAGGTGCTTCAGGACCGCCTCGATGAAGCTCTCGAGGTCTCTCTTTGGAGACAGAAGCTCTCCGCTGATATCGTAGAGCAGATCAATTGCTGCTCTCGCCCCCAGTTTGTTCTCATGTTGATCCATGTCTGCTGCCCTTGTTCGGCGGAGGTCTGAATGACCTCGCCGCGGATCAATACCTTCGGTGATTTACCCCGCGAGGTTCGTCGGGGCAAGAGCCAACTCGGAACACAAACTCGCTAGCGTCGGAAACGGCCAGGTGGTATGCCTCACTCAGGATGAATTACTCCGTAAACCAACATAGCGAGCGCGCCCAAGACGGATGGTGCCTCGACATCTTGGATCTCAAACCGCTGGCTCCCATCGCAACGGTAGTTTGTGGTCACGCCATGATGGTGGATCGACGAACGCTGTGGCGCCCCGATCGGACGACATTGGCGGATACTCTCGCGAACTCGGGACTGCGTGTCTTGATCCCCGACCTGCGCGGTCACGGTCAGAGCGGCCCGCTAGCCGCCGACGGGGGTGACTGGACCTACGAGGATTTGATCGCCGACACTGACCTCTACATCAACCTCGCCAAGCGCCTAGAACCCGACCTCCCAGTGTACCTGCTCGGTCACAGCCTCTTCGGCCACACGTCGCTGGCCTACCTCGGCCGCAAACCCACCGCACCCGTCGACGGGCTGATCGCTTACGCAGTCAACATCTGGACGATGCAGTGGACGATATCCGCCTCTCGGCGGTTACTTAAACGGGGGTTTGCGAAGCTGAGCGAGCGGATTGTCGCAGCCAAAGGGTTCCTACCCGCCCGAAGCCTAAAAGTCGGCTCCAACGACGAGGCACCGGGCTACTGGATGGATTTCGTCCGATTTGTGCTGAGCAACACCTGGGGGCCGCCCGACGGAAGCAGCTACTACGCCGATCTGCATCGGATCCCATGTCCCGTACTGCATGTTGTGAGTGAGGGAGACCGACTCTATGCCCACCCCGATGAGGCCCTGCAGCTGACAGATCCGATCAGAACTCGCAGAACCATTCTGCGCGTGGGCGCGCCGGGCTGCCCTGTCCCAACGCACGCTTTCGATCCAGACCATATGGCTTTGGTGACGGACGCCCGATCGCACCCCGTTTGGGACCATACCGCCCGCTGGATCAAAGAAGGCATCCGCGAAGGTTAGAGTGGACACCGCGACCACCGAACCAGGCGTCGGTGCGCTGAGATCGCATTTCAGCACTGGCCCCGCAGAGGTCCTGCTGCTATAACCATGCGGCGTCTAACGAGAGAGATTTCGATGTACAAACGAAACTTTGCGGCCCTTGCGGGCACCGCTGCTGTCTGCGGAATTCTGGCGCTCCTGCTCGGTTCCTCGCCCGCAGAGTCAGCTATAACGCGCGGACCCTATCTACAGCTCGTCACCAAAACATCGATCGTCATTGTGTGGGACACCGACACGGTGGGGGAGGCGGCTGTACGCTACGGGTTAGACGGTCTCGACCAGGTTGCAGAGTCGCGCTCAACCGGTTTTCATCACGAGGTCCGACTCGAGGGGTTGTCCCCTGACACGACGTATACGTACGCTCTTTTTGAAGACGGCGAACGTCTGTCTGACGATTTCAGTTTCCACACGGCAGTTGAGGGCAGAACCCCCTTTCGCTTCGCGGTCTACGGCGACACGCGTTCGGACGCCGCGGCTCACGGGCGAGTGGTCCAGTCGATAGCCGCTGAAGGAGATCTCGCCTTCTATCTGAACACCGGTGACATGGTTTCGTCTGGCGAATTCGCGAGCGAATGGGATGAGTTTCTCGAGATCGAGGCGGACCTGATGGCCAATATCCCGTTCTTCGCCGCGATTGGAAATCACGACGAAGAAGATGGAAACGCCGATCCGTACTTCGAGACATTTGTAATGCCTACCAACTCCCCTCAGGCCGAAGCCTACTACTCATTCGACTACGGCAACTCCCACTTCGTGGTTCTCGACGGCCATATCAATGTCCAACCCTGGTACCTGTGCGCTCTCAGCGGGCTCTTTACCGACGATTGCTTCGATACAGCTCAGCTCGAATGGCTCGAGCAAGACCTCCATGAGGCACACGCTCGGGCTGACATCGATCACATTTTCGTGGCCACCCACATCGGTCCCTATAGCTCAAAGGATGGACGGACTGGGAATGCACACATGCGGTCCTTGCTTCAGCTGTTTCTGAACACTGGTGTGACCGCCATTATCTCGGGTCACGACCATTACTACGAGCACGGACTGAGCTCAGTGGGCATTCACTACATCATCTCGGGCGGCGGTGGCGCACCCCTCTACGACATCAGCTCGGCCAGCTTCGACCCACATCAAGTGTATTTCAACGAGTCGGTCCACCATCACGTCGTGTTCGAGGTGATGGGCGAATTCATACGGGTTCGGGCCCAAACAACAGAGGGTCGGGTTTTGGAGGAGTTCTACATCGGACCTGAGCCGCAGTGTTTCGAACCGAGCGACTGCACGATCCCAAGTACGGCTTGCGAAGGAGCGGTCAGCACCTGTGTCGAGTACGAATGTGGTCTGGAATGTTCGCCTCCCAGCGAACCGGATTCCGATCCCGCCCCCGACCTGGCGCCTGACGCGGGTCAAGCGGATGCTGGAGAGCCTGACGCCGGTTCCGGGAGCAACGCCTCCTCCGATGAAGAGGCTGAGCCAGACATGACTCGAGAAGTCACGGGCGAGATATCCGAAACCTCCGACCCGGCCGCAGCACAAAACACCGCTGAGGAGTCCGGATGCGGTTGTAAGAGCGCACCCGGACTTCCGAGAGATGCCTCAGCGCTCATCGTGCTCGTGGCTCTCGTGGCCCAGACCATCAGGCGAAAGCGTTCTACCAGCGCATAGCTGAGAAAATCTCATCGAGGTGTGTGGATTGGTAAATGGCGAATTCCGCCGCCACCGGATCGACCACGTCCCCCACGAATACTGAAATCCCGCTCCAGTTCTCACTCTCATCGAGGCGTTCAGGTGACCGTTCGCTGTGGACAACGAGCGAGGACCGCAGCCATGCAGCAAACGAGTCCACCAGAGATTGATCCAGGGAATTCACCTCGTAGGCAGCGCGCAGCCACTCGACCAGATCGATCCCCAGCCCATTGTTGGTGGCAAAGCACTGATTCAGACCGTCTGGGTCGAGCATCGAGATGGTCAGCTCGGCGGCAAGCTGGCTGGAGTCCGACGTCACGGTGATGTGATTCAAGCCAGCTTCAAACGAAACCAGAATCCGGTCACTGCGATTCGGCGAGGCTGTCCTCAGCATGAGTTGTTCGCCTTCGGAAGCCGTTGCTGACACCGACAAGAGACCCTGGAAGTCGAACGTGATGACCCGTTCTCCGCCTTCACCGGCGTCAAACTCAAACGTCTCGCTGGTTCCGGTCTCAATGCGACGAGATTGAGTGATGCTCGTGACCGCCGGCGCGCGGGCCTCTTCGACGCCGTTAAAGGGAGCCAATACACGATTCAAGCGAACCGGCAGCTCTTCGAGCTGATTCGAGGCAATGACCGAATAGGAGGTGAACATGTCGCTCCCATCGCTATTCGCGATCGCCTTTGCGAGCTCGAGTCCGGTCGCATTTGGGCTCTGAGCCAAGAAGTTCAGGACCTCCTCATAGTACGAATTCGGAGCGCCCAACGAGGCCTGAGAAGACATGATGTAGTCACCGGCGTGGCGCAGCTCATAGTAGTTCTCGATACTGCCCTTGCCGCAGTTCTGCAGGAAGACCAACCCGACGTTGGTGTCCGTACTGGCTTTCCAATTGCCGATCGACGCGGCGAGGTCCGAGACTGACATCCAACTCGGGCCGCCCGGCCCGGGATTGCTGTCGAAGGCTAAGTAGGGCATGTCTGACGCGTGTCCCAGGACCACGATCGCGTAGTTCTGAGCAGGGAGCACTTGCCTGCCCCAGTTCAGGAAGTCGTGAAAAGTGCTCGACGCAGCACTGCTCTCGTCTGGCAACATCGACGCAGTCGTTCCCCAGTCTCCCAACGCGATCCGGGTGACTCCCGCTGAATCAGCCAGGTCCGCCTGTATCGCGACCCCCACCTGTCCGGCGCCGCTCGCGTTCGATATCTGCTCCAGGATGGTCTGGTAGGCCCAGGAGAGGTCGTTGTCGTACGGTAAATACAGTAGGAGCGTCCATGCCAAGTCCGTATCCGGTTCGGGTTGGATCGGAACGCCCGCCTTCTTGCACGATCCAATACAGAGACCAGCGAGAACCAAAACCGAAAGCCTGAGCTGATGCCTGGTTATCCACCCCATAACTACCTGACCAAAGACAGGAATCGCACGGGAACACCGCGATTCGAAAAGGACAAAATCTGATTCCATTTCTGAGCAGTCTGTTTCTCGAAGTCGAGAGAACCCGTGAGAACGAAGACAGGCCGCAAATCTCCGAGCCGATCCAGAAACGCTCCGAACCGCCGAAAAAGTTCGTTTGAGACACCGGCACGCTTACCGTACGGCAGGTTCGTAATCAGTGTGGCGTTCTTCGGCGGTGTGACTTGGCAGAAGTCACCGACCGCGAACCGCACTGCAGCGCGGATTCCCGCTCGCTCCGCGTTGGACTGGGCGGCGGCAACTTCGTCTCCGTCAATGTCTGAGGCTAAGGCGCTCTGTTCAGCCGAGGTCTGACTGAGCGTACTCACCATCGACGAATAGGCCGTAGCGTCGTGAGTGGGCCACTGCTCAAAGGCATACCGTCTCCCGATCGTAGGGGCTCGTCGTGCTGCCAACGCAGCCTCAATCACCAGTGTCCCAGACCCGCAGAACGGGTCCCAGATCGGATCCGTTCCGCAGCCTGAAGCTCGCACCAACGCCGCAGCGAGTGTCTCTCGCAGGGGCGCTTTTCCTACATGCGTCCGGTACCCACGCTTGTGGAGTTGCTCGCCAGTCGCGTCGACGCTGACGGTTGCGGTGTCATTCGACATGCGAACAAACACCTGTTGAGGCGTCGCCGCAGGCGCTTGTTCGCCCTGGAGCCGTTTTTTTACGCCCGCCGCGGTACGTTCTGCGCCGGCGGCAGAGTGCTAGAGTGCCGATTTCTTGCAACTGGCCCTCACGCTCACTAACTCGCCACGACCGAAGTATGCGTTCCACGGCAGTCGCTCGAGGCCCGCCTCGAGTTGATCGAATGAGTGGGCCTTGAAGGTTCTCAAACGAACCCTGATGGCTTCCGCTGTTCGGAGGCAGTGGGCTAGCTGCCACAGCTGTTCACGTCCACATCGGAACTCAACGCCGCCAGCAACAATTCTGGTCTTCTTCACTCCAAGCTCCCGCAATTCGTCGTCGAGAAGGGATTCGAGGTTGGGTGTGACCACTGCAAAAGCGAGGTACGATGTGGCGCTCATGGGGGCGTTCTAGGCACTGCCGAGGTAGTCCTGCAACAGCTTTTGGATGTCCTCGGGAAGCTGTTCTTTCTCCTTGCTGGCCGGCGTTGTGGGTTTCGGCGCCTTCAATACGCCACCAGCCGGACTCTTGGGCGAATCCAACACGGTATCTGCCTCTGACACTGTTTGGGGAGCCGGTCGACCGACTGAGATGGTGCCCGAGCCTTCTTCTGCGGGCCCGTCAGGCACTTCATCCGGCA
>CAZDBH010000483.1:0-6356 GCA_964503485.1 uncultured Bradymonadales bacterium | reverse complement strand
AGTCCCGTTGGTTGGTGGGCAGAAGGTCGAACACGGAAGCCGCAAACGCGAACCCTGAAAGTACTTTCGCGGGTGTCGATACGTACTCTTTTTGCGGTGGCTCGGGAGCGTTGAGAAGACGTCTTGCCAATCCAGCCAATGCGAGTGCGAGAGTGAACCAGGCGCTTGAATTTGCGCGATCGGCGGTCGCCACTGCTGATTCAAACTGCGCCAGAGCCAGATCGACGTGCCCCATCGAAAGGAGCACTCGCCCGTAAAATACGACGCCTTGCAGGCGGGCTGACTGGATTGGCAGCCGATCGCGTGTTTCTTCAATCTGATCGAGGCAACGGTGACCATACTGTTCGAAGTCGAGTTCCCAGAGAAGTTGAGAGGCCATCGCCGCATAACGGTCCAGGCCGAGACGTCTGCCATCCATCAGGGCCTTCTTCGCTTCGGTCCTCGCTTGAGAGTGAACCCCCAATTGCCACTTTGCGACTGCCTGGGCATATCGCGCTTCGACGACTCCAGCCTCCATCCCGATTCGAGTATGTTGTTCAATTGCCTGAGAGGCGTAGTGACTTGCGAGAGTCGGCCGTTCGCCAGCGCCGTGGGCTAGGCCGATGCCCGCAGTGTAGAAGGCGACCGCGCCATCGTCGTTGCGTGTTTCTGGAATTCCGAGGCCGGTTTCGTAGGCCTCGATTGCTTTTTCGGGTTCGAGGCGATCCAGGTGCACGGTCCCGATGGCGTCCCAAGCCAAGCTCCGCCTTGTGGCATCTCTGCGCACTCGGGCTATCTGTAGGGCCTGTTCTCCGTTTTCGAGGGCCTCGTCGTAGAGCATTAGATAGCGACACACACGGGACCGCACCAAGAGAAACTCCGACCGCTGTTCGTCGTCGTCATCTCCCAAGGCTGCGAGAGCGCTGTCGAGTAGACGCAGGGCTTCTATCGATCGGTCACGCAGCCGAAGTGCTTCACTGGCAGCGAAGACCGCGTCTGACCAAACCTCTGGAGGCAACCCCCTGCGGACGGCGAGACCGAAGAGCGTCGTTCCAAGTTCTCCCACAGCAACAACTGACCCCCGTACCAGGCCTGGGGCGATCACGAGTTTTAGGGCCGAGACAATGTCTTCATCCAGTAACTCATCCTCAGGAATAGACAGGAGTGTCTTGATTGCTGCTATGAAGTTGCGACTTTCCCGAATGAGAAACCGAAAACTGGCGTCGTCCCAACCTTCACGAAGCCGTCCTCGATGGGTTTGCGCCAGGTCGGTGCACTGGCGCCAGTAGCGGCGCCACGTGGCCAGTTTGGCCTGCGATGTCCGCTTACCTCGAACCAGGTCGCGAACAATGGGGAACAGCGAGAGGCGCACTTCTTTTGTCTGGTGATCCACATGGCGGCGAAGCAGCGATTTCGACTGAAGCGATTGAATGATGTCCAGGGCCCGGGCTGAGCTGCCGAACAGTTTCGGATCAACGAGGCCGGAAGCCAACGTCGGCGCGAATGAACCAGCATAGACCGACAGTGTGTCCAGAACCTGGCGTTCCGCTGGAGCCAGTAGGCTCAACGAGGCGGCGAAGCTGTTGGACAGTGGGCTGTATATTGTCTCTCTTGCTTCGGACACCCCGCGGGTGTGCTCCACAAGGTCGGTGAGGCTCATGACCGCGGCTCTGCCCGCGGCCAATTCGATGCCCATTGGCAACCCGTCAAGCAGGCGGACAAGCTCTGCCACGAGCGGTATCTCCTGGGGGTCCGGAGTCCAACCTGCAACCGTTTGTCGCAGTCTGGCTATGAACAACTGGACACTCGCCACCGAGGCGTTTGGCTCGCTAGGGCTGGGTAAAGCCAGACCGCACAGCTCGAGTGTTGGGCAGTCGAGCTGGAGCTTGAAACGAGTGGAGATGAGAGTCTTCACGTCGGGGTCCCGCCCGAGCCGAGAAGCGACCCAAGGCTCGATACGCCCTGAGAGATGCTCGACGTCGTCGAAGACCAGGAGCACCCGCCGTCGGGAGAGAAATCGGTCGATATCGAAAGCTCCTGGGTAGACCCGCCTCGGGTCCCGCTCGTGTACGGCGTCGGCGATTAGTTCTTCGAGCTGTTCCACCGACTGGGCTGCTCGCAACCCGACGGTGACCGTGAGCCAAGGACTGGGCCGCGAATTCAGCTGGGCCAGAAATGTCGAAACGAGAGCGCTCTTACCCACTCCGGGAGGTCCTACAATGGCCAGGGCCCGGTAGGGTCCATCGAGCCAGTCACCGATCAGATCGAGCTGAGCTTCGCGACCCAGAAGGGACGGTATGTCCCCAGAGTTTGATCGGTCTGCGTGAACCGAAGGAAGAGCCATGATGAACCTCCACCATGAGTAGTAAAGGGCTGCCTACATTCACGCACCTCAAACTGTCTCAAAGTCGAACGGTTCAGTCTTCAGCCATTCGTCCCAGATAAGCGGTGCCGTCATAGCTGAATCGCATGAGGTTCGAGTGAACGATTTCGAAGGTCACTTCCCTCGTCTCACCGGATTCATCGGCCCCCGCGATGACGATTCGGCCCTGATCCACCTCGAGAATCTCGAGCGAATGGACGGCCTCATGCGAGTATCCGGAGCTTTGATCCGACTCAACCCAGCGCCCTGGCGAGAAACTGTAGGTGTAGAGATCGGAGGCGAGTTCATCCATGAGAGTTTGCTGGTCCCTTTCCGAAAGCGCCGCAACCTCGGGATCCTGGCTGAGGTCGACAAAAATCCGCCACGTGCCACTCAAGAAGGTCATTGCATCCGAAGGACCTTCAATCGAGGGAACTTCACCTTCGTAGTCGTCCACTGTCGGATAGGAGCTGTCCTGTGAGCTTGACTTGCATGCCGAGAACGCCAGGCACAAAACGAGGGTCAGTAGCTGATAATGGTTGGTTTTCATTTTCATTCTCCTTGGGTTGGTGCTGAGTCGTCAGCACTGAGACTCCATAGCCGCCCTATCCGAATCACCTAAAAACGCCCCAATAAGACCGTGTCAAAGCCCCTTTGGGGTCGGACCGGTCGGTGCCGGAAAGGCGGTCTCCATCACTTGCAGGCCTGAGCTTCAAAACGCAGCCCACCGACGGCGATGCCATGCTGTGAGGGTGTAGGGCCCGCGGCCGGACCTTCGCCGTAGGTCATCACGATGCGGTCTATTGGGGACTCGACGAACACGCCAACGGTACCGTCGTCACTCTCGTTGTCGATGGAAGCGAGACCGTAAACACCGCCGTCGGCTTGGTCCACGAGGCCTACGACGTAACTGTATCGGACAGCACGAGGCGTCTCTCCGTGATAGGCCTGGACGGACACCCAATCTTGCCAAGAATTCCGCCCACTCGCCCCCTTGTCGACGTCGAAGAGGTCGACCCAGACTTCTCGGACAGCGCCACCAGGAAACTCAGCAAAGTCGACAGTGAGGACCACAGACTGGGACGGGCTGTCAAAGTCGACTGCAAGCCGCAGGGTCACCGTGTCCTCGGAGCCGTTGAGCTCACTGTCGATCGCCGGCGTTCCTGGTGTCAGATAGACGAGCTCGCCCGTAACCGCAGCTCGAGGGACCCCGTGTTCGCTGGCGAGATTCGGCTCAAAGCGATCGGCATCAACGAGGTCGGTCCAGGCGGCGGCGCTTTCGCACCAAACCAGGGGTATCTCAGAGGTGTCCCCCTCGATTGCGCCGTCTGCTACGAGGTCCGAAGCATCCGTCACCTCCTCCGCCACCTCGGCGTCTGTCGCCAGATCGACGCCATCAAAAAGGTCCGTCAACTCGGCATCGAGGAGGTCCGTCAACCCGATATCGAGGAGGTCCGAGTCGGTCATCCCCGAATCCCAGCTGTCCTCCGGCCGGTCGGCCACCCGAGGGTCTTCGCTTCCGGATTCTGAAACATCACCGGCTTCGCCCGGGTCGTCACCAAGGTCCGCCTCCGGTCGGTCGGGAGACACTCGAGCGTCGGCAAGGACCGACTCTTCCTCAGTCTCGGACCGATCGTGCTCAGAATCGCCGAGTTCGCCTGCATCGAGTACACCGGGTGCGTTGCGGGTGTTGCTTTCAGTACCGCTGGGCTGGCTACTTACCTGCTGTCCGGGGGCTGTTGTTCCGCAACCGCTCCATATTCCGACGGCGAGCACGAGCGTGTAGATTCGCATTCTTCCCTCCAATAGCAGGTGTCTAGAGTACGGTAGGTTGTGTGGGAGACTAGAGCACCTCAAACCACCTCAAATCTGTACCGGTGCCTCTCAGCCGTGGGACTCGCGTGCGGTTGCGAGCTCTCCATTTGCGGTGAATTCGGATCGGCCTTGCCCGTTGATGAATCGCTGGGCCACGTCCATCTCGCCAGGAACTGGCAATCTGCCCGGAGTGACGTTAGGTTTTTCGCGCCTCGGCCAACGGCGAACGGAGTAACCTCAATGAAGCGAACTCGATACTGGGCTCTTGTTGGTGCATTTCTGTTTGCTTTCGCAGCCTGCGCTGACGACGCGGGCGACGCCTCCCATAGCGAAAGCGACCAATCAACCGACGCCGGCGACACGGTTGACGCTGGAGACTCGACCGGCGACCTGAACCTCGATTTGGGCTTCGATTCGGATCCGTCGATTGCGGACACAGATCTCGAGCAGGACCCCGACGCTGACGAAGAAGTCGAGACCGACACTGACGAAGAGGTCGAACCCGATATCGTCGCAGACGAGGAACCCGTGAATCAGGCTCCGGAGAGCGTCATTGACTCGCCGGCCGGGGACATCGAGATCGTACGAGGTGAGAGTCTGACGTTCGAGGGTACTTGCACCGACCCGGAGGAGGAGACTCCCCTCACCCACCTCTGGGATTTTGGAGACGTGAGCGAGTCGGTGCCGACCGAGGACGGCGGAGCGGTTCTCTTCGTCGAGGCGGGTGAATTCGACGTCACCTACACGTGTACTGATCCGCTGGGACTTGCCGACCCAACACCTGCGTTCGTCACGGTCACAGTCAGCGATCGACACGTAACCGGCCAGATTGTGGCGCACACCAACTTCAATCCGTCTGGGATACACCTCGATAGCGCCATCGGCCTCCTGTACGTACTCAGTAGCACGACCAGCGAAATCCTCGAAGTCAATCTGGATAGTGGGGCCGAACGCCGCTTCCGTCTGGACGGAACCTTCGACAGCGAGGGAGCGTCGGGGCTGACTGTCGATAGTGAGGCCGGGCGAATCTACGTCCTGGTCAACAAATCTGGAATCAGCGAGCGCCGGGGCAACTTCATCCTCGCTTTCGATCTGGACGGCGCGCTCGTGGGTATCACACCCATCGCGTCGGATGTGACAGTCAGTTCGGATCCAGCACCTGTTCGCATGGCCCTGCGAGAGGTTTCGGGTCTGGATTGGGATAGCGAAAGCCAGACGTTCTACGCCATCGCCACCTCGAACTTCGACGACGCCGTCATCGCAATCTCGGCAGACGGGACCTTCACGAGTGTGTTCGAAACCGACGAGTTGGGGTCACCAACCTCGCTGGCGATTATTCCCTCTGGATTCGCCCTGATGAACCACCAAGGAGTCGTGATTCTGACCGATGAAGTCGGCCAACCGACGGGCGACTTTGCGATCGAGGGCACGGATGAGGGCGTTGCTTTTGGCCTCTCTTTCGGTGCAGGTAGCGATGGGACATCCGGCACAATGGACGACCTGATCACAACAGTCGAGGTGGATTCTAGCGGGGTTTCCAGCCCCGATTACAAGAGCGAAATCGTGGTGAGGGGGCTCCTCACGGGTGTGGACATGGTTTTCGGGGGCGAGGACGACGAGGCGTTTGTCTTCCCCCTCGATGACCACCTCGACCTGAGCTTCGAGGCCAGGGACCAGACGCACCCGATCGCCTTCGATAGCGACGCTGGGGTCATCTATCTGTTCGACGGCACTCACGGACGTATCCACGCCTTGAACCCTGACGGGAGCCTTGCTGAGGGCGGGTTTGACACCGTGCCGACCCCGGAAGGGACAGAGCTGCCCAACGTGCGCGGCCTGGCATACGACCCTGTCAGCGATGGTCTCTGGATTCTCGACTACGACGCTCTGTACAGGTTTTCGACTGACGGCAGCTCGATCAGCGTAACCTATGACGTTCGCGAGCGGTTTGACCGCTTCGCAATATATGGCGAACCCTCTGGCATCAGTTTCGACTCTGCCTCAGGTACTCTGTACGTGCTCGAACGGGCGGCCACGGAAGGGTCGTACCTGGGTCGACTTAGCGCGGGCGAGGACGAACTCTGGGGAACTGATGACGACATCGGGGGGTGGAGTTCGGACAACACCCTGTCGGGAGCAACAGGTCTAGCCTGGGATTCTCGAAGAAATGCGATCGGCGTGCTGACGGATAGAGGCAGCC
>CAZDBH010000482.1:2548-6388 GCA_964503485.1 uncultured Bradymonadales bacterium | reverse complement strand
CAGCGATACGTCGTACTGTCGGTGGCCGGGTTGAGTGATTTCTGGTCCCCCGGCGCCCAGAGGCAACACCCGAATCGGAGCGCCTGGTGTGAAGCGAATCGACTGTTGGCGTTCTATGATCCCGATCTTGATCAAGGGGTCGCCGTCGACCGAAAACTGGAGCTGGGTAGAGTAGAGGAGGCCTAGGCGCTCCGAGGTCGTCAGATCGACTGCTGCGACGTTGCTCGGTAGCACCAGAAGGCCTGCGATTAGTATTGTGGTTTGAGCGAGGCGCACATCCATGTCACGACCTCCTGACTGTTGAGTGGCACGCAGTATAGGCGTCAGGCCGCCGAGTAACAAACGACTTGAACAGATGGCCTTTCGGGTACCGCCTGAGTACACTCGGCGAGTGGAGACTCTCGTCAAAATAGTAACCGTTATCACAGCCACGGCTGCCTTATTGTACTGCTTTGGCGCCTTCTGGGCGGCGCGATACCGGCTCTTACTCGGCTCGGATTCGACCCACTTTGCAGTCACGAAAGATGGCTGGCGGGTCGCCGTTCACCGTTACGGTTCCGGCGTCGGCAATCCCGTCATCTTATGTCACGGCCTCGGAGCCAACGCATACAATATGGACCTTGGTCCGCACTACAGCTTGGCTCGCTATCTAGCGGCCAAAGGTCTGGATGTGTGGTCCGTCGACCTGCGCGGCCACGGCGCTAGCAGATACCGGGCGCTGAGGACGACCGCGCCGCATCGTTTCAACTTCGACCACCACGTCGATCAGGATGTGCCCGCAGTGCTGGATTTGGTTTCGACCCGCACCGGCTCCGAGCGGATCCATTGGGTTGGCCACAGTATGGGGGGAATGGTCATCCTGGCCTATCTCGCCAAAACACGGGACGAACGGCTCGCTTCTGTGTGCGGGGTCGGCTCGGCGACTCGTTTCAAGCGCACTGGGTTCATCCGAAGACTATTCTGGCTGGGTGACATTGCGAGCTGGCTCCCCGTGTTTCCGGTGCATCGCCTCGGTGGGATTCTGATTCCATTCTACTGGGGCTTCCCCATCAGTTTGCCGACGCACGAAGGGGCCAACACCAAAGCGAAGACAATTCGCCACGCCCTCTCGAACTTGGTTGAGCCGATTTATCCCGGCGTTCTGGCTCAGTTCATTCTGTGGTGGCGTTCTGGCGAGTTCGTCTCAAAGAGCGGTGACGTAGACTACGGCGCCGGGCTTCGGTCTGTCTCTACGCCGGTT
Source organism: uncultured Bradymonadales bacterium (assembly GCA_964503485.1). GTDB lineage: Bacteria > Myxococcota_A > Bradymonadia > JAFGEP01 > JAFGEP01 > CAZDBH01. The sequence goes on along the minus strand of CAZDBH010000482.1, from coordinate 5,148 downwards.
CTCTCAATCACCGGGTCTCGCGACCACATGGTACGCTCGGCGGAGGCAACGGCAGCTCTAGGAACCGGTTCATCTGGCCTTCGCGACTCGGTCGAGATGGGTAAGGCGGCTGGTTCGGTCAACGACTACGGGCATGGCGATCTACTCATCGGCACAAACGCGAGCTCCGAGGTCTTCCCGACGATCTGGGAGTGGATTCAGGCCCGCGAAGAGGACGCCGCGGGAGCCGACGACCCACAGAAGGGAAGGGGACTGGCATTGTCGACGGCCTATTTCAACCCCTACCAGCGCCGCCTTCGCTCCCGGTTTGAGAAACAGCGCGACGAAGCGGGTAGATCTAACGACTAAAAACTGGCACTTTGGGCGACGTATCGCAGCTGAGTGCAGCTGGGGAAGAGGATTGGGGCACGCTCCGCCAGTTTTTCTGTGGACATTCTCAACCCGCACAGTTTGTGACCGTTTTTAGGAGTCCCGCGACCGTGGCTGGTTTCGAGATAATCTTAGTCGATTCGAACGCAGACCGGCGAGGCCGGATCGAGGCAGCACTGGTGGGTTCCGGATACTCGGTTTCTGCCGCGGACTCGAACCAAGGCGCAAAGGAACTCATCCAGAGCCACGGTGAGGCGCTACTGGTCACCGACCTCATGTTGCAGGACGGCAACGCCTTCTCGCTGGCCTCGGAGCGGACTGCAGCAGGAAAACTAGTAGTCGGCCTAACCGACATATTCCTGGGTGACTCAAATCGGCGCAATCTGGTCGAACGGTTGGGCTTGGTAGACCTCTTGCCCCAGACCGACGACCCGGAGCAGCTGATCGACAGTTTGCAGCGCCTCCCGATTCGGCCGCAGACCAGCGTGACGGGTGAGGTGGTTGCGATTGGCACGACCCAGCCCGACATTACGGTACCGAAAGCCCTCGATCCAGACGCTGTTCCGCTAAGCGGTACACTGGAAGACCACGACATCGTGGCGGTTCTGGCCCACCTGGCGATCAGCAGTGCCAACGGCGCCTTGATGCTGCAAACCGAGCACGTGAAGAAGCTGGTCTACTTCACAGACGGCTGCCCGGTCGGCGTCAAATCCAATCGGACTGACGAATTCCTGGGCAACATGTTGGTAAGGCAAGGGGTCATCTCGCAGGAGACTTGCGATAGCAGCGTGCGAGAAATGCAGGAGACCGGTCGTCACCAGGGCGAAATCTTGGTTGAGTCGGGTGCCCTGGACCCAGGACAACTCGAGGAAGCACTTCACCAACAGTTCCTCATGAAATTCGAGGAAGTCCTGGCTTGGGAAATCGGCGTTTACCGTTATCGTGACTCTGCTATTCCACCCTCATACTTCAATGTTCTCCCCAGTGATCCGGGGCACCTCCTATGGTACGGGGTCGATCGAAACCAGCCCTTCGAGCGCGCGCAGAATAGGCTCTGGCCCGTGATGGACTATACGATTTTCTGGCGAGGGCAGGGGATCGACGTCGCGAACCTACCCTATCCGCAGTATGCAGCTGAGTTGTTCGAGCGTTTGGATGGGAGCTGCTCGACAAAGTCGGCCGTGGCCGGCCTATCTGATCCTGACCATGCTCTGATGCTCTTGTACACTCTCACAGCGTTCGGCTCGGTCGCCTACCAATCAAACCGAAGCTGATCGCGTTCGCTAGTGCGCCCAACGATTCAGCCGGTCTTCGGCGGTGGGAGCTCTTCGTCCGGTATCGGTCGGGGCAGTGTTGCTGGTGGTCGCATTCCGACGTGGGACTAACACCTGAATCTCTTGTCCATCTTCGACAATGGTCCGCTCTTCATATAGGCCCTCGGGCTCGGGTGGCGTGCCTTCTGCAGCGGCTTGCTGCTCCCGCCACGCGGTGAGTTGGGCCGGTGGAAGCGGGTAGGAGGGATGAGTTTCTTCGGCGTTCGTCCCAGTTTCGACGAAACGATCGATTTCCCTGTGGGTTCGCTCCAGCACAGCGGCGGTATCAATCTCAGCGTCCGTTCTGAGGTAGGTAATATGCCACTGGCTTTCTCCCATCCTCGCGATGAAGATATCGGGCCGATCTGGCGACGAGTGCGTCAGTTTTACGACATTTGGACCGCGTTCGGTCGCATATCCTGTCAGCTCTCTCGAGTAGAACTCGAGGAGGAGCTCCAGGTCATGTTCAGTAGCGAAGTCCGCCATGAAACTGGTGCGGTCGAGCCGAGAGAGTCCCTCGGGATGGGCGGCTCCAAAGGTGTAACCCGCCCTCGCCAGCGCCAGCGACGGTTCTGGGTCGCCTGAGTTGTCGTTGACCGTGATGGTCGGTTGGCGCTCCTGCTCGACTGGTTCTTCTTCTCCTCGGCAGCCTAGACAATGCAGCAAGACCAAGGCGACAGAACATCCAAGGAGGAGCCTGGATGAAGGCGCTAGTAGTCCCATTCCACTCCCAAATCGGTTGGCACACCAACAGGGGTAAATGCCCCTAGGAAGTTGTTGAGGTCGATGTCAGTTACCGTCGCTCCGGTCGTCCACCCATCGTCCACTTCGGGGTTGAGGTCGGTGTACCTCGAGCCCCGCGCTTGCAGTGAAAAGGTCAGTGGGTTGCCAGCATAGGTAACAACCTCATTGCCCTCT
>CAZDBH010000482.1:1535-2521 GCA_964503485.1 uncultured Bradymonadales bacterium | reverse complement strand
GTGTTCTTACACTTCGTGACCGCTGGCCCCTGTTCACGTCGGGGCGCAGCGACAAATCGAAGATGACAGACATGTCGAGATCATCATCGTCGAGTGGGTCGGCGTTGAGCTGCAGTGCGTTGTAGTATGCGAGGAATTCCGGTGACTCCTCGTCCTCCGGATCATAGTCTGGATTGGCGAACGTGGTTGGCACGAGGCGCTCCGACGCAGCATCGACCTGATAGGGAGCTGCGCCATCCGGACCGTCTACCGACGGATCGCCGATGTAGTCGACCGACCAGACCCGCGCGTAGCCGAAGTCGCACACATTGTCGTTTGCAGCGAATGAGGCGAACCACACCTTGCCGTCGAGAATCAGTGGAGGCGTTGTTACAATCTCAGACTCATCGAGCAGAATTTCCCAGTTCACGTGGGCTCTGACGTCCAAGTCGATCGTTTGCGCGGCACCGGTGTTCAACGTAGTGCTCTCGTTGACACTGACGACGTGGTACTGGCGTCCGGGATGCAGCTCGAAGTTCTTGAGTCCCTGAGCGTAGACAAAGACAAGCCTGCCGTCGGGACGTTGGGCAATGGCCGTCGGGTGAGTGATCATCCCGGGGCCGCTCTTGTCGAGGACCCGAAGTCGCCATTGAAGGGGATCGGAGTCGCTCATGTCGACCTGGAGCAGACATCCATATTGACTCCCCATCACGACGGTACGGGCCAGCTCGCTGGTCCAGGCTGTCGGAGCTCCGGTGACCGCGCCGCACAATTGAAAGAGTGTGGGGTGCGAAATCGGATCGAACTGTCGCAACAGTTGGCCGTCACTTGCCTTGAAGATGGTAATGATCTCACCGAGGCTGTTGCCGACGATTTCGTTGGTATCGAAGTTGACGTGCTCAGGGGCCACCGGACGACCGCCGCCGAGGACCACAACGCCATTGACGCGCTCGACTCCGCCGCCCTCGTCCAAGTAGGTGTTGACGACCAGGGGCGGCACAGTGCTG
>CAZDBH010000482.1:0-1525 GCA_964503485.1 uncultured Bradymonadales bacterium | reverse complement strand
CCAGCGTGTGTACCCGTGAATTCCCAGAGGAACTCGGGCGTCCCGTCCTCTTTGATCTTCAAGACGTAAACGCCGGACCCTTCGTAGCCGAAGGCACCCGCGAGAATCGGACACCAATCAGCGACACCCGCAGTGTAGCCACAAATGACTTCTGAAACCGTAATCGGACCGTCCAGAAGGGTTGCTCGTCCGTACAACAGGGAACCCAACCGAGGCAGAACCGAGCGTGGGATAAAACTCCACATCAGTTCGCGAGTAACGGCGTTGAACGCGTTGAGTTGGCCATCGATCGAGTGGGCGAAGAGCATCGTCGGTCGGCTGGCACCCCGCACCAAGTCAACGTAGTCGAGCCAACCTTCCGAAGTACGGGCGCAAGTTGGTGAGATTCGCCCACCAGTAATGCGGCACGGAGAGGGAAGTGTGAGAGTGGCCAGTGTCGTGTTGATGAAGGCACCCAACCAGCCGTCTTCTGGTCGGTCGAACGCACTGAGGTCAGGAACCTCTTGGAGCCGTGCCGGGACCGGGTTGATGTCATCCAGCTGATGTCCTCGTAGGATTTGTGCGACAGCTTTGACTTCGTTGTTGGTTGCCACACCGAGGTGCTCGGGTGTCCCGCTCCAATCGTTCCAGTCGAATTCGATCAGATTGTCGGCAGCACCTTGAGCATCCAGATTGGCGAAGTTTGGTCCTCCAGCCGGCTGGAGATCGTTGTTCACCCAAATTGTCTCAGCCCGCTCGGCAGCCAGCGCAGTTTCGACTTGGGCTCGCGTGAGCCCCGTGCCAGTTTCAGACGGACAGGCGCCTAGAATCGCACCTTCGACCAGATAGTCGACCAAGTCACTCTCATCGACGCTTACTGTGACGGTTCCTGCGGGCTCACCGGTCGTGAGGTAGGTACCGAAAGCGGCATCCGGGTAGACGCACACATCACGTTGGCACTCACCGCTAGAGATGCCCCTTCCCCCGACGAACCGATAGTTGAGGTACTGCGCGAAACTCATGTGGCGCGTTTCGCCTTCCAGGCAGTAGTAGCTGCCCGTCACACACTGACCGAGGTAGATTACGTCTTCGATGCTGTCGTGGCCTGTTGAACCAATGTTAATCCCAAACCGCTCCTCCATTTCAGACGCCGATTCGGTGCTACCCTCCTCCATGAGGGCATGTTTGAGCTCCTCGGTGACCGCGATGGACTCCCCGTCGACACAGATGATGAACAGGTCTTCTTCGTCAACGTAGGAGATGAGGCCATCTCGAATCAGTTCGTCCTGAAGCGTCTGTTCTCCCGGCGGGCGTCCGGCGACGGTTTCGCCGCGGCTGACACCGCCGACGCCGGTGCCCCAGTTATAGTCGTTGTTGACTTCAGGGTCGGTTCGGGCACCGACTGCGTCCCCACAGCTGGTGTCGTAGGGATCGCAGTTTTGCCTGACGGCTGAGCCCTGGTTATCTTGCCGCGGCGTGTAGATTGTCCGGTTGGTTGCCAACGTGGTGTGAAACTGTTCATGACCGTCGCCGCACTGCGGATTCG
>CAZDBH010000481.1:0-6395 GCA_964503485.1 uncultured Bradymonadales bacterium | reverse complement strand
TTTGCTGGCGAGGCCTACACGTTGGAAGTCCCGGTCGTCGCGGCTGCGCCCTAGGTCAGGGCCCGACGGGAAAGGGTTGGACATCATCTGATGGGTCGTTGGTCAATCGCTCCTCTTTCAATTCTTCGCCTGTCTTCCCGGTCTCAACATCGCGAAGCGTGTAGGTCGCTTGGCTAAGGGCGAACAGGGCGGCAAGTAGGATGAATATGATCGCCGTAGCCAAGTACGTCACGCGGTTCCCCGCCGCCCACCCCTGGCCGAAGAATCGGCCTCGTGAGCGCCTTCTCAAGCGGCGTTCGACGCCCCCAACGAGATTCGGGCTCGGTGGCGCCGCTCCCATGGAGCTGAGCGACTGCTGCATTTCCCGGATGGATTGAACGACACCTGCACACTCGTCGCAAGACGTGAGATGAGCCTCGATTCTGTCGGCTTCGGAGACATCGATCTCTCCAGCCACATACGCTTCGAGTTCGAGTTCATCGATATGGGACACAATCGAACTCACTTGGTAAATCCTCGTCGTTCCTGTCTAGCCAGGGACTTTCGCAATGCTGCCCGAGCCCGATGCAGCCGCGATTTGACCGTCCCCATATTCAGTCCGGTGATTTCTCCGATCTCCTCGTACGTAAGATGTTCCACATCTCTGAGGATAATCACCAAGCGCTGGTCGTCGTCCAGAGCTTTGAGTGCGTTCTGGATCAAGCGCTCGGTCTGCCGGCCGATAGCGATACTCTCGGGTCCGGCGTTCATCGTCCGATCGGCCGGTTGAAGCTCGGTTTCACTGGTCGAATCGAGTGATTGGCGTCGGTCCGTCTTCCGGCGCTGCAGGTACTTGAGGCGGTTCTTCGCGTGGTTGACCGAGATCCTGTAGATCCAGGTCGACAAGCGACTCTCCGCTCGAAAGCGGTCGATCGACTTGAAGACGGTTACGAAAACCTCTTGAGAGACATCCTCAGCTTCTTCTCGATTCCCCAGGAAGCGATAGACTAGGTTGAACACAAGTTGCTGATGTTCCGTGACAAATTCACGAAAGGCGCGCTCATCGCGAGCCTTCAAGCGCTTCACGAGACGGCGCTCTTGTTTCGGTGTCATCAACCCACTTGCCCGGGTGTTGGACGCGTTACGTCCTCAGCTTGCTGGGGAACGTTGTAGGTTCGACATCTCAAGCGCCGGGATGTTCCAAGGAAAGACGGTGTTTCTCAGCCGAGCTTGTTGATACGGGTGGCCAAATCGAAGTCGGCCTCGCTTACACCGTCGACTGAGTGTGTCATCAAAGCCAGGCTGACTTGATTGTACACGTTATAGATCTCGGGGTGGTGGTCCATTTCTTCGGCGACCTCCGCCACTTTATTGACGAACTCCAACGCGCCTTTGAAGTCGCGGAAGGCGAAGTCCCGGATCAGTCGGCCGTCGTCCCGATCGAATACCCAACCGTCTACATCGCTCAGTCGAGTTTCGATCTCTTGCTTCGATAAGGCCTTGCGGGCCTTCCCGTTTTTCTTCTCCAGCACCGTCTTCTTCGCAGGCGCCTTTGTGCTCTTCTTTCTCTTCTTCTTCGCCATCCTAGGCCTCTGCTCCAATTCGCTCTGTCAGCTCAGCTGCCAGGGCGAGATGCTCTTCGCAGCGAATCACTGCCTGCCAGTTTGACTCATTCGGTATGCTTTTGACCAGACAGTCGCGTTTCAGTCGTGCGATTCGGGTCGCCGACTCCTGAATCCGTTGCCGTGCCCACGCCTTCCCCTCGCCCAGTTTCACGAGCGCCTCGAAGGCTGCCTGCTGTTTGTCGAGCGTGTGGCATATCAAGAAGATGTCCACACCCGCCCTCAGGCCCAGCTCGACCACCTCGTCGATTGTATATCGCTCGGCGATTGCAGCCATCTCTAGGTCATCGCTGATAATGACGCCTTGAAAGCCGAGTTGTGCTCTCAGAATCTCTGTGAGGATCTTCCTGCTCAGCGTAGCCGGATAGGTCTCATCGATCGTCTCGAGCAAGATGTGGGCGGTCATTATAACTGGAAGTACGTGCTCAATCGCTGCTCGGAACGGAACGAACTCGATCTGCCGGAGGCGATCGAGTTCGTGGCCCAGGATCGGAAGAGTCTTGTGACTGTCGGTCCTGGTATCTCCGTGCCCGGGAAAGTGCTTCGCGCACGGAATCACGCCAGAAGCGGTTAGCCCACGCGCAAAAGCGGTGGCCATTCTGGCTACGAGCTCGGGGTCTGATGAAAACGACCGCTTTCCGATGACGGGGTTTTCAGGATTCGAATCGACGTCCATAACCGGCGCGAAGTTCAGGTTGAACCCAAGAGAGCCCAGCTCCTTGCCCAGAAGCTGGCCCGCGCGCTCAGCCAAACCCGGATCACCTCGCACACCAAGGTCCCGCATTGGGGGAAGGTCCGTCGCCAGACCCCGGAGGCGCTGCACCGGCCCCCCCTCTTGGTCCAAACTGACGAATGGTGGCGATCCGCTGCGACAGCCTGCGGTTTGAATCGCGCGGTTAAGCGCGACCACCTGTTCGAGGGTTTCAATGTTCCTCTTGAAGAGGATCACACCCCCTAACCGCCCCTCTTCAAGCTGACTCTTGCAGGACGTCGGAAGATCCTTGCCGACGAACCCGCCAATAAGGAGACTGCCACATCCTTCTCGCCACGGAATATTCACAGAGACATCGTCCTTCAACTCGTTGTTTCAACAACGTATTCGCCACCTTCTCTCGAAATCCTCGACACGTCGACTTTTTCCCAACCCGCCCCAATAGTGCTTGACAGCCCCCTTTTCAGCCCTATAATGCGCGAACCTCAGACGGGTGAGAAGTGCGTTTTGCACTGCATTTACCCGGTTTTTAAGGGGAATTCCGGAGTCAAACGGCTCGGCAAAATGGTCGATTTCGACCCCGCTGCCGTCGTCGGACAGCTCCGGTTAACGACTTTTGGTAGGCTGGAAGGATGCCAACGATCAATCAAATGGTCCGCAAGGGCCGAAAACGTCAGAAGAAGAAGACGGACGCTCCGGCGTTGAAGAGCTGCCCCCAAAAGAGGGGTGTCTGCACGCGCGTTTACACCACCACGCCCAAGAAGCCCAATTCGGCTCTTCGGAAGGTGGCCCGTGTGCGACTCACTAACGGAATGGAGGTTACCTCCTACATTCCGGGCGAGGGTCACAATCTTCAGGAGCACTCCGTTGTTTTGATCCGGGGCGGTCGTGTCAAAGATCTCCCGGGTGTTCGATATCACATCGTACGAGGAACGTTGGACGCGATCGGCGTTCAAGAACGAGCCAAAGGCCGTTCCAAGTACGGTACCAAGCGGCCCAAATAGGGCACAGGCAAGGTTGAACAATGCCTCGTAGAAGAGAAGTACCAAAAAGAGTCCCGTTACCCGATCCCAGGTATCGTAATACGACGGTAGCGCGATTCATCAACAGCCTGATGCTCAAAGGCAAGAAGAGCCTCGCTGAGAACATCCTTTATACTGCCTTCGACCTCATCGAGGAGCGAAGCGGAAAGGATCCCGTCGAGGTCTTCCGACAAGCTCTCGAAAACGCCAAGCCGGCGGTCGAGGTCAAGTCACGCCGAGTCGGCGGCTCGACCTACCAGGTTCCGGTCGAAGTGCGTACCAGTCGACGGCAGGCCCTCGCGTTCCGTTGGTTGATCGACTTCGCACGAAAACGCTCGGAGCGCGGCATGGCTAATCAGTTGGCTGGAGAGCTCCTCGATGCGGCGAATAATCGCGGCGCGTCGGTGAAAAAGAAAGATGATACCCACCGCATGGCAGAGGCCAACAAGGCCTTCGCCCATTACAGGTGGTAGTGATTCCAGGCAGCTCTCGGGCTGCCGTTTGTCCGTTTGGATGTTGAATAGTCGGTCTTTTTTATTGCCGACGAATTACGTAACAGGGTGGCATGGATCGACCCCGATCGACTACCACCCGCAATGAAAGCTGAATCAACGTGTCTCGTACCGTGCCACTAGAGCGCCTGCGGAATATCGGCATTATGGCCCATATCGATGCAGGCAAGACCACCACATCAGAGAGGATCCTCTATTATACGGGGACGTCCTACAAGATGGGTGAAGTGCACGACGGCTCTGCCACCATGGATTGGATGGAGCAAGAGCAGGAACGCGGCATTACGATTACGGCAGCGGCTACCAGCTGCTACTGGGCCGACCATCAAGTAAACATCATAGATACACCCGGCCACGTCGACTTCACCATCGAAGTCGAACGTTGCCTCAGGGTGCTCGACGGAGCCATCGCGGTCTTCTGCGCCGTTGGCGGTGTCGAGCCCCAGTCCGAAACGGTCTGGCGCCAAGCCGACCGATACGAAGTACCTCGAATCGGCTTCGTCAATAAGATGGACCGAGTCGGAGCCGATGTAGAACGCGTCATCTTGATGATGCGCGAGCGGTTGAACGCCAACCCGGTTCTCATCCAGCTCCCCCTCGGCGCCGAAGAGACCTTTCTTGGGGTCATTGACCTCATTGACGAGCGGGCCATCGAGTACGATGACGACACGCTCGGCACCGACTTTCATCTTCAAGACATACCCGTCGAATATCAGGCGCAAGTTCGAGCTGCTCGCGAAAGACTCATTGAGCAGGTAGCCGAACTCGACGAGCAACTCACCGACAAGTACCTGTCGGGCGAGAAACTCAGCCCGCAAGAGCTTCGGACAGCCCTTAGAACGGCGACTCTGGACATGCGCGCGGTACCGGTACTGTGCGGCTCAGCCTTCAAGAACAAAGGTGTTCAGCCGCTACTCGACGCCGTGGTTCACTATCTCCCCTCGCCTGCTGAAGTACCTCAGGTGAAAGGCGTTCATCCGAAATCGGTACAACGTCACGAGACCGAGCACAGCTCGATAACCGATGAAGATCGCATTACCCGTCCTTCTGAGGATGACGCACCCTTTGCGGCGCTGGTATTCAAGGTGATGGCCGACCCGTACGTCGGTCAGCTCTGCTTCATTCGTGTTTACTCGGGGACGCTGCAGAGTGGTTCTTCGGTCCTCAATAGCACCCGTGGGACGAACGAGCGCATCGGCCGCCTTCTGCGGATGCACGCAAACAAACGTACTGACATCAAGACGATGGCGGCCGGTGACATCGCCGCCGTAGTCGGCCTCAAAGACGCCACCACGGGAGACACCCTGTGTGACGGTTCGAAGCCCATCATTCTCGAAACGATGGACTTCCCCGATCCCGTTATCTCCGTGGCGATAGAGCCCCGAACTCAAGCCGACCAAGACGCCCTGGCTCTCGGTCTTCGGCGAATCGCGGCGGAAGATCCCTCACTGCGACTCTCTACAGACGCTGAATCAGGACAGACGCTTCTGTCCGGAATGGGCGAGCTCCACTTGGACATCGTCTGCAGTCGGCTGGCTAGAGAGTTCAATGTAAACGTTGCGATTGGTCAACCCCAGGTGTCGTACCGCGAAACCATTACAAAGAGTTCGACCGGACACGGCCGCTTCATCAAGCAGAGCGGTGGGCGGGGCCAATACGGCCACGTGGTCCTCGAGGTCGAGCCTGGCGAAATCGGGTCGGGTGTTCAATTCGAATCGAAGATCACCGGCGGGTCGATCCCCCGCGAGTTCATTCCGGCCTGTGAAAAAGGCGTTCGCGAAGCGGCGGAACAAGGAGTCCTTTGCGGATATCCTCTCGTTGATGTAAAGGTCCGCCTGGTTGACGGCTCCTTTCACGCCGTCGACTCATCGGAACTCGCGTTCAAGATTGCGGCGAGCATCGGTTTTCGCGATGTGTGCAGAAGTGCTGGAGCCGCAATTCTCGAGCCATTGATGAGTCTCGAAATCGTCACCCCCCAGGACTACGTAGGCGACGTAATCGCTGACGTTAACAGCCGCCGGGGAGACATTCGAAATATGGAGCTGTTGGGTAATACCCAGATTATCAGCGGGTTCGTTCCATTGGCCGAAATGTTCGGCTATGCAACTGCCCTTCGGAGCACTACTCAGGGAAGAGCCACGTACTCGATGCAGTTTTCGCATCACGGGCGTGTCCCGTCCTCGATATCGGAAAACATCATAACCCGTGTTACCGGAGCGGCTCCGGCCGCCTAACAGGAAGAAGAAGCTAACATGGCTAAGTCAAAATTCGAGCGAAACAAACCTCACTTAAACGTCGGAACGATCGGTCACGTTGATCACGGTAAGACCACCCTGACTGCTGCCATTACGCGAGTTCTGGCCAAGAAGGGCGGAGCCGAGTTCACGGCCTTCGACGAGATCGACAAGGCGCCAGAAGAGCGCGAGCGTGGTATCACGATCGCGACAGCCCATGTCGAGTATCAAACTGATACCCGGCATTACGCCCACGTCGATTGCCCCGGTCACGCTGACTACGTAAAGAACATGATAACCGGCGCTGCCCAAAT
>CAZDBH010000480.1:0-6407 GCA_964503485.1 uncultured Bradymonadales bacterium | reverse complement strand
GAGCTCAACCCAACCTGCCGGGTTCCTTCTTCCCTGTATTTGGGGAGGATCCAATAACAGCTCAAAGGGAGCTGTCTGAGCTAGTCGCTTACCGCTAAAAGCTAAGGGCTGGAGTCCGGGGCGTTATGCGCAACGGGCTCCTAGCCTCGACGTTCGTGAATTCGTATTTGACGGACTCGAGGTCAGACCGCATAATCCGCCACGCGCACAGGGATTTTGCCAAGGCCAGGTCCCGGAGCCGCCGGCACACAGCGACGAGCTAGCGACTCAGCCGAGCAACGACACAAGCAGGAGAACAGCCAAATGGGGCTATTGATCAAAGGCGGCGAAATCATCACCGCGAGTGAACGGTACGTGGCGGATATCTGGTGCGAGGACGAGACGATCACCACGATCGGAACGAATCTGGCTGTACCAGAAGGGGCGGAAGTGATCGATGCCTCCGGAAAATACATCTTCCCGGGATTCATCGATCCCCACGTTCATATCTACCTGCCGTTCATGGGGACGTTCGCCAAGGATACTCACGAGACGGCGAGTATTGCTGCGCTGCACGGCGGGACAACGACCTACATCGAGATGGTGTGTCCCAACCGAACCGAGGATACCCTAGAGGGCTACGAACTCTGGAAGAGTAAGGCCGAAGGGTCGAGCGCGTGCGATTACGCCTTTCACATGGCCGTCTCGAAATTCGATGAGACGACAGCGCGACAACTGCACGATATCGTCGCTGACGGCACAACCTCGTTCAAAGTCTTTTTGGCCTACAAGGATTTCTTTGGAGTCTACGACGACGAACTCTACCAAACGCTCAAGCTGGCCAAGGAGCTGGGCGTAATTACAACAGCCCATTGCGAGAACGCCGAACTGGTCGCTAGGCTCCAGGCCAAACTATTGGCCGAGGGCAAGACCGGTCCGGGCTTCCACGAACCCAGCCGACCGGTGTCTGTCGAGGCATCCGGGACGCACCGCTTCGCCTCCTTTCTCGAGATGACCGGGGCCCGGGGCTATGTGGTTCATCTCTCGTGCCTGGCAGCGCTCGAAGAAGCAATGCGAGCCAAGTCTCGTGGAGTCGAAATCTACGTCGAGTCCGTGATTCCCCACCTGATGCTGGACAGTACCTACGCCGAGCGTGCCGATTTCGAAGGTGCCAAGTGGGTCATGTCGCCACCGCTGCGAGAGAAGAGCAACTCAGAAGCGCTCTGGAAAGGTGTCGCTGCCGGATGGGTCGACACGATCGCAACAGACCACTGCCCGTTCGACCTCGAGCAGAAGCGCATGGGTATCGACGACTTCACCTTGATTCCCAACGGTATGCCCGCCATCGAAGACCGTGTGAATCTACTCTACACCTACGGTGTGAGCCGCGGGACGTTAGACATTCACCGTTTCGTTGACGCAGCCTCGACCCGAGCCGCTCATCTCTTCGGGCTCACTCAGAAGGGCCAAATCGCAGTCGGCAAAGACGCCGATTTGGTTGTGTTCGACCCCAACTACCGCGGGAAGATTTCCATCGAGTCTCACCACGTGAACAACGATTACAGCGCCTTTGAGGGTGTCGAAATCGACGGGAAACCGACGGTCGTTACCGTTCGAGGCCAGGTCGCGATCCAGAACGGTCAGTTCACTGGTGATACGGCCAGAGGGCAACTCCTGCGGCGTTCTCCCCAGCCATAGAGTCGACCCAAACTGTGTGGTTGGCTGGAGCCGTCGTGGCCCCGACGTACAGCAATTAGTGATTGATTATTTGCCAACAGTGCGTATGCTCCGCCGCCATGACTGAGGATCGAAAACAATCGACGACGATCACGCTTGTGAGCTGGTATGCCGTGTCGGGCATTGTCGCTCTCTTGTCGACGGCGATTGTTCGTTTGACCCCATATGCCCTCGAAGCCCTGCGCGCCGACATGAGTCTGTTCCAGATGGTCGCGATGGTGGTCAGTGTTGTGTTTCTGGCCTATTCCGAAGGCTATCGAGGCTTTCAGACTCGCTACAGCCCCCGCGTAGTCAACCGCGCTCTCAATCTCGGCGCCGAGTCCCCCAGCGCGTGGAGCGTCATCGCACCACTGGTGGCAATGGGCCTGGTGCGCGCCCGGAAGCGCGTCCTGATTACGTCCTGGGCGCTCCTTGGCATGATCGTATTGTTCATCGCCCTTCTTCGGATAACGCCCCAACCGTGGCGCGGCATTGTCGACGCCGGTGTGGTAGTTGGCCTGGCGTGGGGGACAACGTCGATCGTAGTGCTTTGGGGGCAGGCCCTAGCAGGCAAGTTCAAGCCGGGTGATGACGGGGGGTTGGCGGAATCGCGCACCCAGCTGCAGCCTACCGAAGTAACTCCCAGCTGACCTCACTGACAGACAGCGAGCCAGTTTGGCTGGGGTCCATCGAAGGCAACGCCCTCGTTGGTGCAGCTCGAACCGTCTGGACAGGTCGTTTCCACACCCAATTGGCAGAGTCGCTGACACGCCAAAGTCTCTCCGCCCACTGCACCAATGCACAGCGTATCGTCGTCGGAGCAATAGACCTCACCGGTATTACAGGCATCACCTTGGCCAGAGCTCGTGTGAGGTGTTTGGCAAACCCCAAAGGCTTGTGTCGTACCGATTCCCGGTAGATCGACCGGCGAACACATCGCACCGGGCTGGCAGTCACTCGGAGCGCTCCCCGAGAACGGTCGGCACAGTTTGATGCAGACCGCCGCACCTTCGGGGCCGGCACACACCAGGTCTGGGTTGCATTGATTGTCGTCGATGCACGATGAATCCAGCTCACCGGCGGCCGTGGCGCGGGTCCGTGCATCGCAATAACCGGCCGGACTACCGCTCTGAAGCACGGCGTTGTCTTCGACGTATCCCAGACAGCCGTAGGCCCAGTCGCGTGTATGAGGACACCCGTTGTCCAACCATCGCCGGTTGCTCTCGCCGTCGTCAGGATCGAGGAACGGGGTCAGCGGGTAGGGCTCACAGGTCGCTCGGCACGAGCCCTCGATGCAGACCATGTCGCCCGAGCAGGTCTCGGATGTGGTGCACGTCTCTGTTTCGCCCGTGTCGGTGGTACCGGTATCCGTGGGGATGTCGTCAGAAGCGGTGGCGTCTGGCGAAGTGGCGTCGCCGCCATTGGGAAGCGTGCGTCTGTCGCGGTCGCCCGATTCGACGGTCTCGCCGTTGCTGATGTCTTGTTGCTCATCGCTCCCACAGGCGGTGAGAGGTAAGAGGAACGCCAGAAACAACCCTAGAGTTCGCGCGGTTCGAACTCTGTGGGGGACCACTTTCGCCATGCTATCTCCGCCAACTGTTAGGAAGAGCCGAGCCAGCCTCATTTGAGGTTATGGTAGACCTTCTGGACGTCTTCGTCTTGCTCGACATGGTCGACCAGCTTGAGGACCTCGACTGCATCCTCCTCAGAGAGTTCTGTAACATTGAGCGGAATGAACTCGGATTCAGCTGAAATGACGTCGAGCTTCCGTTCTTCGAGAGCCCGTTGCAGTTCGCCGAAGTTGTTGAACTCACAGCGAATCAGGAGCTGCTCTTCCCCCTTTTCGCCCGTCGACTCACCCATCTCTTCGAGGCCGTGGTCAATCAGATCGAGTTCCATCTCTTCGGCGTCGATGCCTTCTGGTTTCAGACGAAAAACCCCCATCCGCTTGAATAAGAAACCAACACTGCCGGTGGACCCCATGTTGCCACCGAACTTGTGAACCCGCATCCGAACGTTTGCGATTGTCCGGGTCGGATTGTCAGTGGCGGTCTCGATGAGAACCGCGATACCGTGGGGTGCATAGGCCTCGTAGATGAGTTCACTATAGTCTGACTGGTCGGGCCCCAAGGCGCGCTTGATCGCCGCGTCGACCTTGGCTTTGGGCATGTTGACGGAGCGAGCGTTTTGGAGCACTCGTCGCAGTTGGGGGTTGTGATCCGGGTCTGGACCGCCCGATTTGACTGCGATTACGATTTCTTTGCCCACGCGAGTGAAGGCCTTGGCCATCCGATCCCACCGCGCGAACATGGTGGCTTTCCGTGTTTCAAAAATGCGGCCCATTTCGGCTCCCAAAAGTGACTTCGCCGTCCGCTCCTACACGGACTCAACCAATCTGTTTTCTTCTATCTCGATCCAGGTCGCAAGTGAAGACCAAAGTCGAAACCGGCCCTCTTTAGCCGGTGTCCCAGCGATCCAAGTCAGAACGAGATGAGTTCGACATCAAACACGAGCATGCCCTGAGGTCGGTCGGCCTGCCCGCCGTATGCCAGGTCCTCCGGTATCCAGAAGCGCCGCCGTTCGCCGACCACCATCAGCTGAAGCCCCTCGGTCCAGCCTGCGATCACTCGGTTCAGCGGGAAGCTGGCTGGTTCGCCTCTGGCAACCGAACTATCAAACATCTCCCCGTCGGTCGTCCAACCAGCGTAGTGGACGGTCACCTCAGTGGTCGGACCGGGATGTTCTGAGCCGGTACCCTCCTGAAGGACCACCGAGGCTAGCCCCGTGGATGTCACCTCCGCTTCTGCGGGCGGTTCAGCGACATTCTCAGGCGTTTCCCAACCGGTCATATCGCCATTGGCTTTGTTACAGCCCCAAAGTAGACACATCGAGAGTAGCGAAACCGCCAATACCAATCGCTTTGAATACCACGTCATCGGTTTGTCCGTCGTCGGTTTGAGTTGGGCCGCCTTCAAGTCGGCCTCGTGTGACCATTTCATATTCTGCAAAGGCCTCACACGCAAGCCGCACTCACCCTCGGAGCGAGGCTGAGCCGCACGACCTGTGGGGCGGTGTGGCGGGCGTCGGAAGAGGATAAACGGGGTGATTACTCTGCTACATCGGTACTTTACTCTACTTCGAGCAAGTGATACCCCTTCTCGTGCAACAGCAAACTGTCCGATCTGATAGAAGAGGAAAATATGAGCACCTACGTCTTTGTAGAGTCGCGCGATCCGTTCGAGTCGCGGGATGTCCCACACTACTACACACTTGCAGCAGACCTGGCCGCGAAAGGGGAGGTCGTGAAACTCTTCCTCGTTCAAAACGGGGTCCTTGCCGCCCGAAACACGATCCCGAGCAACCCCCTCGGCGACGTCCTCGCTGCTGACATCCAGATATTGGCAGATGAGTTTTCCCTAAGGGAGCGGGGGATTACAGAAACCGACACATTGGACGGGGTAACCGCGACCGAGATCGGGACGCTGGTCGACCTTGCGCTGTCTGAAACCGACACCAAAGTGATTTGGCACTGAGGAGGGCTCCATGGCAAAGACACTCACATTACTGATAATGGACCCACCGTACGAATCGGCCAACTCGACGACTGCTTTCCGCATCGCCGACGCCGCCATTCGCAAGGGCAACAACGTCAACGTTTTCGCCTTCGAGGGGGCCGTCGCCCTAACGAACGCGAATCAGACAGGCCATCCCAACCCGGTCCATGGCACAACGGCCGAAGAGGAGAACCACCCTACGACCAAGGAGTTCGCGGCTGCCCTCTTTCGTCTCGCGGAAGAGAACGGCGTGACCCTCGACTGGGTCAACTGCGGTTTCTGCGTCGACGAACGCGGTGCAACCGATTGGATCGCCGGTCCCCGTCGAGGCGGACCTCCCAACTTCCTTCAGATGGTCAACTCGTCTGACGCAACCATCGTCATCGCGACCAAATAGGGGGTTACAATGAAAGTACTGAGCATAGTCGAAACAGCATTTCGCGGAACACTCGAAGAACAAGATGATGCGGCCCTGTGGGTGAACGGAGCGCTCCAGAAAGGGGATATCGAAATCGATATCCTCCTGCGCAACAACGCGGTCAACTACGTCGTTACCGGTCAGAATCCAACTGGGGTTCGAATCGGCGATCAGACGGTCGAAAAGCCGCGAATCTTAGATGAGGACCTCGGGTTGCTCAAAAGCCAGGGAAGTCAGATTCGCGTCGTTCGAGAGGACCTCGCCGAGCGCGGTATCGCACTCGACCGAATCGTTTCCGATTTCGAGCTGATCGGACGAGACCAGCTGGCTAGTCTTGTCCTGCATTATGACCAGGTCTGGCACTGGTAGGCCGCCGAGCTCCGGTCAGATAGTCCCTGAGCCGCTTCGCCCCCATTCCGCTCAGCTCAGCATCGTCGGCTTTCCTCAATCGATTTAGAATAGGGACCGGCTCTGAGCTCCCCTGCTTTACCCCACGATAGGCTTTGTCCGACAAACCCAGCTTCTTGAAGCGTTGTTTGATGAGGCCCCATGCCGCCTTGTCCCTTTTCGTATAGAAATCGGAACGGAGCTGAAGCAAGTCGGCTGCATCACGCTTTCGGCCAGCTTTCTTCAGCGATTTACAGAGTTGATCGGTCACCTGCCGGGCCTGACCGAGTTTCGGACTTTGGGCTAGGAGCCTGTCGCGCATAGCGCTCCAGGCTCCGCCATTGGCTTTTAGC
>CAZDBH010000479.1:0-6482 GCA_964503485.1 uncultured Bradymonadales bacterium | reverse complement strand
CTCCGGCTTCACTCGCCCCGTGCTGCGCTTTTGAAAGCCGCTCCGCACGAGGGCCGAAACTCTCGAAGTGGCCGAACGCCTAACCCCAGACCTCGTCTACTCCTGGTTGTTTGCTTGAAGCTGGGCGAGCGTTTCATCGACTCGATGCTGTACGTCCATCACGAGCCCGATGCGTTCTTCTGCTCCATCCAGGCTCCCCGACAACTCGTTCAGCGAGAGACCGGTCGATTGAGCCGCGGCCGCGAAGTCGTGAATGACTTCAAACCAGAACTCGCCCAGCCCGTTTGCGACCAACGAAAACCAACCTGGTCGTTTGCCCGAGCCGGGGAACATGGGTGTGAGTGCTTTCGGGAGGAGGGGTTCGATCGTCGCCCAGTTGGCATCCGGATCCAGGATGACACCCTCCATGACGTTTCTTTCCAGCTGCTCATCAGCAGCGGGAAGGGGCATGTGAGGGAGCTGTTCGACGATGGTCGCGAGGTTGCAACCACTGCCAAAGATGCCCTGGGCGAGTTTGATCCGAGTTGGCCAGCGTCTGCACTCTGGCGGCACATCTTCGAGCTTGGCGGATCTCAGTCCATCGACTTGGTCCGGCAGTATTTCCACGATAGGCTTCTTGCCCCGGCGCTTCACTTGCAGAGTCACGCCAGCGATCTGTATCTGCTTGGGGAGCTCAGCGAGTGCACTCCGTTTCTTCTTGTTTCGTCCTCGTCCGCCGATTCGCCACTGCTTGGCGGCGTCCGGGTTCAAGTCTGGAAGCCACTCGGCCCGAACCACCGAGCACTGTCGTGCCCAAACTCTGTGAGACTCCACCAACTCGCCAGCTACGATCACCCGCGCGTTGGTGCGGTGGATAGCCGACGAAGGGTGGATGCTGGCCCGCTGTCCTCCGAGGGTCTCGAATGACCGGCCTTGCCGTAAGAGTAGCCGCTCGGCAAATCCAGTGGCCAGGCATCGAAGAACCGCTTCCGGATTGTCGCTGCTTCCAAGGTGGCATCCGAGCTTTTCGACAATCTCCCCCAGCTGGCTGTGGGTCTTTCGGACGAACGCCATCACATCTGGATCAAGGAAGTTCCGTTCGCAGTATGCCTTCCTGTCCCGAGCAGCCTCCCAGGCTCGAAAGGTGCCGACGGCGGTCATTGCATCCCCGCTCGGATGGGCCAAGTCACCGTGGGCTCGGCGCGCCGGAATCTCATCGCCTAACGGAAAGAGGTACGGCGGGCGCGAACTGAGAAACGCAGCGACGATGAGAACCTCGCTCATCACCTCGCCGTGGCGTTCGGCGGCCTCAACCACCATACGAGCCAGGGGAGGTGACAAAGGAAACGGCACCATTCGCTTGCCAACCGCCGTTAGATGTCTGCGCTCGTCGATGGCGCCCATCACCTGCAGTGACCGGATCGCAGCGCGGAGCTGATAGCCGGGCGGCCTGGTCGGAAACTCGAAGGACTCGACGTCGCTCACTCCAAGATCGATCAAGCGCAGAACGACTTCACTCAGGTCGGATCGCCGAATCTCCTCTTCTGTGAACTCGGCCTGTTCGTCATGATCGCGCTTGTCATACAGACGAATCACACGCCCGGGAGCGGTGCGGCCTGCCCGACCAGCCCGCTGTGCGGCGCTGGCGCGACTGATCCATTCTTCTCTCAACGTTGTGATTCCAGTGCGGGGGTGATAGCGCGGCACTTTGGCGAGACCGCAGTCGATCACGTAACGCACGTTCGGAATGGTAATCGAGGTCTCAGCGATGTTGGTCGATAGGATAACCTTCCGTTTGCCCCCGAACTCGGCGAAGACCTGCTCCTGTTCCTCGCGAGTGAGGCGGGCGTACAGAGGCAGCGGAACAAGACCCTTGCCCGGCCGCATCTCCTCAATGGCAGTGACCGACCGTTCGATCATGCCCTGACCGGTCAGGAAGCAAAGGATGTGCCCAGGCTCACCGCGCCGGTGAAGTTGTACGACTTGGCGAGCAATGTTGTACGGGACTTCGCTCCAATGACAGTCCTTCTGCGGGCGATACACCACGTCGACTGGGTAGGCTCTGCCGCTCACACTGATGACCGGCACATCGCCGACGGCACCTTTGAAGTAGGCCTGGAACTCCTCAGGTTTCAGAGTCGCCGAGCTGATAATGACCCGAAGGTCGGAGTTCTTCTTCAGGGCCTGGTAGAGCAGGCCGAGGGTTAGGTCGATATTCAAACTTCGCTCGTGGGCCTCGTCGACCATGACGACACCGTAGTGCTCAAACAGCGAATCCGAGCGGGCCTCCTGCAATAGAATCCCGTCAGTCATGATCTTGACGAGGGTCCTACGGCTCGTCTTGTCGTCGAATCGAATGGCGTAGCCGATCTCTTCGCCGAGCGTGACACCCTCCTCCTCGGCAATCCTCCGAGCGACACTCACTGCAGCGATGCGCCGAGGTTGGGTGATCCCTATTTGGCCGCCCGCCAAATCCGCTTTGAGCAGGATGCGCGGCAACTGGGTGGTCTTCCCAGAGCCGGTTTCGCCCTCCACGACGACGACACGATGGTTGCGAACCGCGTCGACGATTTCGTCCTCGTGGGCGTATATCGGTAGTGTTTTTGGGTCGAATGGCATCAAGGAGTCGTTTCGCCGACCAAGTATCGCGTGAAGAACTCCACACTCTGCCTGTAGAGCGTTAGCCGGTTGTGAAGGTGACGAACACCGTGGCCTTCATCTGGAAAGATGAGGGCCTGAACTGGTTGGTTCCGAGCTTCGAGGGCTTCGATGATCTGCCGCGCTTCCCCGACCGGCACTCGCGAGTCATTCTCGCCGTGGATGACGAGCAGAGGCGTTTGAATCTGGTCAATTTTGTGAATCGGGGATATCGATTCCAGGAACTCTAGGTCGGTCAGCGGTCCGTACTCGGCCTCTCGCAAAGCGCGGCGGTAGTCGGCGGTATTCTGCAAGAAGGTCACGAAGTTCACGATACCGACCGATTCCTCGGCCGCGGCGAACCGGCCGGGCATTTCAGTAATGGCCGCCATTACCATGTACCCGCCATAGCTACCCCCCTTGATGCCCAGATGAGCCTCATCTGTGTAGCCTTCGGCAATCAACCAGTCTACGGCGGCCCCGATATCCCGAACCGAGTCGAGGCGATTGGTGTAGTTGTCGAGTTGCATGTAGGCGTGGCCGTAACCCGAGCTGCCGCGAACGTTGGGTGCGAGAACGGCGAAGCCGTTCAGCATCAAGTACTGGAAGTGACGGATAAAGTAGGGACGGAACTGTGCTTCAGGACCTCCGTGGACATGAATGATGGTCGGCACGATTCCACCCTCGTAATCCGGTGGCAAGTAGAGAAATGCGGGTATCTCGAGGCCGTCAAAGCTCGTGAACTGAACCAACTCCGGGTCGCGAAACAATTCGCGGTCGACACCAGCATAGTCCGAGAACGTGTGTTGTGCGGCCGTCAGGTCGACCACGTCGAGAGTCCAAACGTCGCCAGTCCGGGTGGGACTGGAGAAGACAACCGACAATTGGCGGCCGCGAAAGTCCCCGAGCTGGACGATTCCGTCATCCAACAGGTCAGGAGCCGTATCGACGCCGGTAGCCACGTCGATTAGGTGCAGCTTGGCGTAGCCCGCCTCGTTGGTGGTGTAGGCGACGCGAGCTTGGTCGCTCGACATGACCATGCCCTCCACCTCCCACTGACCGGTCGTGTTGTAACTGACCGATCCCGAGAAGTCGGGATTGAGTGTCCCGACCTGCAGGAGCTCGCTCTCCCAGTTGGATACCAGCCAGATCGTGCCATCGGCGGCGTAGGCTGCATCTGTATACATCGCCTCGCCTTCATGTGGGTTCAGCTGTGTCTCTGTGACAGGAGTCGCCGAGAGATCATACTCGAACAACTGGCTGTCCATGTTGGACAGATATCGCGTAACCAGCAATCGGCTTCCATCGACGGTGGTATCGCTAAGCGAATTGTAGCCCTCGGCCTCAAACACGAGTTCATGGGCTTGAGCTCCCAACTCGAAGTGATAGATGAAGAAGTCGGTGCCGTTACCCTCGTTGCTGCGAAAGTAGAAGCCGCTGCTGTCTCGTTCCCAAAGCGGGCTGTCGTAGCGAACCTCGGGGTTCGCGACGACCTCAGAGATCTCACCGCTGACGGTGCTGAGCAGATACAGATCCGCGATCTCGCTACCCCCAACACTCATCCCGACCACAGCCCAGTCTCCATCGGGGGAAAGCGAGTAGAAGTCGATGCCCTCGGCAGAGTCAGTAAGCTGTGCCGAATCCTCGCCGTCTGACGAGACACGATAGAGCTGATCGACGCCTGTCGACCACGTTCGATAGTAGATATCGCCGCTGGTCGTCAGCATCGGCCCACTCGCTGATAAGATCTGCATAAACTGTTCGATATCCGCAGGCGTCTCTTGAGACGGTTGGGATGCGGGCGTAGCCAAAAGGGGTTCACTTTCGGCCGTGACGACCTGTGCAGAGCCGCTGCAGCCAAAGAGGAGACAGGAAACGACAATGAGAACTGGGAAGTAAGAGAGCTTCATTCTGATCCACCGGTTTGTTGAGATAGGCGCCGATTCGCAGCTTGTTTAGCAGGCAATGTCCGGCTCGCAAAGCGCTATTTTTGGTAGGCCGTCCGATCAGCGAAACAGGGAGAGCGACGTCTCGAGGTAGCACCTACCGGTCGAAGGCGACGTGCCCAAAACGAGAACTCTTGTGGAAGTTCCCCTCGCCGAGGATTGGTGACCAGGCCAGCGCATGACGCTGGCCGTCTCTGAAGCTGTACAAGTTGATGCGCCAGACGTCCCCATCCCCAGGTGGGATGGCAGTTCGTTCATCTGAAAGCGTACTCCAAGGCAATGCCAGCTCAATCGTGTAGCGCTCGTCCTCGACGACGACAGCTCTCTCTAGCTGAGCGTCCCAATCCTGGTGGCCAAATTGTCTGTTGGCCCCAGAGCCGGTGATCGGTGAATTGTAGTCGTCGAAGCGTGTGTCCCACACCGCTCGGGCGGTATCGACCTGAATCTCGTAGTAGTTCTGATTGTCTCCGGGATCACCCGGCTGAATCATTACTTCGATGGCCGCCGACTGTTCCCACAGGTGCGGGTCGACCGCATCTGCGGTGAAAGGGGAGTTTGGATTAGAATCCTCAACGACAACAGCAACGTAGAGTGATTCGTCACTCCAAGCGAAATAGCCCTGTGCCTGCACGGGCGAATCCGCTACCTCTTCGCCGCTTCCCGGCGATACAAATGGGCCGGTCGCACCCGTCTGCTGCCAAAGTGCTTCGTCGAGTCGGCCGTCGATCGTAATCGCGCTGGGGCTGACATGTTTCGCGTGCAGATAGCCATCATCAGGCGGTTCGTCGTTGTTCACTGTCCGCGTCTTGCACGCACACACGAGGACACACGGTAGAAGGCACAGGATGAAAGTCGATTTTCGCATTTGACAGGTGCTCTTACACCTCGAGGATGTCACCATCCAAAGGCGCTTCGAAGGGGGATGGATCGAAGTAGCTGTTGCTGTGAACAACAGCGATCCGCCGCGCATTGAGTTTCTCTCGCTGAGCGATCAGCTGCTCCAGCGACGTGTGGGGTACTTCGTCAATGGTCTCAGGGTACGAGCATTCGGTCACGAGCAGGTCGACGCCGTCAGCCAACTCGACCAGGCCGTCGCAGGGCATCGTATCACCCGATATAGCGACACTGCGCTCCAGCGAATCGAACCGGTATCCATTGACCGGGATCGAGTGATTCATCGGGAACGCTCGAACCGTCAGACTGTTGAAGTCGAAGGGCGAACCGTTGGGCTCCACAGCCTTTACGTCGAGGTCGAAATGCATGCCGCGCCCGACGACGTCGGGGAATACGAGTTGCAGTAGCTTCATCGGCACGTCTTCTCCTCCAGGTGGGGTAAAGACGGTCAACGGTCGCGTTCTGCCCAGCACGTATTGAAGATGAAGCACTACGAGTGGGAATCCGAGTACGTGGTCCCCGTGGATATGGGTCAGAAAGATGGCATCCAAACCACTCAGATCGACGTCGAGGCGCTGTGCTTGGTAAGGCGTCGTCGGGCCACAGTCCAAGAGAAAGGTGCACCCATTGCTCCGACACAAGATTGCCTGGTTCGCACGACCGCCATTACAGAAGGTGTCGCCTGCGCCTAGAAATTGCAGCTTGAATGTTGGCTCAGAGGGCATGCCCCCCCTTGTGTCCCGGTTTGCCTTGCTCTCGCTGGGTAACACGAGAAAAAACTCTTGTAAAGTTAGAGTCATTCCCGCCGCTTCGCGGCTCTATTCCCCACTCCGCTCCCCAGGGAGCACCTCGTCGACTTCGAGTCGACTCGCCGTGTGCTGCGCTTTTGAAAGCCGCTGCGCACACGGGTTTTTCCCGCCGCTTCGCGGCTCTATTCCCCACTCCGCTCCCCAGGGAGCACCTCGTCGACTTCGAGTCGACTCGCCGTGTGCTGCGCTTTTGAAAGCCGCTGCGCACACGGGTTTT
>CAZDBH010000478.1:0-6520 GCA_964503485.1 uncultured Bradymonadales bacterium | reverse complement strand
CGCCGGCCTGACCGCTAGGTGCGGGCGCTTGCGGGGCGCCAGCCGCTCCGGCCGGTCCCATGCCCGTCCCCACGCGGTACCAACGGCCGCCAAAGCTGGATCCGCCGCCCTTTCGACGGGCCAAAGGCGGTGTAGCATGTCGGCAACTGCGTGCTCCGCGGTCTCCGGTTTGGGCTTGCCGAACAGGGTGTTGGTCACCTGTTCCCCGTCGCTGACTCTAAGCTGGTAGACAGGATCGCGCCACTGCCAAATCCGTGTGTCCGCGTAGATCTTCGAAACGGTGTGGCTCAGCTGGTCGTCATGAGCACACTCAAAAATCCGTCCATTCCCGATGCCGAGACCATCTTGTCGGCCCCACAGCGACACGAAGACACGCCTCGTGTCCGCTCGCTCTTCGCAAGCCAGGATCGCGCTCGGTCCTTGCTTGCGCGAGCTGGGACCGACGTAGGCCAGCCACCCCTTGTCGATGTCGACGCCACACTTCAGGAGCCAGGGACCGAAAGTTGCTGTCATGGCACGTTCACACCGCTCATGGAAAAAGCGATCAAACTCGATCGTCCCTGCAACGTCCTCGAAATGGGGTTGATGATGGAGTTCAGCGGCGCAGAACCGGCACGGAGGCTGCCGTGAATCGAACGGATGCCCGGCAGTGCAAAACGCCTCGCTAGGAGGCGCACAGGTATCGATTGAAGGAAGCGAGGCCCACCGCGCCAGCTCCTCAACTCGCTGGTCCTCCATTGTACACTGCCGACAGGACGCGGCGCTGCCGAAGCCCCGCCGATTCAAGGGGTGTCCCCTATCACACGTGGGGCCCTCAGGTCGCTGGTTGGCAGCGATGCAATAGGGACACTGATCCCAGGACGGATCCATCGGATGACCATTGCTGCAACGCCTCTTCTGCACTGGGACCGCCTATGACAAACAGCCAGAATTCTCTCACACTGCAGGTTTCACTGGTAGTAGACGGCTTTAGCTCGCTGATTGTCACCCGCTCCGGGGAGGCGTACAGTCAAAATGGAGTCAACCATCGGAATTGCTGGAGCTGCAAATGGAATCCCTGCCCAGAGTCTGCGATCACATGGACACTCAAGTGCCCACGCTCTCCCCGGACCTCCACGTCCTCGACGCAATCGATTTCTTGCTGAAAAAGGAACGCACCGGCGCCCCCGTGGTCAACGCGGCCGGCGAGCTGGTCGGTATCTTCACCGAACGAGACGGCATGTCCCTTCTGGCGACCGATCACCCATCGCGCCGAACGGCTACTACAGTCGCCGAATTCATGAGTTCGCCCGTCCAGACCATCAAATCGTCGGTCGATATCTACTACGCTGCTGGGCTGTTCATTAAGAACGGCTATCGGCGTTTGATTGTCGTAGACGACGGCAAGATTGTTGGCGCCATAACTCGTTTCGACCTGCTGCGAGCGATACGTGGGAACACGGAATACTGGAAGACAGTAACCGGGGGTTTTCCGGCCAGCGAGTAGCCCCGTTTTCGTTCGCACGGCCAGTCCGAGTCAAACAGCCAACCAGTCTATAGACATCCCGCATGCGGGCGACGACAATCGATGCCATGGGATGGAAAGAGGCCGAAATCAAGGCGTTCACCGTGGAGCTGGGCCTAGCCGCTGAGTTCGCTGAACCGTCGTCGCTGGCCCCTGGGGAAATCGACCAAGTACGGGGTCAGCTGGCCGAGTGGGCCGGACGATACCAAGACCTCGTAGTAGTCATTCCCGATGCGACCCGTCCGCTGCCAGACGGCATGTTGAGTGCCTGTCTAGAGTCCCTAGGTTCAAAGAGGCTGCAGATCATCGTTGGCGTTGGCCTTCATCGGGCGCCCAGCGACGACGAGCGGCTCCGCATCCCCCAGCTTCGCGAAGCGACCGAAAGCGGACTCGACGTGGTTTGGACTGGGGGCCTGGGGGTTGAGCGTGATGACGAGTCGGCAGGAAACCCTGCAGTCTACCATCCAGCGTTGGAAGCAGCCGATGCGATTGTCGTGCTCGGCAAGGTCGAACTCCATCAATACGCTGGTTTCAGCGGTGGAATCAAAGGCATCGCGGTCGGTTGTGCTGGCGCTGAGACGATTTCGACGATTCACCGACCCTGCCTGCTCCGATCGCCGAAGGTCCTTGTCGGCAATGGTCACGACAACCCCTTTCGCACCCAGCTCGTCGAGCTCACTGCCCACTTGCCGCCCGTATTCGAGGTGCAGGTGGGGTCGGTTGACGATCAGCTGCGGCTCTTCTGGGGACCAACTCCGAGTGGTTGGACAGACGCGGTTGCTGAAATCGAGCCCTTTTGGGATGCGCCCCTAGCAGACGCCGCCGTTGTGAACGTCGCGGGAGAGAAGGGCCGAAACCTCTACCAGGCGTCGCGCGGTGTAACCCAGCTGCTGCTCCAGGAGCGCTGTCCGGTGCTGCCCGGCGGTCCGGTTGTTTTGATTACAGACGGAGTCGACGGGATGGGGGAGGGCGCCGGCGAGCAGAGTTGCCGCGACCACCTGGCCAAGGGAGCTCAGTGGTTGCTCGATAGTTTGGCTACCTTTTCTGAATCTGACCGCTGTGGCGGCGGTGCCCAGCGGGCTTTCATTGTCGCGAAAGCCACCGCCCGGAACCCGGTCTATTACATTTCGAGAACGCCTTGCGAGGCCCTCGACACGATCGGTTGGACCTACCTTGCCGACCGGGCCGCCTTTCACGCGTTGATGGCCAAGCGCAAGTGGCTGGCGGTGCCCAATCCGCTTCAGAAACTCCCCCGAACAAAACTCGCAGAAGGTTAGACCAGAATCGCCCACTAGGCCCGGGTCAGGCTAGAAGCATAAAGACACTTCGGAACACTCATTCTCAGAGATACATTCAGCGGAGTGGGTGTCGCTCATGCCGGTGCAACTGCTGAAGCAGTCGGATCCGGCGATCTGCCACCACTCTTCAGAGTCGCATTCGTCGATTACCTGACAGGCTTGGTCGCATTGTTCGCCCTGGAACTCGTAGTCGCTACAGATATCGTCGCAATCAGAGTTCAGGTCGTCGATCCAGGCGCCGTGGGTGCTTTTGCACTCGGCGTGACATTCGCCGTAGCTCTGGACCTCGTAGTCTGATCCGCCGCAGCTGGTGTGGTTGCGCGCGAATTGGCGACAATCGCCATTCAGGGGACCAGCAACAACGCAGACCGATTCCGCGGTGTCACCGAATCCTTCTGGCGCCTCGGGCGCATGCTCGGATGCCTGGTAACAGTCGCTAACGCACTCGGTGTGCAGCGTTCTGCAGGCTTGGGTTTCTTCCGACAGCCACTCCAGTTCGCTGACGATGAAGGCGCAATACCCCACTGTCTCTGCTCCATCGCAGGCCGTGTCACAGGCCACACCGTCGGTTGACTGGGCTCCAAGGCAATCGCCCCAGACCTGGTCGGCCTCGTCGGTCGAGAACGGTGAATCGGGGTTGATGAGAGCAGTTACACATTCTCGTGCCTGTTTGAAACAGTCAGCTGCCTGCAAGTAGTCGAGCGGCGTCGACTCGACCGGATTCGCGCAGGGCCCACCCAGGCACTCGATCGAGAGCGTATAGTCCCCATAGCCTCTGCCGCGGTAGGCGGACGCAATCAGGGAGTACCGGCCGTCCGCATATATCGAGAACTCCTTCATCACGGTAGCGCCCTCGACGTTCCAACGGTCAGAGCGTATGTACCGGTCGTTCGGGCTGAATAGGCTGGCTTGAGGCTGAAGGCTTTCGCCACGGCCCGCCGACATGACGACACGAATCTGATCGCCGCCCCGCAAGTGGAGCGCATAAACGTCAATCTGTTCTAGCTGAAGGTTGCCGTCTTGTTCTGCGTTCATTTCGAAGACGGGCGCGTAGTCCAGCATGCCGTCGGCTTTGCCAGAAGCCAGTAAGTCCTGCCCTGAGTCTTCTTGATAGTCCGATGCGGGTTCGGGACCCAGGTCAGCGGTACAGGAAACCAATCCGAGGAAGAGAAGGGGTACGAGCCATCCAACGTGCGCAGTCCGTTCCATTCGTAAACTCCAACAATGGAAGTGAGCGCTCGCCATCCAATCGCGGACACTATGGATCACGGGCCACAGCCCCGCCCCGTAAAAAAGTGTAAAAAACCGCCTCCACCGTCATCCCCGTTGACGGGCTAACCAGCGGCAGTGGGAGCTGTTGCACGGTGACGATACCGGGTCGAGCCATGAGGTCGAGCTGGGAATGCCCCTTTGGTCGCAGTTGCATTCGTCCCGATCCGCTGCAATATGGATACTCTGCAAATACTGGGTATCGAATGTCTCACGGTGAGAGGACAGTGGGCGATCTGAGGGTTGGGCCCGAAGCCCAGTGGATTGGCCTGCCGAACGGAGGCCGAATCGAGTTACACACTCGCCGTGCTCTACGACAAATCGTCGCCGCAATTGTCAAACGCCACCGGCTCGAGCCAGCCAGGCGGCTCACCGCCGACGAGTTGATCGAGGAGGGCTGGCCAGGCGAGCGAATTCAGCCTGAAGCCGCCTCCGCCCGCCTTCGCGTGGCGATTTCGACGCTCAGAAAACTCGGCCTAAAGGAGTATCTATGGACCACTGGACGAGGCTACGGTTTTCATCCGGAGGTCAGTCTCACTTTTGTCGGCGGTGGACCAAACAGAACAAAGTCGAGGGGGCCAACCCCCTTTCTCGACCGGTTCGTCGGCAGAGAGGGATTACTTGATGCCATTGATCGTGCTTTCGAGGCGGGCTGTCGGATGGTCACGCTGCTCGGTATGGGCGGCGTAGGCAAGACGAGACTTGCTGTCGAATACGCACTCTCGCGGGCTGGGACCCACGGTGAGGTCGCCATCGTCGAATTGGGTGACTGCCAAGACGAATCAGATGTTCTGATTGCCGTGTCCCGTTCGCTCGGACTCTCGCTGGAACAGTCGCCCTCAACCGACTCGGCGGCCGCCCAAATCGGGCAGCTTCTCGCCCACCGCGGTGACGTACTGTTCGTCGTCGACAGCGCGGAGGGAGCGATTGACGTCGCGGTACCCCTGATCTCAGGCTGGCTTCGGGAAGCAGCTGGATGCCGAGTCTTGGCAACCTCACGGGAACGGTTGAAGGTCCCGACTGAACGCGCCATCCCTGTCTCACCGCTCGATCCCTCCGAGGGACTGACGCTTTTCAAAAGCCGTGTTGACGAGAACGCCCCCGTTCCGCTGAATTGGGAATCGTCGCTCGATGCGGCCGCTGAACTCGTGGCTCGGCTCGAGGGCATTCCGCTGGCGTTGGAGTTGGCGGCGGCACGAGCCCGCACAATGTCGATCCCGCAGATCCGCGATCGGTTGAACGCCCGATTGGATATGCGAACCGGCGACCGGACCGCGTCGCCCAAGGCTGAGACACTCCGCGCCTGCATCGCCTGGTCTTGGGAACGATTGACGGACTTCGAGAAAAGTGTCCTTTCTGCGTGCTCTGTCTTCCGGGGTGGTTTCAGCCTAGATGGCGGCGAAGCCGTCGCTTCCACTTCCGACTCAGAAGCAATCCGGCCGATTGACGAAGCCCTTCAGTCGGTTGTCGACCAGTCGATGCTCCTTGTGACCCGATCGGCATCGAGTGACGCGCCCCGGTTCCGAATGTACGACACCATTCGGGCGTATGTGCAAGACATGGCAACCTGCGACGTCGGAGTGGCCAGAGAGCGCCACGCCCAGTACTACGGTGCCCTCGGCAGTCAGCTGGTTGCCGACCTTCCGACCCGGAGTGATGCACTGCAGGAGCTCCATCTCGAGGCCGAAAATCTGCGGACCGCGCTGCGCTGGAGTCGTCAGAAGCACCCTGACCTCACCGTTCGAGTCGCGATGGCGCTCCACGGCCTCTATCGCAGGGAGGGACTGGTCGAGGCCCATGGAGCCGTTCTAGATGTAGCAGAAGCGGCAGCCGAATCGATCGCGGATGACCAACCCCGAGCCGAAGTGGCTTACGCAAGGGGCATGTTTTTGTCCGCTCGCCGGCGTTGGATAGAAGCGGAGATCATCTTGCGGGCGGCGACAGACTTAGACTCAAACGCGCAGTTGTCAGGCCTTATTGCGGCCGCACTGGCTAAGACAGTTTGGCGCCAGGGGCGCTTCGAAGAAGCTGCTGGTTCGCTCGATGACGTACTGACTCGGCCGAGCGCCGCCGACGCTGATTATCTGCGCGCAGAACTCCTCCTCGCACGTGCCATTTGCGCTATCGAGTGGGGCCGGTTCGACGAGGCAGACGAGTTCCTGCAAGAGGCAACTGGAATCTGTGGGGAGTCGACACCGCTCCAGCGCCGAATTCTCGCCACTCTCGGAGTCATGCGAGCCAACCAAGGCCGTCACGACGACGCGATACCTCTCTACGAACGGGCGGCGGTGGCGGCCGAAGAATCGGGGGACATCGCAGCCCACGCTCGAATTCTTGGAAACCTCGGGAACGCTCATCTCCGGCTTCGGGGTTGGGTCGAGGCCGAGCGAGCATACGCTAGGAGCCCGTCGCGTATAACGCCCCGGACTCCAGCCGTTAGCTTTTAGCG
>CAZDBH010000477.1:0-6559 GCA_964503485.1 uncultured Bradymonadales bacterium | reverse complement strand
GTCAGCTCCGATACATCCACGACGGGGTCGACCGGGTGTCTCCGGACGACTTCTTCGAGTTCAGTCTCACCGATGGAAATGGTGGGAACATCGGAACCCAACGGTTCGACTTCACCGTCACGCCGACAAACGACCAACCTGAGGTCGGAACCACCGCCGGCATTTCGGTCAACGAGCGCACGCTCGTCGACCCGGGGGAAGAGGTTATCAACACCGGAGAGCTAGAGATTACCGATGTCGACAACACGACAACGGAGATCGAATATACAATCACAACCAAGCCGGTAAATGGCGATCTCGTGCACAGTATCGATGGCGTTCTCGACGACAACGACACGTTCACTCAAGATGATATTGATAGTGGCCGCCTCAAGTACGTCCAGGACACCAGTGAGACGACCTCCGATTCGTTCACATTCGATGTATCGGACGGGGACACCGGTAGTATCACGAACCTGTCCATGCCGATTGTGATCAATCCAACCAACGATGACCCCGATCTCGACACCAACGCGACGTTGACTTTAGCCGAGAACGCGTTTGCCCCGATCACGACGAGCTACCTGAGCGCCTCTGACGTCGATGTGTTACCAGCGGTGCAGACGCTTCGATTCACGGTCGATGACCCGCCCTCTGATGGTGAATTGCGCGTAAACGGCGGACCGGTTCTGGCCGCAAACGATTGGTTTACTCAGGACGATATCGAGGCCGGCTGGGTGGTCTATACGCACCTGGGTGCCGAAAACGCGAGCGACTCATTCGACTTCATTCTCGGGGACGGAACCTCCACGCTTCCTGTAGACACCTTTGATTTCACGATCACACCAGTAAACGACATTCCTGAGCTCGACACGAATGTGCGTGCGGGGATGCTCGAGAACGCGACACTCCAGATCGACGACAACCTGCTGGTTTATACGGACGCAGAATCCGCCACGACGGCAATCACCTACTCAGTGTCTGGTGCCAACTTGCCCCTGTACGGGGACCTTTGGGTAAACGGTGTCCTCCAGGTCGCGTCAGCCTCGTTCACGCAGTTCCAAATCGACAACGACCTCGTCGAGTACGTTCAAGACGGATCTGAGGTCGTCTTCGACTCGTTCACCTTCTCCGTCTCTGACGATAACGCACCTCCGGGTGTCGCTGCGGCTGACGTCTTCGAAATTGATATAACCAACGTCAACGATACCCCCAGAGAGCTCGCCAATCTCGGTCGGCTGCTGGACGAGGGCGAGACGGTCGAGATTCGCACTGGTGATCTCGAGTACACGGACGACGATCACACCGACCCCGCAGACGTCATCTTCAAGATTACCGACATTCCGGACTATGGAACCTTATATGTGGGTCTGGTCCCGGTCATTCAAGACGCGACTTTCACACAATTCCAAATCAACGATTCTCAGATCACCTACGAACATGGGGACACAGAAGACCTAATCGACAGCTTCACGTTCACGGTGGAAGACCCGCTCGGCGCGACCAGCGCATCTGACACGTTCGACCTCGTCATGAATCAGGTCAACGACCACCCGGTCTTGGACAAAAACGTGGGTATGGCTCTGGTCTTCGAGGGCCAACAAGAGGATATCGACAATTCGATGCTCGCCGGTACCGACGAGGACAACGTGCCCGCCGAAATCCGGTTCACAATCACGGTGCCACCGGCGAACGGCTCCCTCAACAAGCTCGGCGAGGGCGCGATTAACACGATCACGATGGCTGACATCAACAACCTTCAGATCTTCTACCTTCACGACGGAGGCGAGACGACGGCAGATCAGTTTACCTTCACCCTGACAGACGCCGCTGGTGGTGCCTGGGAGGACGGGGCCGTCAAACCGGAGATCTTCTTCATCACGATCCAAGCGGTAAACGACGCGCCTGAGATGGCTGTGAACAACACCGCAAATCCCGATGAGGGCGATTCGGTTGTATTGGACGACAACTTCATCGAGGTTACGGACGCTGACAATGATCCAGACGAACTTGACTTCACGATTATCAGCGGACCGAGCGCTGGCACACTACTGTTCGATGGCGGCCCAATTCCCGCGAGCTTCACCCAAAAAGACGTCGATCTGGGTCGTCTCTCCTATCAGCACGGTGGTGACGAGATTTTCAGCGACTCCTTTATCTACAACGCACAAGACCCAGATGGTTTGACCCTCGCCGGTGGCCAGGTGACCGTTAATCTGCTGATCTCGCAGGTCAACGACGCACCCAGCGCCGGAAATTTGGACGAAGTCGAGGTCCACCAAGGCGATTTTCAGGTCATTGCCAACAGCAATCTGAGTTACACCGATCCGGACAACTCTACCGACCAAATCATCTACACGATCGGTGCTGGCGACGAGACGACGGCCGGACAGTTGCGCTTCGAGCAGGCGCCCGGAGTCTACGTCGTGGTGTCATCTTTCACTCAACAACAGATTGATGGTGGCCTGATTACGTACCTGCACGACGGAAGCAATGACCTGACCGACCAATTCACCGCAACGGTCACCGACACGGCTGGCGGCAACTCGGGGACGGTCACGCTGACAATACGGGTCCAGATCCAGGACTGCTTCGGTGTCTGGGACGGCCCCGCCGTACTGGATGCCTGCGGAATCTGTGACGACGACGGGCACAGCTGCGAGCCGCCAGACAACCTGGCTTTGAGCCCAGGCTTTCTGTTGGCGGACATGAGCTGGGATACAGTAGCCGACGCGGCATCGTTCAACCTGTACCGCGACGGCATCCTGGTCACCAATATTCCAAATGGTCCCAGCCCCGCCTATTCGGATCTCGGACTGCCGGCGAGTGTCCCGTTGACGTCAGATATCAACCACTGCTGGACGGTTCGAACCAAGAGTACGGCAGGTGTGCTAGGCGCCCCGACCGCCGACGTGTGCGGCACGACCCAGCATGTCATCGAGCTCAGCATCGATACCTCTGGCTCCCACGGCGCCGGCAACGCTGGCTCACAGGGAACGATCGCGATCAACCTGCGTAACTCTCAAAGCGTCAGCTCGTATGAATTCGATGTGCAAGATGCACCTGAGTACCTGGCTGTCGATTCTGGTACCACTTCGTTGGCAGGCTACTCCGACCCGATTACGTCTGAGCTCGCCGGTCTCTCCCACGTCATCAGCGACGGGGCGGGACCAATACCTCCTGGTTCGGCCAACGAATTGGCTGTACTGACACTCGACATCCAGGATAGCACTGACGGTGTGGTCTCTCTCTCTATAACCAACAGCTTGATCGATGGCGGGAATGTTGCCGTGACAAGCCAGGGGGCGGGCAGCTTCCTGATTCTGGTGCCGGGTGATGTCAGTTGCCCGACCGTCAACATCTACGATCCGCCCGGCTTTGGGATCATCGCCGGTATTCACCCAGGTGACCCGGCCTCGTTCTGCGATATCACGGCCTTTGCCGGCGCCAGCCCTGACGGATTCAACAAGATCGTCCACGTTCGGATTGACGCGGTTGACCTAACAGGTGGACCCGACCGCTCTGCGACCCTCGTGCAACTTCCGATTCCAGGTGGAACGATTGTGGTTCCGGGTGCTGCGATTCCGTGCAACCAACCAACCGACCTCTGCGACAGCAATCTGTTTGTGCCCCAAGGCAATCATGTCGGAGATTGGCAGATTCGTTACATCGTGACATTCGAGGACGGTATCACAGGCCCGACTTATCCCTTCGAGGTGCTGGACGTAGGCCGTTCCATCGAGCGGGTTCGACAGGCATCTCTTGTCATCCACGGTGATGTCGATGTGGCAACTGGCAACATCATCACCAACTTTCAAAACGTGTTGACCCATTCGTGGCACGCTTGGAACCAGGGACTGCTCAGCACGTTGCTGCGGTCGACCGGTGAACTCACCAATAGAATGATCACCGTGCGCAGAAACATCGCGCCAGCCGGGCTCAAGACACTCCTGACCGTCTTGGCTACGGAGTTGAACACCGGTATGGATCTCTACACAGAACAGGTGATGTTCGGAGAAGTTGGCGATGCTTCCGCACTTCACCCTCAGGCGATTACCGCCCTCGGCGATGCAGAAGCAAACATCGACTTTGCCCTCGAGACGAATGCGGCCATCTTGCAATACGACGGCTGGTTCCACGAGCAACGCCTCGCAGCTGCAATAGCCGATGCTGAAGAGGCCATATCCGGCCTTCGCACAGTGCGGGTGTCTCAAGCTCACTCCCTCATGGTCGATCTGACCGGTGAGGTGTCTACGATTCAGACAGGCATTACCGCCGCCAACGGCTTGGGATCGAATATGCTCGGCGCTGCGGCGATCGGCGAAGTCATGGACCGAATCGTCGACGGAGATATGATCAATCGCCTCAACCTGTGGTCCGCCGATGTATTCAACCTGACCAATGACCAGATTGCTGGACTCGTAAGTGACCAGTTCTGGCTGATCGAGGAGGTCGACAACAGCGACGTCGATCTCTTGGGCATCGCCTCGATTCGTCTCATGGCGGTGTACGCCGTCTATGCGACCGTTCAGGACACAATTCCGAACACCACCGTGAATATCCTGCGAGGTGAGTTGCATCCGATCGTCATCGAGATGAACCGGCGTTGGCGCATCATGAGCCAACTCCTGCAAGACTATCTCGACCCGGGAGACGCCGATTATCTCAATCCGACCCTCCTCGCCGACTTCGTACGTATGGTCGAAGCGGCTCGTGGTGACTGGCTCACTCTGGGCAACCCATATGGCGCACCGCCTGAAGACTTTGATCTAGCTGAGGTCAGCAATCACTGCCTCATCGAGCTCGGTTTTCTTTCCGCCTATGTGCCAAATGAGTCTGCTGGTTTCCCCACGGACTCACATGGCTACTTCCCAAGCCAGGCTCCGGTGTACTTCGAGGATGAGTTTGGCGACAGGATTTGTGACCAAAACGACCACCTGATCGACTGGTTCGACGGCGCCTTCTAGGCGCTTGCATCCTCGGCCAGCCGCGACGCGAGCAGGACAGCCTGCGCCTTGAATATCCTCATCTCAATCGCTACACAGCCAAACCCACTTTCTCCTTGCAGAACCGCCTCGCGTGATCTAAGAACCGCGCCGAGGAACAGCAACTACACCTGAAATTTTCGTCCGGCGGCAGGGGTAGGTGAACCGTTCTCCACAGTAGTTGAGGATGATGGGAGTTACCGAGGCAATGGATGCGCGCACCTCGGCGCAGGTGAATGACGACTGTGACCTGTCTTGGGTGTCACACCCGGTACGTTTGCATCCAAAGAAGAACCTTCTCGTCGCAACAGTGATGTTGACGACCAGCGTCGGCTTGTATTTCGGTACTGGCGATTTGGGATGGGGCCTCATAGGAGCCGCTGTCCTCATGCTCGGACTCTACGATTACCTCCTGCCAACCAGCTTCAAATTGACCGCTGCGGGCGCCCAGAGCCGTGTGCTCTTCTTTGTCCGCCGAAAGCGGTGGTCGTCGTTGCGCTCCTTCCACGCCGATCAACACGGGGTGCTTCTCAGTCCGTTTCGTGGCCGCCATAGAATGGAAGCACATCGAGGCATATATCTCCGATTCGTGAACAACCGGGAGGCCGTGCTCGAGGCTGTCTCAGCACACTTCACGGACGCAGCAGAATGAGCACCAACGTGACGAGTGATCCGCCGAAAAAGGGTAAGAAGGGCGGTCGTTGGGCCTGGCTCAAGAACGCCTTTTCGATGGACGACTTCAACGAACCGATGACCGACGAGGAAGTCGAGCTCCTCGATCGGGTCGCAGCGCTCATCTCGCGAAGGGGGATGAGTGTTCCGGCAATACTCTTCCTCGAAACCGTGCATCCCTTGAACTATGTCGGAAGCCAGGCGATGGCATTCTTCGAGCCACTGGTGAAGACCGTGTTCAAGGGGGCTGACTACGCTGCATTCAGAAAAATCCTGGAGCGCCGGGTCGGTATCGAGACACTCATTCAGTGTATCGAAGGGCAGGAGTCGCAAGACGGCGCCGAGGCCGCGCCCCCAACTGACTCCGACGACGCCCAGGTCGATGACAAACCAGATTCAGCAATCGAAACAGAAGAGAAGTAAATGGCCCTGAAACCCGAGGACATCAACGTCATTCTCGCCACTGACTGCGGTAGTACGACCACAAAGGCGATCCTCATCGAGAAAGTGGGCGACGAGTATCGCCAAACCTTCCGAGGCGAGGCGCCAACAACCGTCGAGGCCCCTTTCGAGGATGTGACGGTTGGAGTGGTCAACAGTGTTACTGAGGTTGGCGAGCTCGCGAATCGTCAATTGATCGACGAGAACGGCGAAATCATCCGCCCAGCGGTCGGTGATCGCGGATGCGATATCTATATTTCGACTAGCTCGGCCGGTGGCGGACTACAAATGATGGTGTCAGGCGTCGTGCGCTCGATGACCGCCGAGAGTGCCGAGCGTGCCGCATTAGGAGCCGGCGCCATCGTCATGGACGTGATCGCCCTCAACGACAAGCGCCTTCCCCACGAGCGTATCGAGCGAATTCGGCAACTTCGACCGGATATGATTCTCTCATAACGATCCCGTAACCTCTCTCCAGTCCA
>CAZDBH010000476.1:992-6578 GCA_964503485.1 uncultured Bradymonadales bacterium | reverse complement strand
GGGCGGCAACAGTGGTCGACATACCTAACTCCTTATGCTCTAAATCGTGCGAAGAGTGCTTCCAGGCCAACTTTGAGGCGCCCTTCTGCAGACGGGTCGTCCAATAGACGACTGAGGTGTTGATACCCGAGTGCGAGTGCGTACGATTCGTACGCGAACTGCTCGAGGTCTGAGTCAGCGGAAAAGTGTCCCTCTTCCACAGCGGTTCTCGCAGCACCGACCAGCACGCCGAGCCAGTCTTTTTGTGCTTCGACCAGTCGGTCTCGGACAGGGCCTGGTTGGTCATCGAGTTCGGTGGCCGCCGCCACGAA
The DNA here is from genome assembly GCA_964503485.1 of uncultured Bradymonadales bacterium. Classification (GTDB taxonomy): domain Bacteria; phylum Myxococcota_A; class Bradymonadia; order JAFGEP01; family JAFGEP01; genus CAZDBH01. Next base: position 6,267 of record CAZDBH010000476.1, on the reverse strand, counting down.
AATGCACCCACCCGGCATACTGTCTGATCGGGACCAGTCGAGCCATTTAGATAGAAGCGAGCGAACGCGGGGTTCTCCCCTGGGTTCGCGTAGCGACGGGGCGATCACGTTGCTGATGAAGTGCTGCACCGCGTTGTCGATAACACTCAACTGCAGCGCTTCCTTCGAGGAGAAATGAGCGAAAAGGCCACTCTTGGACATTCCGACCGTCTGGGCCAACGACCCAATACTCAGCTTCTCGAGTCCGATCTGGCTCGAGAGCTTCATGGCCTGGTCCAAAATCTGGCGTCTTGTTTCTTCGCCCTTTCTCATATTGGTGATAATAGCACGATCGTTCTTTTTGTCAAATCACCTAGGAGCTTTTAGTTGGTATTTGAGAGTTTGTAGTTCGCAGTTGGTTCACGCCTCACGCCTCACGTCCCACCTCTCAACCGTCCCGTCGGGGTTTCGAACTCGGGCCCTACACACGTAAAAGGCGGGGGATTCGGTGAGTTCGACACGCACGTACTCGACGACATGCTCTCGGTTGGGACCGACTTTTCCGAGCTCCCCGCTCCACTCTTCGGGACCGAAGTCGAAGGCGCAGGGATCCATTTCGACCTCGGTTTCTATTTCGGCCACGGCGCAGTCGACAAGGATGGCCCGCAATCTGCCGCCCGACCGGTTGCGGGGCAGAACCCATACGATGAAGAAGCCACGTCCCAGTTCTAGGCGGAAGTCGTGTAGAGCCCCCGTCTCAGGATCGAATTCGAGTGCGACGCAGTCGACGTCGTGGTTGTCGAGCACGACCGTCTTGGTGGCCGGCTTTAACCTGATCGTTTGGACACGCGCCACCTCAATGCTCCCTTGTCGTCATCTAGGAACCCTCTTTCGGAGTATGGCGTTCGTAGTACCGGATGAGTAGGCCCACGACTGGCCGCATCAGCCAGCGGAATAGCCAACCGGGCATGAACGTGACTCGCTGCTCTTTTTGCACGAGTGCGATCGGATGCTCTTTGCGACCAGCACTGCCTTTCGGTCTGGTCGTGTGGAACGAAATCTCAACGAGATGCTTCACGTTCTTGTAGCCGTAATGGGCTGGCGCCACGAGCCTGAGTGGCGCTCCGTTGGCGAGCGGCAAAGGCTGGCCTCCGAGCGAATCGGCCAGAATAACGTCGGCCCGGTCTGCAGACTCGATAGGAAGGCTCGCCCGGTAACCGTCCTGGCCAACCAACCCGACCCACGAAACACCCTCGGCCGGGACGACTTTGGGAGTGATCCAAGCCAGGAAGTCAGAGAATCGATATCCCGACCACTGCAGGTCAGCAGTGCTCCACGTTGTCACGCAGTGAAAGTCTGAACATTGTTCCACTCTGGGCAGAGTGTTCAGTTCGTCTACAGACAGGGTCAGCGATTGTTCCACATCGCCACCAACCAAGACCTGCGGGTTATCTGGTGGGTTCGGGCACCTTTTTGCGAAGGGGGGCAGCCCGAAACGCGGGAAGTCTGCTCGGTATCTCTGCCCTGGCGGGTGTGGCTTGTTCATAGACCCATCATTTAATCGGTCCAGCCACCTCTGTCACCGAACTTAGTCAGCTAATCTCGGAAGCGGGCCGTGCGTGGTAAGGGAACTCGCTCCGTCGAACAGAGCAGCTGTGTGATATTAGAGTGTGATATTGAAGGCGAGACAGTTCTGAACACGAGGGTGGGCTCTATGGGTGATGTCGATTGGGATGGATACGCAGCGGGCTGGGAGGACGAAGCAACCCGCGGATATGCAGCCGCGGCCTTTGCTTCGCTGCAGGAGCAGTGCGGCACGCTGGGCCTTTCGCTAGAAGGCGCAAACATCTTGGATTTCGGCTGCGGTACCGGCCTGCTCGTCGAAAAACTCGCCCCGCTGGCGCGCAGTGTAACCGCGATCGACACATCAGCGGGCATGATTAGTGCGCTGCGGGCAAAGCTGTCGAGCCTGGGACTAAACAACGTGCAGACGCTGTGCGCCGAGCTCACTCCGGACCTCGCTGCAGGGCACGAGGCCCTGTGCACGCCATTCGATGTGGTGGTGTGTTCATCGGTCTGCGCCTTCGTGCCAGACTACGCCGCGACCGTAGGCCTGCTGTCCCGACTGTTGCGTCCTGGTGGCCTGTTCGCGCAGTGGGACTGGGAGTGGCTCGAAGCCGATGAAGAACCGTTTGGACTCAGCCGAGCGACAATTCGTACAGTGCTTCAGGCCGCCGGACTGCAGGTCGTTGTGGTTGATAAGGCGTTCGAACTCCAGTCGAAGGGGAACACTTTCGCTCCGGTCATGGGAATCGGGCGAGTTCCTGAAACAGAGACCTCGTGAAAGACACGACCAAAAGGCCGTGGTTGGCGGGGAGTTGGTGCCGACAGGTTCTCTTCTTCTGCGGCTGGTTCGCACTGGCTTCTTGGGGCTGCAAAGAGAGTTCCAGGCCCTCACAGGAGCTCCCGGAGCCGGTAGCCGAAGGCACATCAGTGCCACCCCCAACCGCTGAACCCGAGCCCGAACCCGAACCGGACCCGGTGATAAGTGAACCGGAAACGTCCCCAGTGAGAAGCAATCGCTATTGCAATCGCGACGACGACTGCGCACGCGGACACTACTGTGAAGACTATGCCGGTGGTCCGAGCTGCGATACCTGCCAAGACATTCGCGGTGCCTGCTACAGAACTCGCCTCGGACGAATCGATGGTCGGAACCGACCCCGAGACGGGTGGGCGCTGGTCACCCGAGCGCCAGAGACGGGACACCTGGCAGTAGTAAATGCGGTGACGGGTCGCGCTCTGGCCACGGTTGAGTTGGACTGCAGCCTAGCCGACAGAGTCTGGCCCACGGTTGACCGCGCGTTCTTGATCGACTGCGGTGCCGTGTACAAGGTGACGTGGGATGGAGTTGCAGAACGTCTCGACGGTCTGGAGCACATTGACGATATCAGTGGCGATCGTATGTGGGTACGGTCTGGGTCCGCGTTTTTCGAGCTTGCTACGGGTAGAACCCTCACTCTCGACACAGACCTTGATGTGTTGCCCTCGCGAACCGGGTTCATTGCTGGACCCGACAGCCAAAGCTGGGTCTTCAATGTGGTCTTCGCCGAGACCGCCACGCTCGAGACCCGGGACCAGATGCCAGCTGGTACCGTGCCTTTGCCCGCCCTGTCCTCACAGAGCCCACCCCTCGGTATTGATGCCGAGGGGCGCCTGAGTCCGCTGTCGGACTCGGTTCGCCGCCGGCTGGGTGACCTTCCCGAGGTGCACTTGAGCCGAGACGACGTTGTAGCCAGTGGCAACGGCCTGGTTCTCATGCGCGAAGGTCGCTTGTCGATCGTAAGGGGTTACGGTCGCGAAGGTGCCCAGCGAGTTGAAACAAACTGGTGGACCCTAGACACCAGACCGGTTTCGGTCGACCCGCAGGGAAACCTGGCGCTGTTCAGTCTGACCACCGACGACGGAACTGAGTCGCTCTACGCCGCGATGCATCTCAGGTATGAGGAGCTGTATGGCGTTTTTACCGTCGATGGGCAGATTCTTCCACCGGTGCTGGGCGGACACCGATGACATGATCTCAAAGAGGGCTCCGGCGCACCGGCCTATTTGAGGTCAGGGCTGGCGATCAGAAGTGGCGACTTCTAGTCTTCGGGTGGCGTCCAGCAGACGCCTGCATCGTGGTCCGCTCTGCACTCCTCGTTGGTTAAGTCGGGATACTCGAAGCAGCCCGAGCTGTCGAACTCACGGCGACCACGAGGGGGGCGCCCAGAAAGACAATCGAATTGGCACGCGGTGTCCTCACCACAACCAACAATGCAGTCTTCCGCGTCCCCTCGTCCGATGCACCAAGCAAAGTCTAAGTACGACCCGCACCGGTAGGCATCGCTGTTGACGAAGCAACAGTAGGTTTCGCAGTAGGTGCCCTCCTCAACCGGTGGGTCGACTGGGTCGTCGACCTCTCCGTTCGCCTCTCGACAGGCCGCAAGCACTTCTTCAGTGGCGGGTGCATCCCAGCAGGTCTTGGCCTCGTGCTCCTCGCGGCACTGGGTAGCTGTCAGGGAGTCATCCCGATGACACTCGGACGGATCGAGCTGCGTCCGATCGCGCGGTATCGACTCCAAGCACTCATCGTAACAGTCGTAGTCGCCGACAGCGCACTCTTCGAGGCAGGGAATCGCGTCAATCTGCCCGTTGCCTCGGGCGTTCGAGATGACGTCTGGGCACCGATAGGCCGCATCGTTGATGAAAAGGCAGTACGTCTCGCAGAAGTCGCCTTCTTCGTGCACCCGAATGGCTTCCAGCTCATCGCAATCCTCTGGCCAAGTCATTTCGTCGCGGTCGGACACGCTGTCAGGAACTGTCGTTGGATCATCAGTTGAGGTGTCCGGGTCGTCAGTGACGCCCTGATCGGTAGTTGAGGTGTCCGGGTCGTCAATGTCGCCCTGATCGGCCACCACATCTGACGTCCCAGCATCCGCCTCGGCTCCGTCGGCGTTGCCGTCTTCAGGGGCTGTGTCGGCCGGGTTTCGATTGCGGCGACCGCTGTCGGACTCATGCCTAGGTCCTGTGTCGCGGTCCCATCGGTCGTCTGGTATGTCAGCAGACGGTTCTGGATGGGTGTCCAAAGTCGACGCATCAGGGCCGTTTGGCGAGGAGTCGGAGTTTCCCGAATCGGCTACACCGCACGCCGCAAAAGCGAGTGCGAGGATGGCTATCAGAGGGAGCCGCACGGAGAGCGATCTCAATTCACTAGGATAAATCATCTTCAATACCTCAGGTGCTGTTTCACTACTATCTGTCTCGAGCCGCACGCCCCGCATGCCGCTCGAAGCCCGCTCGGAAGCCGCCATGCTAGGCAAAGCGCCAGAGGCCTGTGGGCGGGCAAAGCCTGACGAATGCGATTCGCGAACGCGACTTGACTCGGACTTACTTTTCTGCGGAAAGCTCGCACGACGGCGACTGTGGGAGACGCGAGGGGTCAGTTGTTCTGGCTCGGTTCCCAATGGCGCCTCACTTCAATCCTCAGAGTGCGCCGCCCCAATCGCTGCCGAATTATAGCGACCGGGTTTTGAAGTGCTCCTAAGTTCGCCCTAGATCGTATGAGGTTTTGGCCGTCAACAGCTTTCCCGCCCACACCCTGGGCGTCCCACGGGTAACTGATTTTCAGCGCTTGCTTGGACCCGTGAGCCCCAGGCAAGCGCGGGCGGACACACGACATTCTCGGCTTGACTCCTGGCCGGGCTTTGGCCACTTATGTGCCTGGGAATAGGATAGTCGGCGAGAAAACACGTGT
>CAZDBH010000476.1:0-982 GCA_964503485.1 uncultured Bradymonadales bacterium | reverse complement strand
GAATTTGGCTTTTCACGGGTGGATATCACCACCTACGAGCCACAGATGGCTATGCTCGGCTGGGGCCAGTGGCACAATTTGATCGATGGTGTGGGCGAGCCGTTGCACGCACGCACCGGGGTCCTGCGGGACACCAACTCAGGCGGAGTGGTTGCCTACGTTTGTGCGGAGCTCCTGCTCGTGTCGCAGGCTCTGCGGCAGGAGGTGATCGCTACTCTGGAGCGCGACTATCCCGAATTAGGCATAGGCGCTCACAACCTCGTCATGACGGCGACTCACACCCACAGCGGTCCGAGCGGATTTTCACACCATTTCTGGGTGAACCTGGCTTCGCCGGGTTACTCCGACACCGTCTTTTCCGCGTTGTCCAAGGGCATCGTCGACAGCATACGCCAGGCGTTCGCAAAGATGAGTCCCGGCCGAATCCGGTTTACGCAGGGCGAGGTGCCGCTAAGCGACGCAATCGTGTTCAATCGGTCGACTACCCCGTACAGTGCAAACGCTGAGACAGATCCCATCTCTCACGAACGTCGCGACGAAGCGTGTGATCGAACGATGACCGTTCTGCGTTTTGAAGACCTCGAGGGCAATCCAGTCGGCATGATGAACTGGTTTCCTGTCCATTGCACCAGCGTTCACTCAGACAATCGCCTGATTCACTCGGACAACAAGGGTCTGGCGGCCCGCGATTTCGAGGAGCGCCAGCGTCGTAAAGACGGCAACGGTTTCTGTGCGATCTTTTCTCAGGAGGCGTCGGGGGACGTAACCCCGAACTATCGCTACGACAGGAGCCGTCGATTCGTCGTCGGCCGTTTCGATGACGACTACGAGAGTGCGGCCTACGTCGGAGAGACTCAGAGTCGGCGGGCTCAGCCTCTCTTCGAAGGCGCTGAGAACGAACTCGCTGGTCCACTCTCGGTGGTCACCCGATATCTGGATTTCTCGCGGGCACCTGCAGACCCCGCGCTGGCGCTGGGTCGAA
>CAZDBH010000475.1:0-6580 GCA_964503485.1 uncultured Bradymonadales bacterium | reverse complement strand
TGAATACACCCGTCCAGCCCGTGACCGCCTCTCGCCAGCCACCGTTCGGGACGGGTATTTCCGTTGTAATTCTCAGTGGTTAGATGCAACCTGGGAGCGGTTGTTCGTTTGAACGGGTATTTCCGTTGTAATTCTCAGCAGTTAGATGCAACCTGGGAGCGGTTGTTCGGGCTTCGTCATAGGTGACTCGATGCACGATATCGTACTGTTCAGCGCAGGCGGTTTCATCGAAGTCCTCTGTGTAGCAGTCGGTGTACCAGTCCCCCAAGAGGTCTTCGGCGGTTCCCGGGCGGACTTGATTGCAGGCGGGGAGAGCTAACAGTATGAAAATCGGTATCAATCGGCTCATTGGGTTACCAGCAGCAGGTCTTCGTCTCAGGCTGTTTACGTACACTACCCAAAACCGATTCCTTGGCACAATCTAGATAGTAGGCACAGCCCCGAGCCATAGCCCGCTAGGTGAATTTCCTTTCCGGTGCGCCGTCGAAGATTCTCGCTCCACCCGATTGTCTTTAGTGATACTGTGGCGAAATCGGCCAATGGAGAGGGAAGATGCGACGAATTCTGGTTATGTTGATCGTTCTCAGTACAGTCCCAACAACCACGCTGGCTCAGGATCGCCGTTCGACCCCCGAGGTCGAGGAGTCCTCGACAGTAGACATCAACGCCGCTTGTGAGGCCACGTGCGAAGAGATGGGCGGCACGCTCCAACGCGTCGAGGGCGAGCAGTGCTTGTGCGTAAGGACTGTCACAACCCAGCCGGCGGCAGAAGGGGTGACTTGCACCTTTGAAACCTGCAATTCGGTCTGCAGTCCGGCGGAGTGCAGTGTGTTCGCATCGAATGGGAACGGCGGCTGCACCTACACCTGTAACGGAGTCTCCAGAGACCCCTCAGTCTTCCTCGACATCACGGACGAAAGTACGACGGACTCGTTTCGCTGAGCGGTGTCCTCCTGCACTGCGTCTAGGTTGTCGTTGACGAGGTCTGGCGTGTCCTGATTCTCCAGGGGTACACGTGGTCCTGGTTCAAATTCATTCCCTGTTGGAAGTGAGGCGCAGCCGAACTTACCAACTACATCCGAGTCGCCCCGATGTACTTCCTTGTGGGCAGTCCTCTGGGACTGCCTGTGGTCACGGGCGAAGCCCGCCAAACTGACCACTGACCCCTCCCGATCATCCGGGGCGCCCTTTGTCGGCAGTGCCCGGGGACTGTTTAATCAATGACCGTCACACTCCCAGGGCAGATCGGCGTCGTCGAAGAGGGTGTGCGTGTCGATGGCTGCGAACACATGGTCAGTTGTGCATCGGCAGGCATGGGCGCCGGCCACTAGGAGATCTCTGTGATGTCAAGGGCTGAGGGCTGCTCATCCAGTGTTTTCTTTCTGCCCTCTTGCGTGCTTGCTCCAGCCCCTTGGACTACGCCGGAATGTAAGATCTGCAAGGCGTCGATGGCAAGTGACGAGGCCGGTGGCACGGTAGGGCCAGAGGCCGCCAGCCCCGGGGTGTTCACTTGCTGTGGAATGGGTGTCTGCCTTGCCGCGGAACATGCGTTGCGGTTCCGCAGCTGTGAGCGATTCCTCAGGGCGGAGAGCGGTTCCTTAAGACTAATAGACCTGTGATTACATGCGGAATCCACGGTTGTTTTTCTGATTCTACACATCTATATTACACATAGGTAACCTGGAGACGACTTTGGCCTCGACCCGGATACAGATTGTGATCAGCGGCAGCGAGCGCGAGCGCCTGCGAGCCCTGGCGGCCGACAGCGGTGAGTCCCTTAGCCAGTGGATTCGCAAAGCGGCCGAACAGCGGGCGCAGCGGCAGTTGGCTACTCGTCGCTTCCGTCACAGAAGTGATGTTGTGGCGTTTTTTGACGCATGTGATGAGGATTGCTCGACCGATGAGTCAGAACCTGAGTGGAGTGAGCACTTGAGTGTCATCAACGCCTCGAAGCGAGCCGGAGACACGGGTACATGACGTTCGTTGACACCAACGTGTTCATGTACGCGGTGGGTCGCCTGCACCCACTGCAGTCACAGTGCCGGCGATTCTTCGCCGAGAGCGTCGAAAAAGGGACGCTGGTGACCTCAGCCGAGGTGCTGCAGGAACTCCTTCACGCATATCTTCCTGTAGACAGACTGACCACTCTGGATCGTGCCCTCAGTCTGGCTCGCGCTTCCTGCAGTGCGATTTGGGCGGTCGAGCCGAACGATGTGATCGCAGCGAGGCAACTCATCGCGACGTATCCCCAGCTGGGTTCACGTGACCTTCTTCATCTCGCGATGTGCCGCCGCCATCGGGTCTCTGCGATTGAGACCCATGACCGGGGGCTACGCGCGGCGTTCGCCATCTAGGGGAAGGACAACCGAGATCCCGACCCACCCTCATACCCCTGCGTGGCCCGGCGAGCACACTTGAATCCGGCCGATAGCGAACTAGAATGCTTCGAATGAACAGTCCTAGTCTGAAGTCCGTTACTTTTGCCGTGTTGCTGCTTTGTTGGGCCCCCTCTAGCGTCTCAGCGCTGGGACTTGGCTACACTGTGGAAGTGCACGATGTCACTATCAGTTCCGATCTCGCCCCGGACCGTTCGGCGGGCTACACCGTCCACAGGATTCGCATTCTGGATACGAGCGGTCGCCTATTCAGTCTTTTCGCTGCCGCTGTGCCCACCAGCATGGAAGAACAGTACGATGGCTCGGAGGTCTGGACGTGGGAGTACCAGCAGTACGGCGCCGGACCGCGGATCACTCTGGAATACGCCTGGATGAGCGACGACGCACTCGAAGTGGACATCGACGGTGTTGGCGTGGAAGCCCAGAAGACCGAGTATCAGGAGTTTCGATTCTCCTTCGGGTATCTCATGGCCCTCCCCTACGTCTATCTCGACATAGACTTTTTGGATTTCGTTTTCGGCAGCGGAATGGAAGGCGATGACATGGAGTTTGATATCGGGGCGTGGCGAATCGGAGCCGAATTTGGGCCGCACTTTGGTCCCTTCCGACTCGGTCTGTTCCTCGACCTCGATCTGACCGCTGCTGTAGATGCGCTTTTCGATGGAACTGCCGCAGGCTGCTCCTGGGGCCCAGCGATTCACTTCGATATGCCCTACGTAACCCTCGATATCGAGTACGAGATCTACGGCGGCCCAACTGGAATGGAACCCTACTACGATGGTGAGGGCAACAAGATCGGGTTCGAGTCGTTCGAAGGCACTGCTGTCAACGCAGCGCTCTCTTTCGAATTCTAAGAGCGGCCTCTCATGGATTGGTCTTCCTGCCAGTCGCTTACCGAGTTGCTAGCGATCCAGACATACCCGGGTCACGTCGGGGTATCGCGTCGGTTCGGAGCCATAGTCGATTGTACTCTGGAAAGGGAAGTGGTCGCCTTCGACAACATCGAGCTAAGATCGTTTAAGTTCGCATCCGGCCGCGACGATCCTAGTCTGCCCACAACCCAGGGCATCTGCCCGAAAACGAATGAATGGAGGATTAAAATGACGGTAGAAACGAACTCTGAAAGGCGCGACCAAAAATCGGACGTGGAATTTCAACTGAGTGAAATGATCGGCGATGTAGATGGCACCCCAGGCTCCGGGGCTGCTATTTCCTGCTACTTGTTCGGCGCAATTGCCCTACTGACTGCGGCTTTCATAGCGCAGAGGAGTCAGTTTGGCTTCGCCGCTGGTGTGTCAGTCATTACCGGATCGTTGTGGGTATGTGTGGGCATCGGTGTGGATAGGATGGCAGCGACGGTTACTCGGCTGAGATTGAGCCGAAGGGTGTTGGCAACCGCTGTACTAGAGCTCCGAAGTGACAAACACGAACCGACAGAGAAGTGAGGAGGGGCGTGGCTTGAAGCACGGCTTCAGGAGAACGTCGGAGCAGTCACACCGCGATTCGAAATGCCGACGACAGTAGTAGTGTTATTGAGTGCGCATTTGGATCTTCGAGTCGGCTCCAGCCGGCCTTGGCATCGCTCGGAGGCTGCGCTACCCTCGGGACATGCGGCGTTGGCACTTATTCTGGATCGTGCTCCTGAGCCTTTACTGGTCCGGCTGTTCGGACACCATCAACTCGAGCAGTTCTCGGGCTGACGCTGAGCAGGACGAACTCGCCGAAGACAACAGCGACGCAGATGGCGCGATCGATCTAGTTGACGACCTGGCTACCGACCCGCCAACCGACGCCGTCGAGGAACCGGATTTGGCAACGGCCGACCAAAGGCCGGACGACCCGAACCCGGGTGACCTGGATCGGAGCGAGAGCAGCGAGGATCCAGAGGTGGGTCAGGACGTAGCGCCTGATTCCGACGACACCCGCGAGCGCGATGAAGAGAACGACGCCGAGACCACGGATCAGGCCGACACGATCGATTTCTGCGACGGAATCCTGTGTGGCGACGTGTGTTGCGCTTCACCCAACGAGTGTGTCCAGGATCACTGTCTACCCCCCTGCGCATCGGGCGTTCGCTGTGGGCCCGACCGTTCGATTTGCTGCGGTGATGAACAGGTCTGCTTGTCGGGCGCCTGCGAGGACATCGGAGGCGCCTGCCTGGATTCCTACGACTGCGACTCGGGGTTCTTCTGTGAGCCGACGCTGGCCGGTTGTTTGCCCCAGGGCGATGAGGTGTCCTGCGAGGTCGTCCCGGTTTTCGAGAGCTTCGAGGTTCTCGAAGAGTGGAGCTGGGAGGTCGACCAGGTGATCTCCATTCCCATCGTAGCGGACATCGAGGGCGACGCGACCCCCGAGGTCGTCGTCAACGCTAGTCGAGTGGGCGAGGGCGGCGACTGGCCTGACGGCCAGATAGTCATCCTGAACGGCGCGACCGGGGCCGAGCTCCGCCGGTTCGACAGCCCCCTATCACACGGTCGGTCCACGATTGCCGTGGGGGATGTCAACGGCGATTTGGCGCCAGACATCATCTTTGCATCGGCGCCAGTTCCGGCCTCTGGAAGTATGATCCACGCCGTCGCGGCTGATGGTACCCCTATCTGGACGGCCGCCGAGGATGGCGAGGAGGTCCTAGTCGTCGTTGAGAACGGCGCGGTGACCCTGGCCAACTTCGATGACGACGCCCAGACGGAAGTTGTGCTGGGTGCGATGCTAATCGACCACGACGGCACGGTGATTTGGAACCAGGACGGGGACGGGCCCCGCTTTGGCACAAACGCCGAGTACCCGGGTGGCATCAGTGCAGTCGCCGACATCAACGGCGATGGGCGCCCCGAGATCGTCAGTGGCGCCCATGCCTGGCTGGTGAACTGGGGCGGCCCCGACGAGGAAGGCAACGACCCAGTCGAGCCCCTGTGGCTCGAGCCATATGACGGACCGGACGGCTATCCCGCCGTTGCCGATCTGGACGGCGACTCGACCCCGGAGGTCGTCATCGTCGGATCCAGAGAACTTCGCATCGTCAACGGGGCTGACGGCACCCTCTGGTGCGCCCAGGACGAGTGCGCCGAAGCCGCCGATCGTGCTCAGCCCTTACTGCTGCCGGGCGAGGCAACAAAGAACCGGGGTGGACCGCCCACTATCTCAGATTTCGACGACGATGGGCGCCCGGAGATCGGCATCGCCGGAGGCTACGCTTACACTGTCTACGACATCTATCGGCCGGGCGAGACCGTGGTCTACGAACAGGAGGAAGCGCCCGAGCCCGGACAAATCTACGTCCGCTGGACGGATGAGACTCGGGACCTTTCCTCGAACGCGACCGGATCGTCGGTTTTCGACTTCGAGGGCGACGGGAGCGCTGAGGTCATCTACGCCGACGAGTGTTTCATGCGCGCCTACTCGGGCACCGACGGCAGCAACAAACTGACGATTCCGAGTTCGAGCGCGACCATTCATGAGTATCCGCTGGTTGTCGACGTGGACGGAGACAACAACTCCGAGATCGTGATCGTGGCCAATTCCACCCATTCGGGTTCCAACTGCGGCCATTTGGAGGACTATGAGAGTCGTCAGGGGGTCTTTGTGTACGGCGACCCCCAAGACCGGTGGGTCCGCACCCGGCGAGTCTGGAACCAGCACACCTATCACGTGACCAACGCGACCAGCGACGGGAACATCCCCGATTCTGAACTCAACAACTGGGAAGTCGAAGGACTCAACAACTATCGCCAGAATGTTCAGGGTGAAGGCGTGTTCAACGCGCCTGACCTCGCGCTACGGGCTAACGTCGACACGTCCGAGTGTTCCGAAGGCGTGATGACCTTGTCGGTCACTGTCAGCAATGTCGGCGATCTCGGCGTGGGCCCAGGGGTGCCGATCGTGATCTATGACGGCACCGACGACAGCGGTGACATCGTAGCAACCGTCACTACCGACAGCGCGCTCCTGCCGGGGGCGTCCCTCATCCTGACGCATCGCCTTGTCGACGTCGTCATCGACGCTGACTACGACTTTTACCTCGAGATCGGCGAAGGTGAGGCCGCCATCATCGAGTGCGAGGACGAGAACAACGCCGTCGGCCTTGTCGAGGCGGGTTGTTTCGAGAAATTCTAGGCCGGTTGGGCTAGGCCCCCGTCGCGTATAACGCCCCGGACTCCAGCCGTTAGCTTTTAGCGGTAAGCGAT
>CAZDBH010000474.1:0-6584 GCA_964503485.1 uncultured Bradymonadales bacterium | reverse complement strand
CCACCGACATCTACAATGTTGGACTCATCCTGTACGAAATAGCAGCTGGTCGGCATCCATTCTCGGCCCAGACGCCCCAATCCATGATGCTTCAGCACTGCACGGCTCCCATTCCGCGCCCACTTCCCAGACCGGGTTTCCTACTGCCGAATCCACTCGAGAACATCATTCTGCGATGCCTCGAAAAGGACCCTGGAGACCGCTATCGTTCGGCTGCAGATTGCCGTGCGGCGATAGTCGAGGTCAGACAGTCGCTTGAAGACAGTGGCCGGCCGATCTTCCTGCCCGTGGCCCCGGCCGCCCAAGGCGACGCCGCTGGGCGTATTACGCTGGTCGAGGGCACTGCCCGAGTGGTTTCGGGAGGGAATCTGAAGGTCTCTCAGGCTCTCGACGTACCCTTCGTCGGACGCGACCAAGAACGTCGTTTTTTACTCGAGGTCTGCCGAAAGGCCATTGAAAGACAGACGGGCGCACTGGTCGTTCTCGAAGGCGAAGCGGGAGCGGGCAAGACCAGGCTCGCGACCTGGATCAAAGAGTACATTTCGGAAAAAGGCGAAATGCGCTGCTTTGCCGGAACCTATCTGCGGGAGCGCAGGGACGCACTGCTCGGAATTCGAGAGATTATCGACCAACTCTTCGGAACCCGAGGCCTCGACAGAGCCTCCGCCTCGAGCCGGATCGTTTCCCAAATGATGAGCTTGGGCATGCGGGACGCAAAAGAGGCCGGTACCCTCATCCAAATGATTCGTCCGCCTGAGGAAGGAGACGAGCAGGAGGGCCCGCAGGCTTCTCATCAATCTGTTTTTCCGATCGTCTCGAGCGTGCTGCGGACCGCCGCCGAGTCAGAACCACTCTTACTTATTCTGGACGACATCCAGTGGGGCGGAGCCCAAACCGTCGAATTTCTCGTCTATCTCGTTCGAGAACTTCGAAAGACTGCGGCACCAATTGTTACTATCTGCACCCTCAGAAGTGAGGATCTAGCCGCCAACCCGAGTCTGTCCGAACGTGTATCGAATCTGGCTGTCTACGAACACGACATCGTCTTCCGACGGCGACTACCTCGGATGAATGACACCGAACTCGGCATCCTGATACGGCACGTCTTGCCCGCGCACGACAGCCTCGTCAAACCGCTCGTCGAGCGGTCGGACGGCAACCCACTGTTCGCTTTGCAGGTGCTGCGTTACCTGATTGACGAGGACCTTCTCGAACTCACCGAGTCCGGAGAGTACGAACCTACTGAGGGCACCAAAGTCGAAGAGACGGTGCCTCCGAACTTGGCGGACCTTCTATTGCTGCGCCTGGTTCAGCTCGAGCGAAGATACGGCGAAGACGTCCCTGTCGTCGGCGTTCTGGAGCGCGCCGCCGTCTTGGGCAGTCGTTTTCCGTACGACGCTCTGGTTCATATGGCTGCAAACGACCCCGCGCTGGCCGAGGCCGATCTCGATTCTTTGACCGACACCCTGCTCAACGAAGGACTCTTCATCGAAGCAAAGGGACTGCAAGAGGACCTTCTCGACTTCAACCATACCCTGATTCGCGACATCCTGCTCAAACGAATGGCACCGCGCCGAGGCACTCGGAAGCTTCACATTCGGGCCGCTGAAGCCAAACGCGCCTATTTTGGCGACAGGGAAGAGATTGTTGCCGAGCAGCTCTCAGCTCACTACGAATTGGGACGAGACCTGCCGAGGGCGCTGAGATACGCCCATCTCGCCGGGGTGACGGCTGAACGAATGCACCGGCCGGCTGACGCGGTCTCCAGTTGGAAACGGTACTTGCGACTCTGCGGCCGAGTCGACTCGAAGGAATCTGCTGAACTCCCTCCGCCAGCCACCATTCGAGTGCGTGTGGGTGAGTTGCAAGAGGCGCTTGGCCGGTACGATGAGGGTGCTGCTACACTGCGGGGATTAGTCGATACCAGCCAGGTCCCGGACAGTGATGTCACTCTGCGCGCGACGCTCGCCCTCGGTTCCATCGCTCTGAAGCAAGGTCAAGCCCTGGAAGCGAAGCGGCTCTTCGAACTCACGAACGAAGCCTCCGCCGCATCGGGAATGTGGCGGTCACGAGCCTTGCTCGGTCTCGCCAAGGTAAACTGGCATTTCGGCACAGCCGAACTCGCCAGCAGCAGAGGCCGCGAGGCATTGGACATCGCCACACAGGAAGACGACGGCCCGGGACAGGCTGACGCCTTCTGGTTCCTTGGCGACGTGGCGCGACTCACAGGAGACCTCGAGGAAGCCGAAGCCCACTTCAAGAGTGCACAAGCCCATTTTGAGACGAACGAAAAACCGGGTGGCGTGGCCCGGTGCCTCTACGGGCTGGCCCTTCTGGCTCGCGGCACGGGTGATCTGGAGTCGGCGGAGAGGCTCTACAACCAGGCGTACGAAACACTCGAGCCACTCGGGGTTCTGAGAGGACTCGGGCACTGTCTAAACGGATTGGGCGAAGTCGCTCGTTTCAGGAACCGGTTGACTGAAGCTCGCAGCTACTACAAACGAGCCGTCGACATCTATCAGAGCGCGGGTCTGACGCCCGACGCGACCGTTAGCTTGACCAACCTCGGCATCGTCGCGCGCGACTTGGGTGACCTCGAAGCCGCCAAAAGTGCGATGGAGCGGGCGCTAACCGTGGCCGAGGCTGCCGACTACAAATATCTAACGCTCGGCATCGCCTTCAACCTGAGCTGGGTCTACGCACTGCTGAATGACACCGATCGATCTCGGCAATTGCTGGACGAGTATTCCGAGCGCAGTCAACGGACAGGACTAGTCGACCCGGACTTCGCCCGTCCGCTCGAGGGGATTGCCGGGCTGCTCGAACGAGCTGGGCGAACCCAAGAGGCGCGAAAACTCTATCAGCAAGCTCAGGAAATGTGGGAGGAACTCAACCGGGAACGCGACGCGAACCGGGTTGCTGCACTGCTGCGCTAGATTGGTTCCGAAGAGGGCGGCTCTACTTGAACCACTCGGACGTCCTCGGCTTTTCTCTCGGTAATGTCGACCGCTTCCCTTCGAACTGAGCCGCCTGGGCCCATTGGGAATCCCATTTGGATGTTTGACGTCTTGATCCGTTTGGCGAGCCACGACTTCAGAATTCGCCTGAAGGGCGCTCGAGTGACGGGAATCAGGAGGAGAAAGCCCCCCGCATCGGTCAATATCCCCGGAGTCAGCAGAAACGCACCGGCAACAAGTATCAGGGCACCGTCGACAGCCGCATCCGCAGGCAGTCGAAAGGCCTGGAGGTCCTTTTGAATCTTGGTCATCACCCGCGTTCCCTCTTTGCGGGTCAGAACGGCTCCGAGATAGGCCGTCACGATGACACTGGCCAACGTTGGCCAAAGGCCAATGAGTTGACCGACCTGCACGAGAATGGCGATTTCTACGAGCGTAAAGACTGTGAAAGCCAGGAAAAGGCGACCAAGCATCGGTTTTGCTCACTGAGGTCTCGGGACAGGTCGAAGCACTGCCGTTAGGCGGATAACATAACCACCTCGCTCGTCATGACAACGAGTTTCTAGCCGCGAGTTTGTAGGAAGCCAGCCGACCTTGGCTCAGCTGAGGAAAGGAGGCATCGGGCAGTCCAGGCTGTCGGCGATGGCGCGTAGCAGTTCGGCCTCTTCCATCGTGACCTTGCCGTCTGCTGCCACACAGTAGGCGCATGCGTCGAGCACCAGCCGCTTGGTCTCACCAGTAGACGCGTTGATACGGTTCAGAGCGTAGTCGAAGGCTGACATCTTGGCCTGTTCCTTCGATGCGAGCGTCTTCGCGAGCGGCCCCAGGTTTAGGCGCCTGATAGCCACGTCGTAGGCCTTGGCCGCTTCGTCCACCGTCTCATGGCCTGCGTATGCCAAGACTGAAATGAGCACATTGCACTCCGCTGCCAGGGCTTTTGCCGAGGGAAACTGAACCCGGACGGGGCGCTGGCGAGTGAAATGGGAACTCAAGTGGCGGATCAGAATCTTCTGGAGCGTGTACTCGAACAAATCGACCTTGCCATCTGCTTTGATGAGCACGTCGATGTTGGCCGCGAACGTCTGGTATTGCTCCGGCGTCATCTGTCTTAGTGCCGGCATACACATATCGATTAGAGGTAGCCGAGCTTTGTGACCCAACAGGGCCACCTGCTGAGCTAAGTCCCAGACGAACTGGTATTCAGCCGACTCTGCGTTCTTGTGGAGGTGGTTCATCTGCCCCTCCATGATGGTCGGATCTGAATCCAGCAAGACCGTGTAGATGACGGCCCGGCTCCCGGCTGGTTCGTGGGTTGCGTTGCGAACCGCGTCTGGAAAGGAGTTCAAAAGCGCCGCACTGTACGAGACGTGCTCGGGACTGGGCGTGCCGACATTAGCGAGCAGTTGATTGGGTGTAGCCGAGATTTCTTGGGGGCCTTGGGGAGCCTGAATCTTCGCTCCGCCGCCGGCAAGCTGGCTGACCGGTCCGTCGGGCGCTCGGTAGTCGTAGCTCAGGGGCTCGAAGGTGCCGTCGAATGACGGGTCGATTGCCTTGATTCGCTTGTCGAGGGGTGGGTGGGTCGCCATCATGCCAGAGAACATCATGCGCTTTCGCAAAGCGGCACCGAAGAACATGTGGCTCGCTTCCTCGGTGTGGCGGTTTTGCACGAGGGCGCCGGGGGCAAAGCCGCCGATTTTCTTGAGGGCACCGGCGATCCCAGCTGGATTCCTGGTGAACTGAACCGCAGACGAATCGGCCAAATACTCGCGCTGGCGCGAGACACCGGCCTTGATTAGGTTCCCAAAGAAGACGCCGATATAGCCGATGAGAAATAGAGCCAAGCCGACCACCAGGATTCCCAAAACGGCCCGGCCGTCCCGCCTGCCCCGACCCGAATAGCGAACTGATCTGAGCAGCCACGCGCCCATGATCCCGAGCACCAAGATACCGTGCAGCACGCCGATGAGTCGGATATTGAGTTTGCAGTCGCCGTTCAAGATGTGGCTGAACTCGTGGGCGACAACACCCTGCAGTTCGTCCCTCGAGAGCTTCTCGACGCAGCCCTTGGTGACGCCGATAACGCTGTCGGCAGTGGTTCGACCGGCGGCGAAGGCATTGATTCCTTCCTCACCGTCTAGCAAGTAGACAGGAGGTACTGGCACTCCGGAGGCAATCGCCATCTCCTCCACCACGTTGAGGATTTTGCGTTCCGTCGGGTTCTGCGAATTCGGCATGAGGGGGCGGCCGCCCAACATCAGGGCAACCGAATTGCCACCGCCACTCAGCTTGCTGATCTTGAAGAGACTCCCACACGTAATGACGAAGAGCGTTCCGCCTGCGGCGAAGAGCAGTACTTCTGGATTCCAAAGACTGGCTCCACCGCCTCCTGTGCCTACGGCAACAAAGACCGAGACGAAGTAGACGGCGGCAATGACCCCGAGTACGGCGAAGATAAATAAGAACACAAGCCGTTTTGAGCGCTTGTGGGCATCATCCTGGCGTTGAAAAAAGTCCATGGTGTGTCCGTTGAGTCGTCAGTTAGAAGGAGACGCTGACCGCTTCGCGTTCTGTCGGATCCTCGATCTCGAAGAGTTCGGCCTTCTTGAAGCCAAACATGTTGGCAAAAATCACGCTGGGAAAGGTCTCGCATGACGTGTTGTACACCGTGACGGCGTCGTTGAAGGCCTGGCGTGAGAAAGCCACGCGATTCTCGGTCGAACTCATTTCCTCCATGAGTTGTCCCATCTGCTGATTGGCCTTGAGGTCTGGATACTTCTCGACAGTGATCATCATCTTGCCCAGAGCACCGGTGAGCAGTGACTCGGCTCCCATCAACCCTTTCATCGCCGAGGCGTCTCCGGGGTTCGCGGCTGCAGCCTTGGCCGCTGTGAGAGCTTGGTTCCGAGCCGCGATTACCGCTTCCAGCGTCTCTCGTTCGTGCGCGAGGGCTCCCTTTGCAGTCTCGACGAGGTTGGGAATGAGGTCGTAGCGGCGCTTGAGCTGAACGTCAATCTGGGCGAAGGCGTTCTTGTACCGGTTTCGGAACTTGACCAGCTTGTTGTAGATTCCTACGAGGAACACGACTACGACAACTATAAGTACGCACAAGATCAGGAAAAACTTCACTGTCTAATCTCCGATATCGAGTCTGCTTACGTAGAACATGAGCGCGAACACCACACTTTGCAAGGTCGTCGCGTCGGTTTTGGCGTGAATTCGTCCCAGTCAGCCGATACGAATGGCGGTCTTACCCAGGTGCTGGGCGCTTTCTAGGTAGCGAAAGGCCTGCGGGGAATCCTCGAAGTCGAAGACTCGATCTACGATTGGGCGAAGTTTCGACAATTCAAGCGCCCTACACATGGCTGCGAAGCGTTCGCGGCTGCCGACCAGAACCCCTTGGATGCGAAGGTTCCGCATCAATATCGGCGTCACATCGATGGGTGCCTTCTGCCCTGACAGCACGCCGATCTGGCAAATTGTTCCGCCGACGCGGACTGCTCGAATCGATTCTGGCAGAGTCAGCGCACCGCCAACCTCGATGACGAGATCGACGCCCAGCCCTTTGGTGAACTGCTTCGCCCGTTTCCCCCAATCTGGGGTGGACTTGTAGTTGATGCAGTGGTGGGC
>CAZDBH010000473.1:0-6626 GCA_964503485.1 uncultured Bradymonadales bacterium | reverse complement strand
GCTAGAGTCCGGCGGGAGCCGCTCTGGTCACCAACAAGAACGTGCGTGGCTTGTGCTTCACAGGCTCACTGAAAACGGGCCTCCTCGTCGCCCAGACAGCGGCAACTCGACCGGAGCTACTTACGTCCCTCGAGATGGGTGGAAAGAACACGGCGATTGTTCTCGAGGATGCCGAAATGCGGCAAGCGGTCCACGAGATCATCCTGGGAGGCTACCTGACGACTGGTCAGCGGGCGACGGCCACATCTCGGGTCCTCGTACATGCTTCGCGGCAAGCCGAGCTCCTCGCCGCATTGACCGAAGCGGTTCCGAAACTGCGATTCGGCGATCCGGAGGACCCCAGCTCCTTTGCCGGACCATTGACCACCCGCATCGGTTTAGAGCGGTTCGAGCAGGCGATCGCCCGAGCCCGGGCTGCCGGCGCCGCTGCGATTGTCCCGGGCGGACGTCGAGAGGGCGGTTGGTACATGGATGCGTCGGTGCATCTACTGCCCGAGGGCTGTCACTCGATTCGGGGCTATACCGATACCGAGCTGTTTGGTCCCGACCTGTGTATTGAGACCATCCATTCGCTGGATGAGGCCGTCGAGGTACTGGATTCGAGTTCGTTTGGTTTTGCCAATGCGGTGTTTACCTCATCGCAGTGCCGATTCGAGGAGGTTTTGAGGCGCACTCACTCAGGAATCTTGAACTGGAATCGCACCACGAACCTGGCCAGTCCACGGTTACCGTTCGGGGGTGTCGCCCAGAGTGGGAACTATCGCCCGGCGGGCGCTCATTCGCCCCGCAACCTGGCCTATCCTGTAGCGATTATCAAACAGATGTTGGGGGAGATTCGCCCGCATAGCTTGCTTGCAGACCTTTTACCTGCCCCCGATCTCGCAGCGTTGGAGGCGCGTCATCGACAGGATGAGGCAAAGGAGTCCGAGGGCACCTGGTCGCTTCATCAGCGCCCCATGGGTATGCAACACCCGGACGACGGCGTCCTACCAACCTCTCAGGGTTGGTTGGATCGGCTCTATGCCGGTGGGCGAATGGTCAAAGAGAAGAAGCCCTTGGTTTTCGATCACCTGCGCTCTGCGGGGCCTTGGATGGTGTCGGTCGACGACAATCCACTGGCGGTTCTGGACGGGATGAGTCAAACCGCGACCCACCCCGCCGGATTCAACGCAGACGATGTGGTCACCGGCTACTTTGGCGGCGCGTTCGGCAAGACAATCTGCCGGGCCACACATAGTACCGAGGAAAGTGATGACCCCGCAGAGGCATTCCGGACCGCGCTGCGGCCGCGTTTGGGGCCCGGCCTGAAACACGTCACGTTCGCCTCGAGCGGCACGGAGGCGAACGAAAAAGCGCTGGCGATGTGTCGGGCAAACGGGCCTCATGACGCTACTCGCCTTCTCGCTTTCGAGGGGAGTTTTCACGGTCGATCGCTGCTCGCACTGCACGCCACTTGGAACCCACTCAAACGAGAGCCCTTCGAAATCGCCGGGTACGAAGCTCGCTTTGCCCCCTTTCCGGCTTGGCTGGAGCCAGGAACGGAGCCCGAAGAGCCAGAGGGGTTCCGCGAACGACTCGCTGCTGGCGAGGTCGAGCAGCTTCTCGAGAGCTGCGATGCTGCGGACGAACTGCTCAAGGCGGAACTCGAGAGCCTACTGGCCGTCGAGAAGATACTCCATACCGGCGAAGTGTTCGCGTGCATCATCGAACCGATGCAGAGCGAAGGTGGGGATCGATATGCGACCGCACGCTTCTTTCGAGGCTTGCGCCTACTAACGAGGTACCACGGGGTACCGCTGGTGTTCGACGAAGTGCAGACCGGTTTCGGACTGGGCGGCACCTTCTTCTGGAACTCCAGATTCGGCCTGGTCGACAGCCATGGGAACCCGGACGGACCGGATGCGGTCACGATGGCAAAAAGGGCCCAACTCGGGGTGGTGGCCAGCTGTTACGAGGACCCCGAGCCGACACCCGCTCACTCGGCCTCGTTGGTTCGAGGTCGAATTCACATCGCTGCCGTCGGCAACGGAGAGAACGCGCGCGAGGTGGAGGCGCTGTGTCAGCCACGGCTCAACGACATGGCACACAGGTTCCCCGAGCTGGTGGAACACCCCAGATGTACGGGCTACGCGTTCGCTTTTGACCTTCCGACCAGCGCGCATCTGGGCCCCTATATCGGCCAACGGTTCTGGCGTGGCGCGATCGTGTTCGGCGCCGGCACGAGGACCATTCGCTATCGACTGAACAGCTCCTTTGGGCGACGTGAGATCGACCTGCTTTTCGAGACGATCAAACGGTCTCTAGCCTGGCTTGTCGCCCATCCAGGGCAGACTCCCCCGGCTTGGGAGGCACAGCCGACTCAGTCGAAGCCAGTCGACGATGAACTGGAGGTGCGCATTCGCCGGGTCGGTCCCGAGGATGCAAACGATGTGCTCCCCCTGATTCTGGAGCTCGAAGAGGCCATCTACGAGCCGGCTCGGAGAGACCCTGAGGCGAAACTCAGAAAGGCCTTTCAGGCGGACGGCTTGGTGCACATCGCAGAAATGCGGCACGACGAAGGCGGATGGCGGTTCGTCGGGTGCTCGATGGCCGCTCCGCTGGAAGAATTCAGCGGAGTGCCGGGCCCAGCCGGCGATTCGAACCTCGGCGCACACAACACCCTGTATTCAATGGCGATCACGCTGAGCCCCGAGGCGCGCGGCCTGGGCCTCGGCAAGCGGCTCAAACTAGCTCAAATCCAGGACGGGGGCGCCCACACGACGGCCTCGGGAGAACGCCGATATCAGTTCATCACCGGTAGAAATCGAGTAGGCGATGCCGACGTGATGACTCACGTCAACCGCCAGGTAGGAGCGCAGGTCGTCGAACTGCTCGAAGAGCAATATGGCGAGAAGGACGCAAAGGCGCTCTATTACCGAATTCCACTGGCAAAGATGACTCCCGGATCGTCACCGAGCCTGATCGTCAGCACGGGCGATCTCGACTTGGCAACAGGCGTTATTGCGCCTTTTGGCGACGGGCCCAAGTCCTTGAAGCAAGCGCAAGCCGACGGCCTACTCTACGGTCCAACGGTAAACAAGATCACTGTCCTCAACTATGTCACGCCCGCGGCAGTCCGTGCCGTGGAGTACATCAGCGCCCATTCCTCGAAACTTCGCCACCTCTTTCTGACTAACTCGCGATCTGAAATCGTCGACAAGGCGCTCCGAATTTGCCGGTGGCACCGCCATGACTGCGAGACTGTGATCGGGTTGACGGGCGGCTATGTCGGCCATACCACCGCTGCGGCAAGGTCGATTTCTGATATCAGCACCCACAGGCAGGGCCGCGGCACATTCGACTGGCCCAGAGTCCCTCATCCAGCAGAGGTGGGATCGAATGCCTGTATCCGGGCTCTAGAGCGCGCGGTGGAGCGGGCTGGCGGACCCGATTCGGTATTCGGCTTCGCGTTCGAGTACTGCCAGGAACGAACCGGGCTGGTCATTCCCGACAGCTTCTGGCCCCTGCTCGCAGACTGGAGAAGCAAGACGGGAATCCCTGTTCTGTTGTTCGAGTCTGCGACTAGTTGCTATCGCTCTGGCTTGGGTGGTTTTGCTTCGGAAAGCCTCGACTTTGTCCCTGACCTGCTCTGCTGGTTCGGTGGTGGGCAAGTGGGTTTCATCCACACCGGGGCAGACTTGTTCGTCGAAAAGCCGTTGGCGATGGCGTCGACCTGGGATGGCGACGAACTGAGCTTGATTCGCATCCAACATCATCTTCGCGCCAGTCGCGAACTGGACTTGGCCCCCGCGATCGAAGCCCTCGACGTCGCACTGACCAAGGCTGTGGGCGCGGGCTGCGAAGTTGATGGGCTCGGACTTTATCGAGTGATTCAGAGCCCGCGTTCGGCAGCGATCGGGGATGCGTTGGCTCGCCAAGGTGTAGTGCTTGGACGGTTGCCGGGCGACCGGCTGGTCGTAGCTCCACCGCTGGACACTGCCTTGGAGGCTGCAGAGCATTTGGCAATTGCACTAGACGGAGCGCTGTAGAATGTACCGCCTCGAGTATGAAGCAGATTGGAGCCCGGAACAGGCTGGGCGGGTGCATGGGGAGCAGTTCAAAGGACCCATCACCGAATTGGCGGGTATTCGACTCGACCTGACCATCGATCTCGGTGGGTTCAGCGGCATCGAGCCGGTTCGCGCCATTGCTAACGAGCATCTCGCGGTGCTGGAGCGATTCGACGGCAGGCTGCATAGGGAGCTCCTGGGCATCGCCGACGGAGTTGGGCTCCCCGCGAGTGACATCGTCGTCCTCAATCACTATACCGACCTGCGCGATTTGGGACCGGCCCGCCGAACCATGAGCGGCGAGCCTGGGCTGGAAGATACCGGCGGGTGCACGATGGTCTGGAGTCGGGCCAGTGACGGACCCATCTTGGCCCAGTCTTGGGACATGCACGGCTCTGCGAAGCACTATATGTGCATGCTGCGGGTTCCCCAGCATGAGGCGACTCCTGCGGCCTGGCTCTTGAGTCTCACTGGATGTCTGGGCATGGCCGGCATCAACGACCTGGGCGTGGCGGTAGGCATCAACAACCTGCACTCGAAGGACGCGACCGTGGGAATCGTGTGGCCGGCGCTTATCCGGGCGATGCTCAAATGCACCACGGCAAAAGAAGGGTTCGACCTGTTGATGTCGGCACCGATCGGGTCGGGCCATCACTATATGGTTGCCGACTCCAATGACGTGTTTGCAGTCGAGACGAGCGGCCAACGGCGAAGTGTCCTGTTTCGAGGCGAGGGCGACCGCTACCACCACACGAATCACTGCATGGACGAGGCGATTGGCGAGTGCACTCGCGTGCCACCGACCAGTACGACTTACGAGCGATACGAGCAGATGGGCGGCTTCCTCTCTGACGGCGGACCGCCGTCGGCCGAGCAGCTGTGGAACTACCTCGGTTCACACGAGGGATATCCGCGCTCGATCTGTACCCATCTCGACTCCCCAGAGGAACCGAATAAGGTCGCAACCTGTGGGGGCGCACTAATGCACTGCGGTAAGGACACGTTGTGGGCAGTCGATGGCTGTATGCACGGTAAGGACCCATCAATCTTCAAGACCAAGGATTAGGAACGCAATGGCTCCGACATGGAACGCGTCCGACCCACCTCAGGACGCACCTTTCTTCTTTACCTGGTCGGCCCAAGCCACCGCCAAGCCATTCGAGATTACGGGTGGTTTGGGCGCCTGGGTCGAGACACGTGGCGGCGACAAGTGGCTCGACCTTGGCGCGTTCAGCTACAACGCCAATCTAGGTCATGGCCACCCCCGGATGGCAGAGGCCATCTCAAACCAGGCGGCCTCGGTCTGTACAGCCCCACCCAGTGCCGTGTTCCCGGCCAAACTCGAGCTGGCAGAACGGCTCTTGGAGATTGCTCCGGACGGCTTCTCGAAGGTGTTCTTCACGGTCGGAGGAGCCGAGGCCAACGAGAATGCCATCAAACTGGCTCGCTTGGTCACAGGTCGACGGAAATTGGCGAGTCGCTATCGCTCTTATCACGGCGCCTCGCTGGGAGCCCTGTCATTGACGGGCGACCACCGGCGGCCGCCACTGGAACCGGGCTTGCTCCCCGATATTGTCCGTATCCTGGATTGCGACTGCCATCGGGATCCAGCGGCTAATCTGTTCGCCAAATGCCCTCACGGTGCCCCCGGCCGCTTGGCTGAGATCTTCCGTTTAGAGGGTCCAGAGTCGATCGCGGCCCTCTTTCTCGAGCCGATTCCGGGTACGAACGGTGTTCGTGTCCCGCCCAAGGGATATTGGCAGGAGGCACGCGCCGTAACGGCCGACCACGGTACCCTACTGGTTGCCGATGAGGTGCTCACCGGCTTTGGCCGGACGGGGCGCTGGCTGGGCATCGAACACGAGGGCGTCGTCCCCGATCTGATTACGATTTCGAAGGGACTGACCGGCGGCTACGCGCCACTCGGCGCCGTTCTGGTAAGCGACCGGGTGGCCTCCCAGTTCGACGAACGGGTTCTGTATTGCGGGCTAACAGGGTACTCCCACCCAATCAGTTGCGTAGCCGCTCTCGAGGCCACAAAAATCTACGAAGACGAGGACCTGATAGCGGGCGCCCAGAGGCTCGAAGGGCCGCTGCTCGATGGTCTGGCGGCAATTGAGGCCCAGTTCCCCGACCTGATTCGATTCGTTCGCGGCCGCGGTCTGCTGGCAGCGATCGAGTTCACCGCGGGCGAGGACTTCTACAGGGCGCTGGGGGACCAGCTTGAACGACGACGAATTCTAACCCACATCCGGGCTCGAGATAATCTAATGGTTATCTCGCCGCCACTCTGCATCAGCGCCGAAGACCTAAAGACCGGTCTCGGCGAGCTAGCCGATGCAATTCAGGAGATAACCAAGTGACTTCACCCCAACCGGCAGTCGCCCCAAGCCGCAAAGTGGCCAGTTCGGTCGCCGAAGCCCTTTCAGATATGAAGGATGGCGCTCGAATCATGATCGGCGGTTTTGGTTTGTGTGGCAATCCGGAGGCGTTGATCAGGGGCCTGCTAGAGCGCGGTGTCGGCGACCTCACGATTATGAGCAACAATTCCGGCAACCTGGGCAAGGGGCTTGCGAC
>CAZDBH010000472.1:0-6628 GCA_964503485.1 uncultured Bradymonadales bacterium | reverse complement strand
CGCTAAAAGCTAACGGCTGGAGTCCGGGGCGTTATACGCGACGGGCTCCTAGTCGAATCGCCCCGTTTTAGCTCTCGGATACCACCAATTGGGTCCAGGTCGTTGCCGCAGGTATCTTGGATACAAATGATGTTGTTGAGATTCCCGAATGCACCGATGAACATGTCCGCATATCCGAGTGGGGGCTCACCAGCGTCGTTCGCGCATGGGTCCGCCAAAGGCCCGCAATCGACGAACTCGGCGCTGATGTCATAGGCGGCGCAGGCCATTTCACCGCCCTCTGGATAGTCGCCAATGTAGCGAAGCTCTAAGTCGAGGTCCTCGCCAGACGTCACATTCGAGAAGCGAATCGGCTCGATGCCAGCGGGCTCCTCGAAAGAGTCAGTCGACGGGTCTGGCGTAAGGACCTCGCCCGACGGGTAGCTCACGACGACTTCAAACTCGAGCGCTGACAGGTCGTTGCCCTCGAGCTGAACCAGGAGGTCACACTCCTCACGGGTCGCTCCGGCCCTCTCGAAATGGCTGGGAAAATAGGGGTTGAAGAGCTGATCGGCCGCCGCACCGTCTACCAGTTCAGACGACGGGCCGAAGACCTGTACGTCAGCCGCATCGCAGCTTGCGCCGTTCCCCACGATGGTGAACGTGATGACTCCTTCCGTTTCGGTGGCATCGAGCGTGATCAGTGAGTCTGAGATTGGGGTTTCGGTTACGGTACCGACTGAATCTTCGGTGCGCAGCCTGGCCTCCAGAAGGTCGTCGACATCGACGGAGAACCTAGCCGATCCGTCGCATGAGACGAACTGGCCCGAATCACCTCGTGCCGAGACGAGCGAGACCTCGCCGCCAGCCAAGGCGAAGGCGTCAGGTGGTATCTCGCCCGGGTCTTGCGAGAGGCAGGCACAGCCGTCTGCGTGATCGATGCAATCGGGGTCTGCGCAATCGATTAGGTCGTTTTCGTTGTCACTCGTTCGATTCTCACACTCTTCGTCCCCGTGGTCAGTGCAGACGTAGTCCGCCTCGACGTCGAGGTCGATGCAGCCACCGGCACCACCCGGCGAGTCGGGAACGACCGCCAGACCAACGATCTCAGTACCGCCGTCAACCCTCAGTGTTCCGCCGGTCGCCGAGAGTGGGGTGCCGGTGTGAACACCGCCGCGTACATCGATCTCGTTTGAGCCACTTGTCGCCCTGATTGTGCCCTCGAAGGACTCTCCCGGAGTGATATGGACGTCAATCGCTCCGTTGGTGCAGCCGTCCACGGCGGGATGGGTGACGGAGCCGGTGACTGGCAGGCCTTCGGGCAGAACGAGCGGGAAGGATCCACCCGCTTCCAGGTCGAAGGCGTCCGTTTCCAGGGCAGAACCATCACGAGTGACCCTCACTTTGATTGTCGCAGGATTGCACTCCAACGCAGCGTTGTCGATCTGTAGAACCGTGACTCCATCCTCCTCGACGTCAAAGGGGATGGTAGACGGGGGAAAGCCTCGGTGTAGACCACCGTCGGTGGCGTCACCGACCGTGAGGTCCGCGATATCACCGAGATCGACGTCCACGCTGTCGCCTGAGCAACCCGGGACAGCCACCCAGTTTTGCGTCCGGCCGCCAATCGCTGCGGACGCGCCTGCGGTTCCGAACACCTGCGCTAGCCAAGCCGGATCGGCCTGACTCGATTCGAGATTCCCACCGTCACATCCTTCGGGACAGAATTGCTCGAGATCAACGTCGTAGTTCACACACTCGAACTTCACCTCGGTGGAGAACTCGAGTATGAGCGGCTCCCGGTTGTCAGTCAGCAGGTACCCATCTTCGACCGTGGCCGTCGGTTCGAGCACGTCGATCTCATCCTCGCAGTTCCGCAGTAGGCGCACTTCGTAGGGTATACCGGTCGGGTTCGCGGTGATCTCGATGTCAGCGTTTTCGCAGAAGCCTGGCGTAAAGGCGTCAATATCGGTGTGGAAGTCGAGTTGGTCCCTCAATGTGTGGGTTGAGCCGGTTATCGGTACGGCGGTCGGGTTGGTGCACCCGATGACCAGGTCCGGTTCCTCGCAGTGTTCGGGGCAATCGAGCGTGTATTGAATCTCGTAGGCGTGGCATACAGGCCGCGGCTCAGTGCCTGTATTCGTCAACACCGACAGAAGGTACTTCGAACCGAAATCGCGGGGCTCGGTGAACGTACCAGTCCAAGTTACGAGCCGACCCGCGGTGACTTCGGTCAAGGGCACCTCGGTACCGCCGTAGCTCAGCGTGACGTCGAGATCCGCGATGGGGGCGGCCGAAACTTTGATCGTTGCTGTCCCTCCCGCGCACAGTTCATCTTGATACCAATCGATATCTCGGGTTTGAGCGACAGCGGGATTCGCGCCCTCATTCAGTGCGGGCGCATCGATGAAGGCCGTCGGCCTCGAGTCGTTGTCCTCGAAACTATCGTCTGCACAGGGGGTCGCAACGCACCTGTATTCGGGACTCCCCACGCTCAGAAGGACCCGAGGGGTGACGAGGTCGAGAGACGGAATGTCGGCGTCGGCGAGGATTTTCACCTGAAACCCGTCCCTTCCCAAATCAACGCACTCGAACTCGGGCACGCGTGGCGGAGCGACCACGTTGCTGCACCGCGGGATGTCGGTCGCCCAACTGACCGAGTCAGCACCGTTTTCGTAGATGTTGATGGCCGGCGGGCCACCGTAGCGTTTGAAGCTGATCTCGGTGACATCGATCTCGTACTCCGCGTCTTCAGGCAAAGCGACGCACATCGAGATGCCGAAGGTCTGGCGTTCGTCAATCGGCAGTTCATCAGCCGTCGGAATCAAAAGCCGAGCCTGCAGCCCGCGTGTATCGGTGTAGGTGGTGTATGCAGAGAAGTGGTCGAGGAGTCCGGAAATGGTCACCGTCTCGGCCCCCAAATCGATGAACGTCTCACCTTCTGACAGTGGCTCCACTGACCCGTCGCTGCTCTCAATCACCGTGATGGCCGCCATGTAGACGTCGTCTTCGGGTCGTAGTGCCTCTGCTTCACTCAGTGGTACCTCGAAGTGCGAGGTCACCGACTCAGCAAACTCGAGACCGTCGGGCATCAGGACGTAGCGGGCCCCGATTGTCTCGAGGGTGTCGCCCGGAGGGTTCGGGTTGGTCTCGGCGATCGTGATTGTGGTGAGTTCGTCGAGTGCGTCTTCGGGAAACGTTAAGGTAAGGCGGCCGTCGGGACTCGAGATCGTTCCGCCGTCCGGCCCGATCTCAGCGCTGGTGTTGTCAACCTCGCTCAAGTCCGGGTCAAACAGGCCGAGGTCCCCACTGTCCCCGGCGTCGGCAGCATCCGTACCCTCGTCTTCGTCGGCGGCGGCTTCCTCCGAAGCGTCCGAGGTGTCTGCGGAATCGCCCGTTGTTTCGGGTGCGTCTGAGGCGACGTCCTGCTCGTCGGGCCCAGCATCTGGAGTGTCATCTGTCGTTGAATCGCTGGCCGCGTCTTCCGCGGGCTGCCCCGCGTCCTCTACAGTCGTAACGCCGCTGCAAGCCGTCATCGCGAAAGCGAGCAGGAACCCGCCCATCGCCAACAGGCGCGGAGTGTTGGTCATGTAATTCTTCTCCAGGTCTTCAGAGTCGCGTTGCCCTCTTACCCTAGCTGTCCACCGAATCTCTGACAATGGAGAGTTGCGAGTCGTGACCATCGGGGCCGCGGAGCAAAAAAATGCCCCGTCATAGGTGCTCGCGAGCGGTCGCGGCCCTTGGGCTGCCTCCCCTTTTTTTGGCACACTTGCCACTGGGCGGGCCGGTCGGGGTCTGCTATATCCGGCGTGAGTTTCGACGCCAGCGACGGATCCAGACATGCTACAAATTCGGAACGAACTTGCCCCACTTTCACCCTTTAGGATGGCGAAGTTGCGCGAGCGACTGTCCGCGGCCTCACCACTCGTAACTGGGGTCCGTGTGGCTGGGTATCATCTGACCGAACACGTCGCCACCGAGGACGAGGACGTCCAACTGCGCGCGTTGCTCGACTACGGCACCCATTCTTGGGGTTCCAGTGGAGCGGTCGAGGAAGGTGGCCCGGGCCAGCTGTTCATCGTCGTGCCACGAGTCGGGACTCATTCTCCCTGGTCGACCAAGGCAACTGACATCGCCCACAACGCCGGTGTCACGAGTCCAGGCCGACTGGAGCGTGCGATGGCCTACTGGGTCGAGACCTCGGGACCTCTAGATGAGGCCTCTCGACGCCGGAGAGTTGCACGATCCCATGACAGAGTCCGTGCTCCATTCCTTCGAAGAGGCCAGCGCGATTTTCGCCCACCACGGGGCGGGTTCCTTGGGCCACGTCGGCGTGCTCGCCGGTGGACGGGACGCCCTGGCGACAGCGAATGCCGAGCTGGGAATGGCATTGGCTGAGGACGAGATAGACTACCTCGTGGACCGGTTCCTGGCTTTGGGACGCGACCCCAGCGATGTCGAGTTGATGATGTTCGCCCAGGCCAATAGCGAGCACTGTCGGCACAAGATCTTCAACGCGAGCTGGACCATCGACGGGGCGGACAAGGAACTCTCGCTCTTTTCAATGATTCGAAACACCCATGCTTCTTCCCCCCAATGCGTTCTCTCGGCCTATCGGGACAACGCGGCAGTAGTGGAAGGGCATGAGGCGGGACGGTTCTTCCCAGACCCGGCGACGGGCGCGTACCAAGAAACGCAGGAAGCAATCGACATCGTGATCAAGGTCGAAACCCATAACCACCCCACTGGGATCAGCCCGTTCCCGGGCGCCGCGACCGGTTCCGGTGGGGAGATTAGAGACGAAGGAGCGACAGGACGCGGAGCCAAGCCCAAAGCGGGACTAACCGGATTCAGTGTCTCGAACCTGCATGTGCCTGGTCTGGAGCAGCCGTGGGAGGCGTCCTACGGCAAGAGTGACCGCATGGCCTCCGCCCTCGAAATCATGATTGAGGGCCCAATTGGTGGCGCATCGTTCAACAACGAGTTCGGACGCCCCAACCTAGCTGGCTACTTCCGGTCATTCGAGCAGAAAGTCGCTACAGCTGACGGTGGTCAGGAAATGCGCGGCTACCACAAGCCCATCATGATCGCCGGTGGTATGGGGAACATCAGACGCCAGCATGTCGAGAAGCTCGACATCCCGCCCGGGACCCCAATCGTAGTACTGGGCGGACCCGCTATGCTGATCGGCCTTGGTGGCGGTGCGGCCTCGTCGATGGGAACCGGCGATAGCGGCGAGCATCTCGATTTCGCCTCAGTGCAACGCTCTAATCCCGAGATGGAGCGACGCTGCCAGGAGGTCATCGATCGCTGTTGGGCGCTGGGCCAAGACACGCCAATCCTGTCGGTGCATGACGTCGGGGCAGGTGGCCTGTCCAACGCCCTGCCCGAGCTCGTCCACGACGCCGGCCGCGGAGCTCGATTCGAGCTTCGGGACGTGCCCAACGACGAACCTGGAATGACGCCGATGGAGATCTGGTGTAACGAGGCACAGGAGCGTTATGTCGTCGCGGTCGAAGCCTCGAAACTCGACGTTTTCGAGAAAATCGCCCAGCGAGAACGGGCTTTGTACGCCGTGATCGGGCACGCCACCGAGGAGGAGCAGCTAGTCCTCACAGACCGACAGTTCGGCAACACACCCATCGACATTCCGATGGATCTGCTCTTCGGCAAGCCGCCTAAAATGCACCGCGTCGCCGAACACCTCCCGCGGCCCGCCCAACCGCTCGGTGAAATCGACATCGCAGACGCAGCGCAACGGGTAATTCAGTGTCCGACCGTCGCCGACAAGACCTTTCTCATCACCATCGGCGATCGGAGCGTTACAGGCCTCGTCGCACGAGACCAAATGGTGGGTCCATGGCAGGTCCCCGTGGCCGACGTCGCCGTGACCGCGGCGAGCTACGACACGGTGACTGGCGAGGCGATGGCGATGGGCGAGCGCACTCCGGTCGCACTGCTAAACCCGGCCGCCTCGGCCCGGTTGGCGGTCGGGGAAGCCCTAACGAACATCGCCGCAGCGTCGATCACTGGCACTGGTGCAGTGAAACTGTCAGCCAACTGGATGGCGCCTTCGGGTCATCCCGGCGAGGACGCCGGCCTGTACGACATGGTCGAGGCGATTGGCATGGAATTGTGCCCTGCCCTCGACATCTGCATCCCGGTGGGCAAGGACTCCATGTCGATGCGGGCCAGCTGGAAGGATGGCGACCAAGACAAGGCGGTAATTGCACCCATTTCGTTGATCATTAGCGCCTTTGCTCCGGTTGAGGACGTCACTCGGACCCTGACCCCGCAGCTAAGAACGGATCGAGGCCCTACTCGCCTGGTTCTGGTCGACCTCGGCGCCGGCAAGAACCGTCTCGGCGGCTCCGTGCTCTGCCAGGTGTTCAACGTTTTGGGTGAAGATACGGCAGACGTGGACGATCCGGCGACCCTCCGTGGGTTCTTCGACGCCGTTCAGCGCCTAAACGAGAAGGGCCTGATTCTCGCGTACCACGATCGATCGGATGGCGGGCTCTTCGCGGCACTCGCGGAGATGGCTTTTGCGGGCCGAACGGGGTTGATCGCCCAACTCGACGCACTGGGCGAAGATGCGGCCGCGGCTCTCTTTTCTGAGGAGCCCGGGGCAGTGTTGCAGGTCCGCAGC
>CAZDBH010000471.1:0-6634 GCA_964503485.1 uncultured Bradymonadales bacterium | reverse complement strand
TTTGTTGGGACAGCCCAACAAGATGATGACGTCGTGGGCAGAACCCACGCAGTCGTCCGCTCTCGGCCAACCGGCGTAGGGATTGGGCGGAATGAACCCCTCGTAGAGTTCGTCCATCGGGTCGACCGGGCAGTGCGCAGCCGGGGCCACGTCCGGCTCTTCAGACAAATCGGGTGTCTCGGCGCCGTCGGGTTGCAGGTCACTCTGGACGTCGGGAACCGCGGTCGTGTCGGACTCGTCCGCCTGCTCATCGGCTGCATCCGTGTCCGGTGCACCGGCGACCTCGGCTAGGTCTTCATCGACATCACTTATGTCCGTGACAAGTTCCGAATCGGCTGAATTCTGATCGCTGGAATCGCCAGCTTGGTCCGTCGTCGTCGCCGTATCCGAGCAACCGGCCGATAGGAGCAACACCGCGATCGCCAACCGATATGGATGCCGCAGGTATAGTGAATCAGTAACCCAAGCCATTCTTCGCCTCCATTGAATGGTCCGGATGTAGCAGGTCGGCCGAGTTTGCTCAACGAAAACCATTCCACGCCGGTCGGTCCGAGGGGCATCAGAACCGCGTTTTTGCCGGTTTCTTCGAGGATCCTAAGGGTCGATGTCGATGCCTGTGATTTCCAACTCCGATGTCGGGAAGGTACAAACTACGGGGTCTCGAACGCTTTGCCCACCTTGGTTTGGTACGCGTTCAGGACGAGTTTGACGCATTGGGCGTGATCAAACTGAGCGGTGTTGAGTACGATGTCGTAGGCTGACGGATCGGTGGGGTCACACCCGAAACTACGCTTGACGAACTCCGTGCGCTCCTTGTCCATCTTCTGCATGAGTTTCTGGGCGTCGTGTTCCGTTAGGTGGCGGCTGTTCGCCAACCAACGAATTCGCGCTTTGGCCGGGGCCACGAACCGAACTCGAAGGTTGCTCTCCGACTTCAGCATGTAGGCAGCGCCTCGACCTACGATGACCGACCGCCCGTGCCGACCTAACGTGTGCACCAGCCTCATGAGGCTCTGAAGGTACTCGCTATTCGTGTATGTGGAGCCGATCAACACGCTGGCGATCGCATCCTGTATGCCGTTGACATGGACTTCATCGAGGGACTTCAGCAGTCTCATGCTCGCGCCCTTCTCTTCACCGATCGCTTCGACCAACTCTTTGTCCCAGAATGAAAACTCGGTGGCCTCAGCGATTTGGTGGGCGATTTCACGACCCCGCGCGCCAAAGTCGCGCGAGACCGTGATGACAGGCAATGGCTCTTCGACCTCCCGGTCGGCGCGGGCCTGATTGGTCACGGTCCATTGTGTGATTTGACGTTCGACGATTGAAGAGAGTGCTGGTGAGGTCCATTTCATTGTTCACACTCCAGGTTGTTCACTCCGATTCTACGCCGATGGCGGCGCAATTTCATTCGAATCTGCCGATTTTTCGCCTTCAAGATGAGATAGTCGCTCGAGACGGCCTTCTCGCTGCCTGCTGGTCCCACCTTGTTCGACGTGGTTCGACCCAGTTAGCGCTCGCGTCGAGCCCGTTTTGCGCGATTGCGCTCAGCGCGCAAAGGTCGCCTTCGTCTTTTCAACCCGGGCTGCTCCCCCGAGATTGGGTCGAAACCGTAGAATGATCGCAACTCGGCGTACAGATCTGGCTTTTTGGCTTTGAGCAACGCAGGCTGCTCGAAAAACACCTCGGATACGACCGCAAAGAACTCGGCGGGATTCTGAGCACCATAATTGCGAATGATGTGGTTTCTGCTTCGACGCCGGGTCTGCATGTCGTCGAAATGGAACTGCATCACCTCGCACCAGGGCTTTACAGAAGCATTGTCGGCTAGCGGTGGCATACCGTCGAAGGCCCCATCTGCCAGGTCGAGGGCGTGGGCAAACTCGTGTACTGTCGTATCATGGCCGTCCGTGGGGTCTTTTAGACCCTGCAGCACCGCCTGCCAACTCAGCACCAGTGCCCCCCACTGATTGACTTGGCCGTAGACCACGTTCCGGTCCTTATCGGGGTGTTTGTAGTGTCCGGGATAGACAACAATCGACTTGATTCGATCGTAGTAGGAGAGGTCCAATGCCAGTACGAGCCGAGCAGCCACGGCAGCAATGACGACTTTGTGCTCGTCGGTAATCTCCAGCCCGTCGGCGCCCTCCCAGTTCTTCTCCCAAACCAATACCTTCAGCCGCTCGAGTAGCACCGGCTGTAGCCTGTCGGGCAGCCGACCGTAGAAGCCAACGTGTTCGTCCAAGAAACCAAACCAGGCCTCAGGGAAAGGGCGGTTGGCCAATCGACGGCGTCGCAATCTACGGAAGAGTCCGAACATGGTTCGGAGTATGGCACACACTTCCGCCCGTGACCCGCACTCCATGAGGCCGTGTCGCTGTCCGGCGTCCTCGGCCCAATTCGCACAACACGCCTCACAGCGTTTTTTAATTGACGGCGTACACCGCCGCAAGTAGTGTGTTCTCGGATTGAGGGGTGGACGCTGAGGATGGACTATGCGTTGCCCAAAATGGACTCTCACAATCTCTTTGGTCTCAGTTGTCTTTTTGACGTTGACCGCTTGCGGTGAGGCGATTGACGAACCTGCCCTTGCTCCCGTCGAACAGATCCAACAACCCATAATGAACGGCACGGTCAGCCCCACGGTCGTGCCGCTGACTAGCGGTGAACAGCTCGCTATTGGCTATTTGTGGGATGGCGCTGTTTTCTGCTCGGGCACGCTCATCGACCGGGATGTCGTTCTCACAGCGCAGCACTGCATCGACTCGAACACAGATGACAAGCCTGACAGTGACATCGTGGGGACGGTCACGTTTCGTATAGGGTCACCCGAAAACGTCCTGGGTAGCTTCGAGGTGAGTCGTGCATCAGTGGTCGGTTGGGAGCACGACATCGCCCTACTCCACTTGTCAGAAGACGCTGTCAGCGCGGTACCGGCCCTCAGCCCAATCCCATTCAATCGGGTCGAGCCGGCCGCCGGATGGGAAGGCCGAGTGGTCGAGGCGGCTGGGTTCTCTCACCTTCGAGGCATCCCTCACGTCAGGCGCTACGGCGAACTGAGAATCATGAACCACTGGGAGAACATCGTCGTCACCAACGGCGACAACCTTCGGGCGCTCTGCGTCGGCGATTCCGGCGGTCCGTTACTGACTCAGTCGGAGCTCGGCGACGCGGTCGTCATGGGCGTCAATATTCAGACCGATTCGGGGTGCGTTGGGGATAGTTATCACGCTCTGACCGATCGGGTTACCGACTGGATCGACGAAGAGACCCGCTGGTTTAACGCCGGGGAACGCGGCACTGGTGGTGTGGATGGGCGTTGGGTGGAGCTGGTTTGCAGTACCTCGCCAGCGCGATCCACGGCACCCTCGTGGTGGGTCTTGCTCGGACTCGGAGTCCTCGTCTTGCGCCGTCGCAGCACACTCGAGAGCCCGCCAGACAAGTGACGATCGGCGGCCTGAGTTCCCTGCCTCAATGGACCCTTGACCGCGGAAAGCGCGGTCATCATACTCGCGACATTCAACAATCAACAGCGCTCCGGGGCGACCGCGCTCCGCCAGCAAAAACCAGTGCTTCACGCCGTCGGGAGGGGACGAAATGAGTACGAGAAACATCCGCATGATCGCGATCTTCGCCATAGTGGGCCTCATGGCCTGCAGCGAC
This sequence comes from uncultured Bradymonadales bacterium, assembly GCA_964503485.1. Taxonomy (GTDB): domain Bacteria; phylum Myxococcota_A; class Bradymonadia; order JAFGEP01; family JAFGEP01; genus CAZDBH01. The sequence continues at coordinate 2,971 of CAZDBH010000471.1, read as the reverse complement.
GACACAAACGATGACACAACTGCCGATACGGCTACTACCGACACGGGTAGCGACGACACGGCCGAAGGGGACACGACCGAAGGGGATATGACCGAAGGGGATATGACCGCCGACGCGGACATGGTTGAGGTCCCAACTGGGGAAGAGTTCTGCGCCGCGATGTGTGGAACGCTCGACGAGTGTGGTCTCCTTCACGGAATCTCAGAGGAGGCTTGCGCCACGTTCTGCGGGGATGACGTTGGGGATTGCGATGACGCGGGCATCCTCGACGCAGTCGCGTGCGGAGACACTGCTTTTGCCGACGACGCATGTGACCTGGGCTGGTTCGATTGCATTTCTGCTATCGACTGCGTGGACGCCGCGCCGCCCGCTCCACCCGAACCGTCCGAGTACTGCACCGACCTGTGCGCAGAGCTCGAGCGTTGCGAACTCCTTCCACCGCCTCTGACGGCTGCTGGATGCGTCGGTTTCTGTACGCCGGACTTTGACAACTGCGAAGGAGCAGACGTTTGGGATGCCGTCGACTGTGGAGACGCAGCATTTGAGGACGAAGCCTGTGATTTGAGTTGGTACGAATGCACCGCTGCGATCGACTGCATTGAGACCGCACCCCCAGCCCCGCCGGCACCAACTACCTATTGCGCTAGCTTCTGCGGAGCGGCCGACACCTGCTCCTGGCTGGGCGAAGTCAGTGTCGAGGATTGCAACACCAACTGCGCTTCCGATCTCGAAGACTGCTCGTTTGGCGAGATGTTCGTCATCGCCGGGTGCGACCAAGAGCACGTTCCGGAGTGCTCGACTGACTGGTGGGACTGTTCAGGCGCAGTCGAATGCGTCGACAATCCGCTGCCCAATCCAGACGACTGACTGGGCTCGCGGCGCCCCGAACGCAGTCTGGCGTGCGGGACCCACTCCGCTTGGATCCTCAACGCTGGGCATTATCGGACCCTCGGGTCCGAGTCTTGACATCCGAACCATTTACTTCTAGAACTCAATAGGTAACTCAAGCACGAACCGCTCGGGAGTTTCTCTTCGCGTTGCGCCCCAAAGGGTGCTAGGCGTCCGCCCCCTGCGGAACGAGTACACCCGTTGAATGGGGTAGCTGGACATGCGGTCACCGTTTTCTAGATCAAAACGCAGTGTCTGTGCTGAAAATCGTGTGTTGTTGGTCATCGCATCCTTGGTTTGGCTCGGAACCGTCGCCGCTTGCGACAGCAGTGTCCCGAGCCCAGAGGACGACCCCGCCGACAGCACGGGTACCACCGCTGGGTTGGATGCTGGGACGGAAGACACCCAAAGGGGTGACGGTCAAGTCGACTCCACCAGCGAGCCAGACTCCCAGGAGGAGGTCGCTGAGCCCAGCCTCGAACCCGGGATGTCCGTAACCCCCACACTGGCCAGCGGTACCGTCACTTCGGCTGGCTTCTCGACCCGATTCGCAATCACAGTCCCCCTGACGGCAGAACCCACCGAGAGCGAGAGCTACCGGATGAACTCCGCTCAAGTCACCTTCGGTTCGCAGCCCCCCGAGGATCAATGAACATGACATCAACGATTAATCGAGTCGTTCAACTCGCGCTGTCCATGGTTCTCGTGCTCGCCCTCGCGTCGCCCGCACTGGCGCAGGTGATACCTGAAAATGCCAGATTCCAAGCTCATATCACCGACTCGGAGGGCGTTCCTCTGAGTGGGCCGCAGACCATTCTCGTCGAGCTGTATGACGGGGCTGGTGAACAAGCCACCGTGCTATGGAGCTTTACGAGCGAAGCCAACGCCGAGAACGGTTTCGTTAACATCCTTCTTGGAGATGACGACAACCCACTCGACTACGGTGTATTTGCCACCGACGGCGCGGTCTACGTACAGATCTCGGTCAACGGCGAAGCCCAGGAGCCCCGTTTCAGTATCGCGGCTGTTCCCTTTGCAATGTGGGCCGCAAATGTACCGAGTGACGATGACGTTCGAGAGGGACTAGCAGACGCATTGCTGCCCTCCGATTGTGACGATCTCGAGGTCGCTCAATGGAACGAGACGGATGAGGTCTGGGAGTGCTTGGCTCTCCCAGTTGCTGAGGCGGGCCCCGTGGGGCCGACTGGTCCCCAAGGCCCCTCAGGGCCAGCTGGCGCTCTGGGCCCGACTGGGCCAGTGGGTGAACAGGGACCGAGCGGACCGAGTGGTCCGACAGGTCTTCAGGGAATTCAGGGTATACCCGGTCCATCCGGGCCGTCGGGACCGCCCGGCGCAACGTCGGGACTAACTGGCCCCACCGGACCGCAAGGTGAACAAGGACCGTCGGGACCATCCGGCCCCGCTGGCGAACAAGGTATCCAGGGGCCGACGGGAGAACGCGGCCTTGTCGGACCGACTGGACCGACCGGATCACCAGGAGAACGCGGCATCCAGGGACCAACCGGGCCGATGGGTCCAACTGGGGACCGCGGAAGTGAAGGACCTACCGGACCGCAAGGTGATAGAGGAGTAGAGGGCCCCACCGGACCTTCCGGGCCGACCGGCGAACGAGGTGAACGCGGCCTCGTCGGACCAACTGGACCGACTGGACCGACCGGTCCCCCAGGCGCCACCTCCGGCGTAACAGGGCCTACCGGTCCGCGTGGTGAGAGAGGACCTTCGGGTCCGATCGGACCTGAAGGTGAACGAGGACCGACCGGGCCGAGTGGCCCGCCGGGCGCTACCTCGGGTGTGACTGGGCCCACGGGCCCGCCCGGGGAACGTGGCCCAACCGGACCAACAGGCGAGCGCGGCATCCAAGGACCAACAGGCGAGCGCGGGATCCAAGGACCGACCGGGCAACGAGGCCTAACTGGCGACCAGGGACCGATTGGACCGACGGGCGAACGCGGTATCCAAGGACCTACTGGTGAACGAGGACTCAATGGACCAACAGGCCAAAGAGGTAAACATGGACAGAATGGACAACGAGGTAAACCTGGACCAACCGGGCAACGAGGGC